>CAZCNN010000043.1:0-2148 GCA_964500505.1 uncultured Bdellovibrionales bacterium | reverse complement strand
CGGACTTGTCCTCAAATCAAGGGGTGCTCTATGGTATCAACCGACACAACAATAGTCTCATCCTCTTTGACCGGTTCAAGATGGAAAATGCCAATATGGTGGTGTTTGCCAAGTCTGGTGCTGGTAAGAGCTATACGGTCAAGCTCGAAGTACTCCGCTCCATGATGTTTGGCGCGAGCGTCATTATTCTCGACCCTGAAAATGAATACAAACACCTCTGTGAGGCTGTCGGGGGGACGTTCCTCAAGGTATCGCTCAACTCTGATGTCCACCTCAATCCGTTTGATTTGCCGAAGAAGGTCGAAGATGAGGATACGGCTGGAGTATTCCGCAATACCATCGCTAACCTGGTGGGGCTCCTCCACCTCATGCTCGGGTCAGTGACGCCAGAGGAAGACTCGATCTTGGACCGGGCCATCCGAGAGACCTATGCTATCCGTGATATCACCGAGGCGAGTGATTTCTCGCAGTTTGATAGTGCGTCTTTCCCGACGATGTCGGACCTCTACGCCGTGCTCCAGAATATGGAGGGTGCCGAGTCGCTTTCGGCTCGACTCGAGCGCTACACTGAGGGTATTTTTGGCGGATTTCTCGACAAACAGACGAATATCGAGATGAATAACCAGCTCGTGGCCTTTAACATTCGCGACTTGGAAGAAGAACTCCGGCCAATCGCTATGTATATCATCCTCCAGTTCATATGGAACGAGATTCGCACCCACATGAAGAAGCGGGTTATCGTCGTGGACGAGGCCTGGGTCATGATGCAACACGAAGACGCAGCGAGTTTCCTCTTTGGTATTGCCAAGCGCTGTCGCAAGTACTTTACCGGTCTCACCACTATTACCCAGGATATCGGCGACTTTATGTCGTCACGCTACGGGAAGCCAATTATCACCAACTCCTCTCTCCAGCTCCTCCTCCGACAGTCGCCCTCGTCCATCGATCTCATTGCAGAGACGTTCTTTCTCACAGATCATGAGAAGTTCCTCCTCTTAGAGAGTAACGTCGGAGAAGGGATATTCTTCGCTGGGACCAAGCATGCGGCTATCAAGATTATTGCGTCGTACAGTGAAGATCAGATTATTACGTCGGACCCACGTCAACTGCTTGAAATTGAGGAGGCCAAGCGCGACTTCGATTCGGGCAACTAGAACTCTGTATGGCGACTCAACTTGGTACAGTCAGGGATGCGTCGAGTCTCGCTCTGAAGCACAGGGCTGCGATTAAAAATGGTGATCTTTCGCCATTTATTCCAGCTTTTGCCTTTGCTCTGGCCAAGGACTCGCTGATTGATATGCTGACCGCTACAATATTGGCAGCAGTCGTGACCGAGTTCCTCGGACTATTTATCTCAGTGTATCTTTTCATATTTTTGTGGGGTAAAGGCAAGTGGAAGGTACGGTTGGTAGTGTTTATTCTCGGGTGCTTTGATTCGATTCCGGAGGTGAGTCTTATCCCGTTCTCGACGGTCTGTGTCGCTTATGCGTATTGGCAAGCTCTAAAAGGCGCGGATGAGGCTAAAATAGAACTAGCCCGACTGGAAACCCTCGTCATTTCCCAACGAATGAGACAGCAGCAAATGGCCCAGGTAGCTCAGGCACAGATGGCGCAGGAGGCTGCCACGGTGGAAGCAGATCAGAATTCGTCTCCAAAAAAGGTTTAATACTATGGAAGCACTATTCAACAAGCGATTTTTTATTACCGGACTCTTGGCAGTGTTTAGTGTTTTTTTCTTGGGATACTTTACTCAGGCAGACAAAGTCAATCCAGTGTTTCAGATGCTCCTCGTCATGGTGGCCTTCTTCTTGGTGGTTCCAGCGTTATATTGTAAAATAGTATTGAAGGAGCCACTTCACAATATGGGCTGGCAGGGCGGGAATGTTTTTGCGGGGGTGTTCCTCTCTCTTCTCTCGCTCTCTCTCGGACTGGTGATCATGTATGGACTCGATCGATACACTTCGTTTGGAAGTGCGTACCTACTACCACTGAGTATCCAGACAGATTTCTTGTGGTTTCTCCTCTACGAGGCCCTCATGGCGCCCCTCATGGTACTTTTCTACGAAGTGTTCTTTCGGGGGTTTATCGGACTCTTGTGGCTTCGTTCGCTCGGTGTGGTCTCGATATTCCTCCAGGCAGGACTTTTTG
>CAZCNN010000042.1:0-2431 GCA_964500505.1 uncultured Bdellovibrionales bacterium | reverse complement strand
TCAAAAAACACCGCCGTGAACAGAGTGAACGAGGAAGAGGAGAAAGCGCCCTGCGGCACTTTCGTGAGGATGAGAAAGGCGGAGCGATGTTTCGCGAGTACGCGAAACCGTGAGCCAGGGTCGTGGAAATTCTGGAGCGTCGGCGACAGAATTATCCCTGACCGAATCCTCTCATCTCCGCAGCGAAGCAAGAAAAAACGATGCCGGGTGGCATCGTTTTTTGATTCCTCTCTCACTCTTCCTACTGCCCAGGATACCCCTTGGGCATCATTTTGGTCATTTGCTCCATGAGGGCGCACTGATCAGTAAACTGGACTGTAGTCGGTATTGAGAAGTCCGTACCAGGGGCTGGCTCACAAGAGACATTTTTGGCCATATCAAAGGATTTTTGGTAGTCCTCTGGCGTGGAGGACTGAGTCCCCTCACTCGCCGGCAAAGAAGTTTTCAGCTGGTCGAGGCAAGCCATCTCCATCTTCATCCCCTCGTTGCTCCCACTCATCCACATATACTGAGTCTTCCCATCAAATAACGCCTCCATCTTGACCCCATTTACCTGAGACGATGTCTTGAATTTCCCGCCACTCACATACACTTCCGAGGTGACAGCCTGAGTGCCTTCTCCGACTGCATAGGTACAACGAAGGGCGGTACCGAGACCCATTGCTTCCTTGATCGAACCAATCACCGTCTTCTTCTCTGTCGCTTCCGGTGCCGGAACTGATTCCACTGTCTTCATGTTGGCTTCTTGAGCCTCTTTGGGCGCTTCCTTAACTGACCAGAGATACGCCCCAATAAGGAGAATCACCACAATAACCCCTGCTCCTAGTGCTTTCATAGCATTTACCTTAAAGAATTGCTTTCTCCTCAAGCATAGCACTTTTTTGATTTATTTCTAGTCGCCCCCCCTCTAACTGCCGCCGTTTGCCAAAATATGGCTTTACAATACGCTAAAAACGTGATATCGTAGCAAACAAAGCCTTATGGTACCCGACATGACTGCTTTGCTTCAAGCGTCCCCTGCGCTCGTACAGGGTGGAATCTGGGCGCTCATCATTGGCGAGGTTATTTTGGTCATTCTCGTGATTTTTCTTCTCCTCCGCGTCCGCGAGCTCCGATCCAAGCAAAAAGCCTTTCTTTCAGGCAAAAATGGTCGTGATTTAGAGACCGTCTTAGACGAGCAGTTGCGAGAAGTACGAGAGCTGGATCAGGAAATCCAAGAACTCTTCGAAATATCCAACCGCCTGCGTGAGCTTGGACTCAAGAGTCTTCACAAAACTCATGTCATCCGCTTCAACCCTTTTAAGGAGGTTGGTGGCAACCAGAGCTTTAGCGTCGTTCTCCTCGATGGCAAAAATTCCGGCGTCGTTATCTCTTCACTCCATACGAGAGAAGGTACCCGCGTCTACGCCAAACCGGTACTTGCTGGCTCAACCGATGGCTTTCCCTTTACGGAAGAAGAAAAACAAGCCATCCGAGAAGCTATGAATGGAAAACCAGTCACCATCTAATTGTCTTATCCCTTTACTTGTCATCCTCCTAACTATAGCCTCACTATGAGCGAAGAAACACCCGTCAAAAAAGTTAGCCTCCCCTCATCGGTCACCGTCAAAAAACTGGCCGAGCTTTTGGATGTCCCAGTAGCGAGCGTCATCACCGAACTGATGAAAAACGGTATTCTCGCCACCATCAACGAAGAAATTGATTTTGATACCGCGAGCGTCATCGCGTCCGACCTCGGTATGGAGACCGTCCCGGCCGAAGAAGAGATCCTCGAAGGGAGCCTCACTCTTGAAGGCTTAAATAAGCTCTTGGCCGAAGAAAAGAACTCTGGTAAGAATCTCTCCCCCCGACCTCCGATTGTCACCATTCTCGGTCATGTCGACCACGGCAAGACGACGCTACTCGACACCATCAGAAAGACGAGTGTAGCCGCTGGCGAAGCCGGTGGTATCACCCAGCATATCAGTGCCTACCAAGCCAAAAAGCACAAGGAACTCATCACCTTCATCGATACCCCCGGCCACGAAGCCTTTGCTGCCATGCGCAAGCGCGGTCTCTCTATTGCTGACATCGCTATTTTGGTGGTGGCTGCCGACGATGGCGTCCGCCCCCAGACCAAGGAAGTCATCGAGTACCTGAAAGAACACAAACTCCCCGTCATTGTCGCCATCAACAAGATCGATAAGCCCGAAGCCAAGCCCGATCGCGTCAAACAGGAGCTCGCCGAGCACGGCATCATGTTTGAAGAATGGGGTGGCGAAACCATGTGTACCGAGCTCTCCGCCAAGAATAATATCAATATTGACAAGCTCCTCGACAATATTCTCCTCCTTTCTGAAGTCGAGGACTTTCGGGCTGACCAAAAGCGCGACGGTTTTGCTGTCATCCTCGAATCCCACCTCGATCCACAGAAGGGGCCCGTGGCCACCGC
>CAZCNN010000041.1:0-2545 GCA_964500505.1 uncultured Bdellovibrionales bacterium | reverse complement strand
TCATCCGCCACCCTGAGTGGTAAGGAGCTGCCATGAACTACCCCCTCAACAAGGCCGTCATGTCTTTCGTTTCGGCCCTCGCACTCATGATGGGTCTTGAACTCATAACGATCCTGCTCACACAACTCCTGCGGGAGGATACTGGCAACGCATGGACAAGTGGAGCGATGTTCTCTGCCTACTTGTTCCTCTACTGGGGCGTTACTTGCATCGTCATGGCACTCATGACAATCAATAACAGCCACATTCAGGAGTACATCCTGGTTCCTGCTGGCTCAGGGATTGGCATCGTGTTCATGACGGAGGTGAACTGGCCGGTGAACCTTATCCTGCCCATCCTCCTCTGCTACCTGACTGGATGTATCTGGTGGATGCTCACCGAAAGGGAGCGTCACCCTTACCAGCCAGAGCCACAGGTGTAGACAGGCCATCAACACGCCACCCGCGACCGCGCTCCGGGTGGCTTTTTCTTACTTCAAACGATTGTTGATAAACAAGAGGAGGAGTAGCGGTATGGCCATCCAAAAGATGAGCGCAAAGGGTGAGGCAAAA
The DNA here is from genome assembly GCA_964500505.1 of uncultured Bdellovibrionales bacterium. Taxonomy (GTDB): domain Bacteria; phylum Patescibacteriota; class Minisyncoccia; order Moranbacterales; family UBA1568; genus UBA1568. Next base: position 1,993 of record CAZCNN010000041.1, on the reverse strand, counting down.
TACCCATAAGCGGTGGTCGAGATATACGCAGTAGAGAGTGACTTGGGGAGAAAGGCGAGGGTGACGCTCACGAGCATCCCCGTCACGAGGATACTCATCACAAACAATCGCCAAAAGAAGTCCGTCCCAGCGCTGGTGATATGGACATCAAACAGTCGGTCATCAACCGTGGAGAGGAAAAAGAGGAGGGCCAAAAAAGCTCCTGCCTTGGCATAGGGCGAAAAAGCGAGAATTTCCTTAGGGAGGACGCTCAAAAAGGCAACGACGATATAGACGTTAATCAAGATATTGACGAGCTTCCAACGGCCAAAAATGAAGCCGAACGCGATACTCAAGACCACAAACAAGAGGAGAAGAGAGAGGTCTCCGGCCAGGTTCTTGGGGATATCAAGCGTTGCAAAGAAATTATTCAAAAAGTCCATACAGAGCGTATCAGCGGAAGATCACCCCTCTAGTATACGCCGGTTTCCCCATCTTTTCCAGACAGCCCCGTTTTGGGGTATACTAAGGACATATTTATCCTTTCCTCTATGATTACCCTCCGCCACCGCCTCATCCTGTTTCTTATCTTTACGGCTTCGTTTTTTGTTACTGCCTCTTCGGTCCTCTTTTATGCCTATGGCTACCGCTTCAGCATCGAACGTGGCATCTTTGTCTATACTGGCTCACTCTCCCTCAAAACGAACGTAGAAACAGTACGTATCCGCATCGATGACGAGGAGATTCCCGAGAAGAAGCTCGGCATCCTCAACAACTCCATCCAGGTGTCTGGACTCAATCCCGGGGAGCACTTTGTTGAAGTGAGCGCCCCAGGGTATCAGAGCTGGGGTAAGAAATTTGTCATCGCGAGCGGACTCACCACCGAGTTTTGGAACATCTTTCTGGTTGAAGAAAACTACCCCCGTGAAGCAGTCTCTGGGACCGAACGTGTCATCAAGATGTTCCCGGCTCCCAATGGTCTCTTGGCTGTCGTCAAGCGAGAGGGCGAGCGCTATTCGGTCGACCTCCTCGACATCACCAGCGAACAAAGCGAGGAGGTATTTTCGACCACGGAGGCCCGCTTTCTCCCGACTATCGAGACCAATATCGAGTGGTCCCCCGAGAGTCACAAGCTCATCATCCCCCTTATCAAAGACGCTGTCCCATTCTTTACCATCGTCGATATCGAGTCGAAAAGCGCCAAGACTATCGACACCCTCTCCGGCATCTCGGCTCCCCTCCGTGCGCCCCGCTGGGATGCGACGACCCGCGACTTTCTCTTTTTTCTCTCTGACCAGTCTCTCTACCGGCTCGATACTCGCTCTGAGACACCGAGTGCCACCCTCATCTCCCCATACGTTTCGGCTTATGATCTCTCCGGGAACAAGCTCCTCTACCTCGGCCGTGATGGCCTGGTCTATGAGATAAACGGCGATGGGAATGATCAGAGTCCCAAACAAATCACCGACACAGCCCTCACACTCGCCCCAGGGGGCATATATTCGCTCATCAGCTACGATGATACCCGGCTCGCGATGATCGAAGAGACCACCGGAACACTCAGTGTCTACAACGAAAAAGCTCCTACTCACCTGAGGGAGCTGGCTCGGGGCATCACGAGCATCCAGTACTCAGACGACGGCAAAAAACTCCTCCTCTATAGCGACAATGAGATCTCGGTCTATTTCAACCGCGACTGGGAGACCCAGCCCTTTCGATCAGCCGATAGTATCGTCCAGATCGCCCGCTTCTCGACCCCAGTACGCAATGTCCAGTGGGCTGAAGACTACGAGCATGTCATCTTCTCTCTCGGCAAAAACGTGAAAATGATCGAGCTCGACAACCGTGACCGGCGTAACCTCTCTGACCTCCTCACTCTCGGTACCGCTCCCCTCCAGCTCCTCCCACGCTTTGGCTCAGATACCCTCTACGTGGTGACAGACGTAGAAGACGAGGCCCAAGCCAATAATACGGTCTTCCGTATCACCCTCCCCCAATTCGCCACCTTCCTCGG
>CAZCNN010000040.1:0-2624 GCA_964500505.1 uncultured Bdellovibrionales bacterium | reverse complement strand
TATGGTATATAATAAGGACATTAAAAAACAAAAAGTAAAGGGGCGCCGTTTTCATACCAAAAATGAAAGCGTGCGAAACACAAAAACTATGGTCCAGCTTACCAATCCTCCAGAAGAGGAATCCAAAAACGATGCCGAGCAGGCGATGAAAATCCAGGCGCTTCGCGACATGGTGAACAACGCGGAGAAAACCATCCAGGGTGCCAAAGCCATGCTCCTGCAACTTGAAGGCAAGAAAAAGACCGGTCGTCCGCGCAAGCTTGAAGTCGATGCATCCAATGGTACGGTTATTGAAGGAACATTCGATGGCCAGATTATGCTCGGTACCGATGGTAAGCAGTACCCCGTCCCAGCCAACTACGCCTCCAAGTCCAAGCTCGTAGAGGGCGATATGCTCAAACTCACGATCACCGACAACGGCACGTTTCTCTATAAGCAGATTGGTCCGATCGAACGACGTCATGCCCTCGGTGTCGTCACCCAGGATGAGTCTGGCAACTACTATGTCCTCGCTTCTGGCAAACCACATCGTGTCCTCCTCGCATCCATCACCTACTTCAAGGCCTCCCCTGGCGATGAAGTAGCGGTGGTCCTCCCTCGCGATATCGACAGCAACTGGGCTGCTATCGAAAACATCATCCAAAAGGGTGCTCACAAAGACTGGGAAGGTGAGATGGCCAAGGCTACCGAACAAAATAGCCCCGTCAACAACTGGAAGAAAGATCTCCCCAAAGAAGACTTCAGCGCTCCAGTCACCGATGCTCCTCGGAGCGTGGCAGCAGCTACCCCGCTTGATGCTTGGGTACGGGATATGGAAGAGATTGAGAAAGAAATCAACCAGCAACAGTAATTACTACCCCGAGAACCATGAAACTGACACCGCGTGACCTCATCTTTGGCGCCATCAATGGCGCCTTTATCGGAGTATTGGCTCCCTTCATCTTTAGCAACCTCGGTGCCAAGCTCCCTGTCCCGATTCTCGTCTTTATCCCTGCTCTCGCCATAGGCGCAGCGCTCGGCATCGCCGTCGGCTACTACCTGTCACGGATTCGACCATTTTTCTTCCAACTCGCCAAGTTTGGCCTCATTGGTGTCGCCAATACTGTCGTCGATCTCGGAATCTACAATCTCTTTATCTATCTGAGCGATGTCTCGACTGGCTATATGATTGTGGTCTTCAAGTCCTTCTCTGTCCTCGCTGCCATCGTCAACAGCTACGTCTGGAATAAGTTCTGGTCCTTTGAAAAGAAAGGCGTGCGCAATGTCGGGGAAGAATTCGCCCAGTTCCTCATGGTCAGTCTCGTAGGACTCCTTTTGAACGTCGGTATCACGGCTTTTGTCGTCAACATCATCGGTGCCCCATTCGGAGTTGATGAAAAGACCTGGGCCAATATCGGCGGCCTCACTGCCTCGATGCTCGTCCTTACCTGGAACTTTATCGGGTACAAATTCCTGGTCTTCAAGCGCTAGCTCGGAAGCAATTACTCTCTACGGGAAGCCTGCCCGAAACGCTTCGCGCATGCGATGCGGGCGGGTTTTTTTGTTTCCTCCAACGGACGGGCAGGTGTGATATACTAGAGAAACCAAATACTCTTTGGTGAATTTTTTCATGGCACCACTATGACATCTTCTACTACTTTTTACCGCAAATACCGACCCCAGAAATTCTCTGAAGTTATCGGACAAAAACACATCGTCACCACGCTCAAACACGCTCTCGAGAGTGCTCGTGTCGGGCACGCCTACCTCTTTACCGGACCACGTGGTACCGGCAAGACCACACTCGCCCGACTCTTTGCCAAGGCCATCAACTGTAGTAACCGCAAAGGCGCCGAGGCCTGTGGCAAATGCCAGCACTGTCTTTTGGTCGAAGAAGGACGAAGTTTTGATATCATTGAAATTGATGCTGCCTCACATACCGGGGTCGACAATATCCGCGAGTTGCGCGAAACAGTCGCTCTCCCACCCTCACTTGGTTCTCACAAGGTCTACATCATCGACGAAGTGCACATGCTCTCAATCGGTGCCTTCAATGCGCTCTTAAAAACGCTCGAGGAGCCACCAGCTCACGTCGTCTTTATCCTGGCTACCACCGCCCTCCACAAGGTCCCCGAGACCATCCTCTCACGCTGTCAGCGTTTTGACCTCTCGCGCTTTCCGGTCTCTGGTATCGTGAAGAAGCTCACGCACATTGCCAAAGCAGAAAAGATCAAGATCTCTGATGAAGCCCTCCAGATGATCGCTCTCTCGGCCGAAGGCGGGATGCGTGATGCCGAGTCACTCTTTATGCAGATCGTGTCTCTCGGGGTCGGTCCAATCACCGAGGATACCGTCGCAGAAGCCCTCGGCACCACCAAACGAGGCAATGTCACCACCCTCGTCCGTCTCATCGGTGAGAATGATCTCTTTGGGAGTCTCGCACTCATCCGAGAAATTAGTCGGAGTGGTGCTGACCTCTCGCTTTTCGCCGGACTCATCCTCCACTTCCTCCGTGATCTCCTCCTTGTCTCCACTAACCGCGAGGAGGGTCTCGCGCTCTTGGGTGAATTGACTGACGAGCAAAAGTCCGGCCTCACCGAACTTGCCACCTCCTTCACGGCGACCGACATCGTCACCATGCTCGA
>CAZCNN010000039.1:0-2647 GCA_964500505.1 uncultured Bdellovibrionales bacterium | reverse complement strand
CGCGACCGGTACTCGATGAGTATCCGTCGGCTCCGACTGCCAGGTCAGTCCGGCCATCGGCATTGAAGTCCCCCGTTGTCAGAGCAATGCCAAACTGGTCACTGGTCGCCACTCCCAAGATACTCTGATTGGTATTGACCTGGCCGTTTTGGGAGTAAAAGATATAGACCCGACCAACATTCCCGGCAGCAAGATTGGCACCCACCGCGACATCGGTTTTCCCATCAACATTGAAGTCTCCGGTCGCTAGCGATGATCCGAAATATGTCCCTCCTTCTCCCGTAATCGTGACATCAGCTGAAGCCGTCGCGGTCGGGATAGAGCCGTCGTTATAGAAGATGTAGGTCCGACCAGTAGAGTTAAAGTAGCTCCCAGCACTGGCCACCAGATCGGTTCGTCCGTCATTGTTCATGTCCCCCGCGCCGAGCGAACGACCAAATTCATCGAGCGAATATGAGGTCGTTATTTTGACATCTGCAGTCGCCGCGGTCGTAGGGATAGAACCATCACCATAAAAGATATACACTCGGCCCGCATACGAAGAATAGACCGGGGAAGATGACGCCAAATCAACCTTACCGTCCGCATCAAAGTCACCGGTCGTCAATGCGGCACCAAATGTATCACTCGCATTCTCACCAGTTATGGTCACATCAGCACTCCCGGCCGTTGTCGGGATAGAACCGTCGTTGTAGAAGATGTAGGCACGGCCAGTAGAGGATGAATACGTGTACGCACCAACGATGAGATCCGTCTTCCCATCAGAATTCACATCTCCCGCTGCAAACGAACTCCCAAAGGAATCATTGGTCGCATTCCCATTGATAAAGACATCTGCAGTTCCAGCCGTCGTAGGAATAGAGCCATCGTTATAAAAGATGTAGGCCCGACCGGTCACACTCGAATACCGTGGAGCTCCGACTACGATATCAGCTTTACCATCAGTATTAAAGTCACCAGTTTTGAGAGCACTCCCGAAATTGGTATTCGCTTCCCCAGTGATACTCACATCGGCACCGGCCGTGTTTGACGGATACGAACCATCATTATAGAAAATTTTGACAGCGCCCGTGCTGGTATTGTCATACAGATCCGTTGAGGCAATGAGATCGGTCCTGCCATCCCCATTCACATCACCGGCTGCTACCGCCGTTCCGAAACGAGTATACCCTGTGCTATCGTGTATCACCACATCAGCCCCACTAGCAATTTGAGCATAAGAACTATCATTGTAGAAAATATAAACTCTCCCTTCATAGTTCAATCCATATGTCGAAGCCCCTACTGCCAAATCAGTCTTCCCATCAGCATTGAAGTCACCGCTCGCCATAGACGTGCCAAGTCCGCTCCCTATCCCCCCTTCGCCCGTTATCACACTCCCGCTCGTGGTGCTTCCTGGCGCGGTAAATGACAAAGTCGGGTCGAGAGCCACCGGATACGAGGTCGGTGAGAAGCTGACTGAAAGCGTTGCGTTCTCTTCACTCCACTTCCACTGGGCCTCATGCTTCTCGCCTTGGACATCAATATAGTACGGCTTAGGGATAGTAAAATCAGGAGTATGGCTCCCCGAGAGGAGGTCGTCGCCCATCTCCTTGGCCAGTGTCCGCTGGGCCCGGGCCATGAGGTTTGTATCTACCTCCGCCGCTGCCTGGTCATTCTTCAGGTCTTGTTCGATATAGTAATAGACTTCTACGACACCCTCACTATTTACTTTCACTTTGGCCTGCTCAATGCGGTAGGATTCTTGCTCGATACCATCACCGCGCTCGTAGAGGGTCCAGTGCTTCAGTTTCTTCTCGCCAGCGGCCTGATCTTTCTGGTAGGCATAAAGAAGCGACTTCCGATCATCATCACTCTGGTACCTGAGGTAGGTTCGAGGTGTTTTGTCTTTCTTAGGAAAGAGTTTTTGGAAAAACGAAGCGTTCTCCGGTTGTGTCCAGAGCATTTCTTGACCCAGTGTCTCTACACTATAGTCACTCTTCCCAGAGAGATCGGTGATACTCACCGTCCTCTTATCATCGAGTTTAATCTCGATTGGTTTACTATAGTCTTTGGGGAAAGAAAGGTTGAGTTTGGGTGTCTCGGTGCCCAGCGCAGGCGCATCTGATTGATTGACGAATTGGATATCGATACCATCACTCGTATTGTCGGTCAAAGTAAACGCGTCTTTTTCTTCCGTGAGGGGAAGAGTTGGAAGTGCCTCGAAATCCTGCCTCACTCCCCCACCAGCGCCTCCATACTGTGACAGGGCTATGTCGAGCGTATCGGAAGATGACCACATGAAGTAGCCAAAAACCGGGACCATGAGGAGGCCCAGAATAAGGAGTACCGATTTGAGCGTGAAGCGCGAGAACATACCTTACTAGTATACTACGAAACCGAATATTTATTATGGTAGATTCGTTTCCTTCTGTTCAATGAGGAGCCAGTCCACTTTGACCTTGTCAGTGATCGGTTGCGAGAGATGAATCTTGAAGCCAACATAGTCACCATCTTCATCACGGACCTTTTCAATCCAACTGAAACCACTCGGATTGTCCTTGAACGTGGTAAAGATGCGCGAGCCCTTGACCATCGGAATCATGGCCTTGGTCATCACTTTCACAAACTTGCCGTCACGAGCGAGGACATCGGCATCAGTCATCGG
>CAZCNN010000038.1:0-2864 GCA_964500505.1 uncultured Bdellovibrionales bacterium | reverse complement strand
TTCGGTGATACCGGCTACGTGAATTTTCATAGATTTGAGAATGACCGTTATACGCTCCCTCGTCCCGTTACAACTTGTCGGGGTACCCGGAATCCCAGCCCGCAGAAGCTACGCTTCAAGCGTTGCTGGCGGGGAACCGGAACCACACGCACCCGAAGCGTGCGTACTACCACTATACTATGCCCCGTTAATCTAATCCGTTTTGGGAATCCCTGCCTGCCGGCAGGCAGGGAACCTCGGGTTATACGCACCCGAAGCGCACGTAATGCCACTATACCACACTCCGCAAATCCTCATTTTTCTAATTAACCCAGTGCTTCTTTTTGATGTTTTTTTCCTCCTTCCTTTTTTCGGCCACAATCCTTTCGGCGGCGATGGCCCGCAACTTGGTAAGGTCGAGGTCCTTCAGTTCACTGGCCCGCTTGAGGAGATACGGACGGGTATTCCGCTCTGGGTCGTCTATGACCTCGGAGAGGAGAACATCAAGGAGGGCACCGATCAAGGGAGAGGGAGCGAGGCCAAGTTCAGTTATGAGGTCTGTCCCTTTCAGGGCGAGCATCTTGACCGAGAGCGGGTCACGAGAGACCTTGTCGATCATGTACTCGAGATGACGGAGTTTATAAGTCTTGCCTTTGGGGACACCGGAGCCCAGTCTATCACCAATACGGACCGCCATCAAATCAGCCATGTTTTCGAGCCCGACTCGCTTCACAAGACGCCGTACGGACGCTTCGGTGACCTCATCGACATTGTAGTAGAAGAGGTGATTGTCGACGAGGAGAGTAGCCTTGTTGATGACTTCCTTGGGGAAGCGCAGTCGAGTGAGGACCTGTTCAGTAATACGTGCACCGACATGATCATGGTTGTAAAACGTGGAACGATACCCCTCACCCCGCTTGGTAGCTGGCTTACCGACATCGTGGAGGAGACAGGCGAGTCTCACGGTGAGGTCACTGGAGGGACAGGTAGCGAGTGCTCGGAGATTGTGTTCCCAAACAGTGTAGATGTGGTGGAGGTTTTGGGTGACGCCGATGCCGAGCTCGAGCTCGGGGAGGATAGAGCGGAGGAGGTTGGCTTCGTGAAGTTTTTCGATACCGAACGCTGGGTTTGGCGACAGGATGATTTTCTCGAGTTCATCGCGGAGACGCTCCTTTGAAATATGAGTGAGGAGCTCTGAGAGCTTCACCATAGCGTTAAACGTGGCTGGATCAATATGCCACGGTGTCTCGTTAGCCCCTGGCTCTTTTGGAGTGAGCTCGGTAAGGAGTCGGATAGCCCGCATGAGTCGGAGGGCGTCTTCTCCGAAGCGTTCCTCTGGATTGCCAACGGTCCGGATACACTTGGCTTCGAGATCTTTGACACCGTCAAAGGGATCAACGAGTGACCACTGGCCATCGGTATTTTGACCATAGGCCAGGGCGTTTATGGTAAAATCTCGCCTGGCGAGATCTTCGGTCAGGGATGCAGTAAAGGAGACAGCATCTGGTCGACGGTGGTCCTGGTACCCTGATTCCGTGCGATAGGTTGTTACCTCGATGATTTCCTTGGGCGCCGTTTCAGGTGAGAGAGAGGCGCGTTCATCCATGACACTGAAGCGAGGCACTTTGACCCCGACGGTGCCAAAATTATTCTCATAAAAGCTTTCAGGAAAGAGCGCGAGGATTTCGTCTGGTAAGGCATTGGTGGTCACGTCCCAGTCTTTGGGCGTGCGCTCGAGGATGAGGTCGCGGACCGAGCCACCGACGACGTAGCCTTCGAAACCAGCCTCTTTGAGGGTGGCCAGGATATTTTGAACGGGGAGAGGAATCTGGGCAAACATAATTTTTAATTTCCAATTTTAAACAATGCAATAATTTCAAAATTATGAAATTAATAACATTGAAAATTGGTTAGAAATTAGAAATTGAAAATTATTTAGAGTGTTCGCTTCTTCTCCTCTTCTTTGTAACAGATGAGGGTATCACCCATTGCGATTTTGACGTTGCCTTCAAAGACGACACCGCACTCGTTGCCCTGACCAACTTCATCGGCATTTTGCTTGTTTTGTTGGAGATTGAGCATTTTGCCTTGGCCGACGATTTCGTCACCACGTTTGATTTCGAGGAGAGAGCCACGGAGGAGCTTGCCCTCTGAGACGCGACCACCCACGATCATATCGTGCTTACCTGTTTTGAAGATAGCGAGGACTGAGAGACGGCCCGAATCAGTGCGGACAATTTCTGCGGGAAGCATGGATGAGAGACGGTCTTTGATGGCATCGACGAGCTTGTAGATGATGTTGTAGGTGACGATTTCAACCTTGCTCGTTTCGGCGAGACGCTTGGCGACTGAGGTCGGTTCGCTATTGAAGCCGACGAGGAGTGCGTGCGCGCTCTCGGCAGTCCGCACATCAGATTCTGTGATACTCCCCACGCCTGATGCCATGATTTCAAGTACGATTTCATCTGACTTGATGGTAGAGAGAATCTGCTCGATGGCCTCGAGTGATCCCTGGACATCAGCCTTGAGGACAATGACTAGGTGCTTCCTCTCCTTTTCTTCTTCGGTCTCAATTTTGCCAGTTTTACTCTTGGTGGCATCTTTGAGGAGCGCTTCCTTGGACCGGAGCCGGGCGAGACCTTTGCCTCCCACGACCTGGACGACGTCATTGGTTTGGGGGGTCGTATTGAAGCCGTAGATGGTCGCTGGGGTCGATGGGCCAGCAGTCTCAAGGTTCTTGCCACTCCAGTCCTCAATGCGACGGATGCGTCCGAAGGCACTGCCCGCGATGACATCCTGACCTACTTTGAGCGTTCCGGTACGGATGAGAGCGGTGGCCACGGGCCCCTTCTGTGGATCGAGGTGGGATTCGAGGATGACAGCAA
>CAZCNN010000037.1:0-2895 GCA_964500505.1 uncultured Bdellovibrionales bacterium | reverse complement strand
ATACGCCTATCTACGACGTGCCGATGGCTCTCGGGCTCCTCTTGGCCACCAAGCAAATAGCCTTTGATCACACGGGCAAACTCTTTATCGGCGAGTTGGCTCTTGATGGTCTGGTGCGACGGGTACAGGGGGTCCTCCCTATTGCGCTCTTTGCGCGAGAGGCTGGATTTACAGAACTCTATATCCCGGCTGAGAATGCTCCTGAGGCAGCGCTCGTCTCGGGACTCATTGTCATCCCGGTTGAAACACTTTTTGGACTCGTGGCACATCTGCGTGGTGAGGCACTCATCACGCCCTTTCCGACTGGTGTCCCAGAGCTTGTGGAAGAGGATGAAGAAGCTGATATGGCGCATGTCCGAGGTCAGGAACATGCCAAGCGGGCTCTTGAAATTGCCGCTGCAGGGGGTCACAACGTGCTTTTTGTCGGACCGCCCGGGAGTGGCAAGACGCTTCTCGCCAAGACCCTCCCCACGATACTGCCTCGCCTGGACTTTGATGAGAGTCTAGAAGTGACCAAAATATTTTCGGTGGCTGGCGTTCTGCCTCGAGGAGATGCGCTCGTAACCAAACGCCCTTTTCGATCGCCTCATCATACCGCGAGTGCCGTGTCCCTTGTCGGCGGAGGGACCAACCCGCGGCCGGGTGAGATTAGTCTGGCTCATCGAGGAGTACTCTTTTTGGATGAGTTTGCCGAGTTTTCCAGGGCAGTGCTCGAAAATCTGCGTCAGCCACTGGAAGACGGCGAGGTAACAGTATCGCGGGCCAAGGGGTCGCTCCGTTTTCCTGCTCGGTTTATGCTTATTGCGGCTATGAATCCGTGTCCCTGCGGCTACGCAGGAGATCCTGAGCGGATCTGCGCCTGCCTCCCATCACAAGCCGAGCGGTACAAACTGAAGATCTCCGGACCAATCATGGACCGGATTGATCTCCATGTGGAAGTACCCCGAGTCAAGATAGAGAAACTCGATGGTGATGGTCCAGCCGGCGAACGAAGTAAAAATATCCGGGAGCGGGTCGAACGAGCACGGGCCAAGCAACGAGATCGATTTCTCAACAAGAAGTTTCGGACAAACGCAGAGATGTCGAGTCAAACCGTGAAAGAAGTGTGTGTCCTTGATGAAGCCTCACGAACAGCGCTTCACGAAGCAGTGAGTCGGATGAAGCTCTCGGCTCGGGGATATATGCGGGTGCTCAAAGTAGCTCGCACTATCGCTGATCTGGCCGAGTCAGAAGAAGTAACCCTCAGTCATATTGCCGAGGCCCTCCAGTATCGATTTAAAGATTGAACCATGAACCATGAAGTCGGTACCAAGCATTCAAAGTGGCATCGAAGAGGAATAACTTTCTTTGCTATTGTTTGTTTTTCTTTCTTGGGAACTTATTATTTTCAACCAAAGCCAGATCGTTTTTCTGGCGTTCCAAAGAACATCTGGCTGTCAGACAATGGATTAGAATTTTTTATGCCTCAGGTGACTGAGCAAACCGTCGGGGAGTTTTTGGATAGTCACCAGCTCAGTTTGAGAGAAAAGGAAACAGTATTTCCAGCCGCAGATACGCACTTGACTCCAGGGATGCGGATCAGCGTCACGCGGACGCACACGCTCTCGGTACGGGTGGACGGGAAAGAAACAAGCTCTCCCGTATTGGCTACCACTGTGGGAGGTGCGCTCGCAGAAGTAGGTATCGCCCTTGATGAAGATGATATCGTCAAGCCCGAACGCGAGGCGTTTGTCGGACGAGGAGCGAGTATCGTGGTGACACGAGTCGATATCCGTGAAGAAACAATTGATAAGGCACTGCCTTTTGAAAAGAAGACAAACGAAGATGATGAATTGTCGTGGCGGAAAACTGTGGTGACCCAGAAGGGAGAAAAGGGAATCGACCGTTTGGTGTATCGGGTAAGTAGTCATGATGGTAAGGAAGTGAACCGTAAGCTCCTCCGGACGGAGCGCGTCAAGGACCCGGTACCAGAGATTGTGACGCAGGGGACGTACGTCAAACTCGGGAAGAGTCATAGTGGAGCAGCTTCGTGGTATGCCTGGACTGGGACGATGGCTGCTGCCAACCCCTGGCTTCCCAAGGGGAGTTATGTTAAGGTAACCAACACGGAAAACGGTAAGAGCGTCATTGTAGTTATCAATGATCGGGGACCTTTTGTGCCCGGGCGAATCATCGATCTCGACAAGGTGGCTTTCGCCAAGATTGCCTCGATCGGTGCTGGCGTTATCAATGTGAAAATGGAAGAAATCGTCAACTAGCTTATAGCTTTTAGGAGATAGCTTATAGAAATTCTTATGAAAATTTCCTCCTACAGGGATCTCGTTGCCTGGCAAAAGTCAATGGATTTGGTGGTTTCCGTGTATCAACTTACGGAAGTGTTTCCGAAAGAGGACGTATTTGGACTTACGTCACAAATGCGAAGGGCTGCTGTTTCCCTCCCATCGAATATTGCTGAAGGACGGTACCGTGGAACAAGAAAGGATTTTGCGCATTTTCTAAGAATCGCGTTTGCTTCTGGGGCAGAGCTCGAAACACAACTAGAAATTTCAAGTAGACTTTCAAGAATATCATTGATTGAGTACGAACGAATGAGTAATCAACTCGGCGAAGTTATGAAAATGCTGAATGTAATGATAAGTAAACTCTCATGAAGGAACTATCAGCCATAAGCCATAAGCTAAAAGCTAAGAAATCTCTAGGACAGAACTTTCTCCATGATGAATCCATCATTAAGGGAATATTTGAGATTGCCAATGTCGAGGCGAGTGACTGGGTACTGGAAGTCGGACCAGGCACAGGGGCACTCACCTTTCGTCTTTCGGACCAAGTCGAAAAACTCCTTGCTATCGAACTCGATCATACGCTCGTCGAGCGACTCACGGCCCACTTTGTGGA
>CAZCNN010000036.1:0-2964 GCA_964500505.1 uncultured Bdellovibrionales bacterium | reverse complement strand
CCGGTGTCGATTTTGGCTTCGACCTCGATTTCTTTACCGTCTTTGCCGATGAGTTTCACTTTTTCGATACTGCCGATGACACGCTTACCGGAGAGCTCCTCGATTTCTTCTTCGATTTCGCCCCCGAAGAGATTTTGGCCGACGCGGATACCGCGCTCAACCGTTTTGATCTTGAGTCCGGAGACGCGCTTCAAGCGTCCCTTGAGGCCAGCAAGGTTCGCGAGCTGGATGGAGAGACCAGGCCGAGCATTGAGCTCGAGGATGACGGGCCCACGATCACGGTCGATAGCGATATCAGCCCCGAGAAAGCCGAGCCCCGAGAGGGTCTGGGCTTCAACCGACATACGGAGGATGTCTTTCCAGTAGGGGATTTTGATACCGGAGAGGACGAGACGGGTACCGGGGACATACTCGATCAGTTGCCCTTTGCCGATGATGGCGGTGGTAGTGGTACCAGTCGCGAGGTCGATACCGACACCGATGGCTCCTTGCTGGAGGTTAGCCTTGCCGTCGGAGGCACGGGTCGGGAGACGAAGCATAGCCATCACGGGTACCTGATTGAAGACAATGACGCGGATATCAGGGATGCCCTTGAATGAATAGGGCTTAAAGAGTTTCAAGAGTTTGAGGCGCTCTTCAAAAAAGGCGATGTCCGGAGTGTTGGCGAGAGAAAATGATCCATCGAGAATGTTGCGGATATGAGTCTTCAAATCATCGATGGTGATGACCGAACCATCGGCTTTGACCCAGGCATCGGTGCGACCCTTTTTGCGGGCGTAGACCACGACGATACCTTCACCGCCGAATCCACGGTTGGGCTTCAAGGCAAAGCTGTCAGGAAGGGTGTTCCAGTCAAACTGTTCGAGTTCCTCGAGGGTTTTCACCTTGGCGATGAGAGCCGAGACGCCGAGGTTGTTCTTCTTCAGGATGCGCTTACAGAGGAGTTTGCTATCAGCAATCTCCATACTGCGTTTGCGGTTGTTCGGGCGGATGTACTCCAAGTTTCGGGCGTTCATGCCGAGGAGGAGTCCGCTTTTCTTCAGGAAGTCGAACATACGAGGGACGATTAAACAGTCAGAGATCGGGAGCTAAAGCTATTGAAGACGTTTGATAATGGTGCGGAAGCGGAGGAGCTCCGTGATGCGGAGGCCGGTCCACTTGCCGAGCGAGAAGTTGATGACAAAGGTCACAAGGACAATCCAAGGATGAGAGAGGATGAGGGTGACGAGAGCATCCCAACTGACGAGGAAGTAGCCCGTGACCGAGATGACGAGGGTTTCAACGGCGAGGATAAGAGCGATGCGACTGCCTTTTTCGATTTGAGTCGCCACAAATTTCTCAGCGAGGGTGATCATGATAAGAAGGGGGAAGATCGACACCGCGGCGAGACCCGTCCGCTGAAACATCCCGCCGATGACCAGCACCCCCAGGATAGAAAGAGAAACGATAGAGACAGTCATGGCCACCCGCGGGAGGTAGAGGAGGCGGAACTGCTTCATGAGGAGGCGGGAGAGGGTTCCGACCGCGATGACCGAGATAAAGATGGCGATGCCATACTTGAGACCGTTGGGGTCAAAAGCGAGGAGCGCAAAGGTGATAATCGAGGGAGTGTAGATACCAAAGGCCTTGATGCCGATCACCTGACGGAAAAATGCCACCAAGGTCACCACGATGGGAAGCATGAGGAGGAGGGCTACCGTCTGGAGTGGGACGCCCTGCTCGACGATGAAGTTTATGAAAGAATGATATTGCATAGCGAGCTTCTTAGCTGATTAGCTTATAGCTTTTTAGCTTTAAGAGTTTCGGATAGATTCAACTTTTCGTCGACTGGCGTGGCAGAGGGCGATGGCGAGAGCATCGGCCGTATCGTCGGGCTGGGGTATCGCTGGGAGCTTGAGGATGGCCTGTACCATCAATTGTATCTGAGTCTTCTCCGCTCGCCCATAATTTGTCAACGCCTGCTTCACTTCGAGGGGCGTGTAACCGGAAATATTAACACAGAAATTCTCCAAAGTCAAGAGGATTACGCCTCGGGCTTGGGCCACGGAAATGATGGTTTTTTGGTTCTTAAAAAAGAAGAGTTCCTCCACGGCCGCCTCCTCGGGCTGGTACTGTTTGATGATTGTCTCGAGGTCGCTCGCTATTTCAGCGAGGCGCTTCTGTGGCGCCAGGTCCTTGCTGGTACTGATGTGCCCATAGGCGACAGAGGTTGTTTTTCCGCCCTGTACTTCGATGACTCCCCAGCCCACTGTCGCAGTGCCAGGATCAATTCCAAGGATTTTCATAGGCAGTATCTTAATATATCTATTTCGCCATTTCCCAGAGCATGAGAAAGAATTGCTCGTAGTTTTTGGCGACGACCCCGGACTTTACGACGTAGATGAGCGGGGGATTAAGGAAGCTGTAGAAACTAACGGAATCTTTGCGAACGACCATATGAGCGACACCATGAGGAAGTTTACTCATGAAGCGGTATTCTTGGTTTGGGTAGAGGCCGATAAATTGTTTGTAGTAGAGTTCTTCGTTCTGGCTCCCGATATACTTAACCCCGATATTTTTCATTTTCTTTTCGTTTAAGTAACGCTTAAGGAGTGGTCCCATCGTTTTGGCGAAGCCATCCGAGGCGCCGCCGATGATGTATTCAGTATCGCCAGTGTCGAGTGAATCGACCATCTGAAACTCATAACGTCGGATTGCTTCCTGCCCCTGGATAACTTCGAAGTCCTGCTCATAGCCGAGACGGGAGAACGTTGAGAGTTCACGGACGAGCCTTTCCGCTTCTACAAGCTTGCGTTTGGCGATCTTCTCAATTTCTCCTTGGAAAACGGCTTTGTAGCGGGATTGTTTGCCGTGGGGAATCTCGATGACGAGGCCACGTTCTCGGAGTGAGGGGAGAGCGGTATAGACATACTGGCGAGGAATACTGGCTTTTTTGGCGATATCTGAGCCACCAAGCTCTCGTCC
>CAZCNN010000035.1:0-3014 GCA_964500505.1 uncultured Bdellovibrionales bacterium | reverse complement strand
ATTTTCTCAAGACATAATCTATTGACCAGACTCCCCTTATGATTCACAGCGAACCCACTTCTCCCCTCCAGCCGGAAAAGGTCGCCGAGGACCAGAACCTCGACAATACCCTCCGCCCACAGCATTTCGACGAGTACATCGGCCAGGACAAGATCAAGAAGCACCTCGATATCTTCATCCAGGCGGCCAAGAAGCGCACCGAGAATATTGACCACGTGCTCCTCTACGGACCAGCTGGTCTCGGCAAGACGACCCTCGCTCACATCATCGCGCGCGAGATGGGCGTCGGCATCAAGGCGACCTCGGGTCCAGCCATTGAAAAGGTGGGTGACTTGGGCTCTATCCTCACGAACCTCGAACCAGGTGATGTCCTCTTTATCGATGAGATTCATCGGCTCAACAAAATGATTGAGGAAGTCCTCTATCCAGCCATGGAGGATTACAAACTCGATATCATCATCGGCAAGGGTCCGGCTGCTCGCACCATCCAGCTCGACCTACCACGCTTTACCCTGATCGGTGCCACTACCCGCCTCGGCTCACTCTCGAATCCCCTCCGCAATCGTTTTGGCTCTACGCATCGCCTCGAATTCTATACTCCCACTGACATCGAAAAGATTGTGAAACGCTCTTCGGGCATCCTCGGCATGGGCCTCGATGAAAGTGGGGCAAGCGAAATCGCACGGAGTAGCCGCCAGACCCCCCGCGTCGCCAACCGAATCCTCAAACGCGTCCGTGACTACGCTGAAGTGAAAAATCAAGAGCTCATCTCTGGTGCCCTCGCCCGCGAAGCGCTCGACCTCTACGAAATCGACCACCTCGGTCTCGAGCCGACCGACCGTCACATCCTCCACACTCTCATCACCAAATTCAAAGGAGGCCCGGCCGGTATCCAGGCCCTGGCCGCTGTCACGGGTGAAGAAATCCAGACCATCGAAGATGTCTACGAACCCTATCTCATCCAACTCGGCTTTCTCGCGCGCACCCCTCGGGGACGTGTCGTCACTGAAGCCGGCTTTGCTCACCTCGGCATGAAGATGCCCCGCGATCATCAGGATAAATTGTTGTAGGGAGTGGGCACCGATGATACAATAGAGAGTATCAACATCAACAGAACATCATGCGTCTTCTCTTTGGTATTCTCTACACGTTTCTTTTTTTTAGTTACGTTGCGACGGCGCTCTTTGTCGTCTTTCACCTCCTCCGTTACTCCCTCAACCGCAAAGTAGCCATCCTGAGCACTGCCCTCTTTGTCTCGGTCCTTTTTATCCTCCTCGTCATCAATGCCTGGCTCTTCTTTGCTTTGCCGATTGATGATTTCTTGCCCGTCTTTTCACGTTAACCCTATGCCCGACAACTACTCCTTTGGTCGCTTCCATTTCCAGGGCCAGCATGAGAACGAACAGATTCTCATGGTGATTCATCGTCACTGGTTCAACATCATCGTCCACTTGATCTCGGTGTTTTTTCTCTCATTGTTTCTCTTGGGAAGCATGTCGATTTTCCCGATCATCTTTCCCGAAGCCTCCACCCTCGCCAATCTCCCCTTTTTCTCCTTTGCCCAAAACACACTCCTTATTTTTCTCTGGCTCTACAGCTTCCTCGTCTGGATCGATTACTACTTTGATGTCTGGGTGGTCACCAACGAACGCATCGTGAACATCGAACAGAAGGGTCTCTTCAACCGACACATCAGTGAACTGCGCTTTTCCCGAGTCCAAGATGTCACTGCCTCAGTCGATGGTCTCATCCCGACCATGCTCAACTTTGGTGACGTCTATGTTCAGACGGCGGCCGAGCAGGAACGCTTCATCTTTCGACAGGTGGGCGACCCTTTCAAGATCAAGGATCGGGTCATGACCCTGTCGCGGGACGCGAGCAAAGACGAGATGCACGACATTGCCGTCGCCCTCGGGAAATAGTCATCCTTCGACCCAGACTTTTCTTTTCCGCCATTTTCGGCTAGAATACCTCTTGTTCAAGAGGTATTTTTCTATTTTCTAACGTAAAGACGTGCGATTTTGAGCGTAGTTCTAGGCGCAATCGAAGCACGGAGTAAGCGGTACTGTGTTGGTACCGCGGCGAGTACTAGAGATTGCAACGACGAAATACGCCAAAATCACAGGTCTGCCAATACTATGTCGGGACACTCTCACTGGGCGACAACCCATCGCGCCAAAGGCGTAAACGACGCCAAACGCGCCGCTGTTTTCACCAAGTATGGTCGCAATATCATCATCGCTGCCGCCGCTGGTGGTGGCAATCCTGATAGCAACTATTCACTCAAGATGGCCATCGACGCTGCCAAGACCGTCAACATGCCCAAGGACAACATCGACCGGGCGATCAAGCGCGGTACCGGCGAACTGAAAGATGGTGCGCAGATCGAAGAACTCACCTACGAAGCCTACGGCCCGGGCCAAGTCGCTCTCATCATCGAAACCGCGACCGACAACAAAAACCGCACGGTGAGCGAAGTGAAGAGCATTCTCACCAAAGGGAACGGCAAGTTCGTCCCGACTGGGGCTGTGTCATTTATGTTTCGGCGCGTTGGTCTCATCGCTTTTTCGCTCGAAAAATATGGAGCGGAGACGCTCGAAAATGAAACCCTCGAATCCGGAGCTGATGATTTCTTTGTCACGCCCGAAGTATTGGTCGTAGTAACCGCCATCGATAAACTCCAGTCGGTCGAAGAATATTTCCGTGGTAAGAATATGATTTGTGAAAGTGCCGAGCTCGGCTACGTCCCCTCGCAAACCGCTACTCCCGCTGAGAGTGACCTCCCCGCTCTCGAAAAGCTCCTTGAAACTCTCGACGATCATCCCGACGTCCAAATGGTATGGGATAACCGCGCCTAACTTATTAGAAAAAAGAAGAAGCGTCGTAGGATTTCCCACGACGCTTTTTTACTTCTTCTTCATTACAAAGAGGAGAGTATTCGGAATAGCTGTGGCCGCAGCGTCTTTCGTTCCCCAATTGAACGACTTAGTTTCAACTACTTCCAACCCGGCGGA
>CAZCNN010000034.1:0-3128 GCA_964500505.1 uncultured Bdellovibrionales bacterium | reverse complement strand
TTGGCGGAGATGAGAGGATTCGAACCTCTGGTAGAGTTTCCCCTACGGCAGTTTTCGAAACTGCTGCTTTCAACCACTCAGCCACATCTCCAACACATCTTGATTTTTGCTCCACTCATCTGTTGTACAGGAAAAGTGCTTTTGAATCAAGCCGGATTGTTGTATAATAGCGGTACATTTGTATGAATACTTTTTTATGGTTTCATCTCAGAACTTGAATTTTGTTGATCCAGGGACGGTTGTTGGGCAACTCTCCGTTGCGCCAGGGAGTATCGTGGCTGATTTTGGTTGCGGATCTGGGTATTTTTCTTTTGAGTTTGCCAAGCGGGTAGGCAAAGACGGTGTCGTCTATGCACTTGATGTTCTCCCCTCGGCTCTTGAGGCAGTAGCCAGTCATGCCAAAACGCTGGGGATACAGAATGTGATGGCGAAGCGCGTCAATCTCGAGAATGAACAAGGTTCAGGTCTCAGTGGCTCGTACGTGGATTGGGTGGTCTTGAAGGATGTCCTTCTTCAGAATAAGAAGAAGGATGTGCTTCTTCGCGAGGTGGCGCGCGTACTCAAGCCCGGTGGCCAGGCCCTGGTTATGGAGTGGAATCCAGATGAATCTCTCGTCGGACCAGAGCAGAGCACTCGTATCACCAAAGAAGAGCTCAAAACTCTTTTATTGCAGGCAGGCCTCACGGTAGCAAGTGAGCTCGGGGTCGGAGGATTTCACTACGCTTTTATTGTCAAAAAATAACCTATGACCTGGTTCGGCGCACAACGTCTCATCTCACTCTTCGTACTCACCATCAGTGCGGTAGTTTTGTCGGGCTGCGGTCTCAAAGAGCAGGCCCCTCCCGGATACCTCGTCTCTCTTGAGTTCTGGGGCGTCTTTGATGATAGCGATGCCTACACCAAAGCTATAGCCGAGTATCAGCGTATCAATCCCTATATCAAAGGCATACAGTATCGCAAGCTTTCGCCAGAGACGTACAAGGAAGATTTGATCAATGCTTTTGCGGCAGGGAAGGGACCGGATATCTTTATGGTGCGCAATTCTTGGCGCTCGGCCTTTGAAGATAAAACAGCCCCTGCGCCGACTGAGCTCCTCACTGAGCGGGATTTCCGTTCGGCGTTTGTGGATGTCGTGGCCTCGGATTTTATTGGGACCGACAGCAAGATTTATGGCATCCCGCTTTCGGCTGATTCACTCGCTCTGTATTACAACAAGGATCTTTTCAATGCCGCCGGTATATCTCAAGCGCCTGAAACCTGGGATGAAGTAGCTCGACTCGCGGGTCGTCTGACCTCTCTCGACCAGTTTGGCAATATTACCCTCTCAGGAGTAGCTCTCGGGACAGGAACCAATATCAATCGCTCTTCGGATATCTTGACGGCCATGATGCTTCAGCTCGGATCAGAAATCAAAGAGCCGAAGAAAAGTGGCCGTGTTTCATTTATCGATCAGCCGAGTCGACAGGCACTCGACTACTATACTCAGTTTGCCAAAATCGGATCACCAGCGTATACCTGGAATGCCAGGCAGCACTACTCCATCGATTCTTTTTACGAGGGGACGACGGCAATGATGATCAATTACTCGTGGCAGTACGATACAATCAAGCAAAAGAATGCCAAGTTGAACATTGGCGTAGCCCCACTCCCACAGTTCAATACAGATGCTCCAGTCAATGTCGCTAACTACTGGGGCTATGCAGTGTCTAAAGAAAACTCAAAGGAAGTAGACCCTTTTGCGCCCAAGACCACGACGCCGGTAGACCCGGAAAAAGAGAATTATCTCCGGACATTTGAAGCCTGGCAATTTCTTAAGTTTTTGACCATGGAGGGGAACGATAAGAAGATGACTCTCATAAATGGTCTGGCTGGGACCACTAAAGAGGCGACGCTCGAGATAGACCCGACGGCGGAGTATCTTGCCAAGACCAAAAAACCAGCAGCGAGACGGGATATCCTCGAAGAGCAGCAAAAGGACGTGCGACTTGCACCGTTTGCCTATGGGAACCTCATTGCCAAGAATTGGTATCAGGGGAATCCGGAAGCGGTGGATGGGATATTTGTCGATATGATAGAGGCAGTGGTGCGGGGAGAGAAGTCATCTCAGGATGCTCTCTCAACAGCTGCTAATCGAATCAATCTCCTCAGTCGCTAGTGGGCTCACGTGGAACGACGGTCCTTGCCAAAGAGGACAAAGTGGGGTAGTATGGACTATCAGTGATGCCGAAAGAAATGGGGCCTTGGGGCGCCATTTTTCGCTGAAGGGAACTAATTGTGACTAACGAGAAGACTATGGAAATCAGAAACATTGCTATCATCGCTCACGTTGACCACGGCAAAACGACTTTGACTGATGCCTTGATGCGTCAGACCGGCATGGTGACAGCCGACAACGTTTCCATGGATTCAAACGCCCTTGAGCAGGAGCGAGGTATTACCATCTATGCTAAAAATGCCGCGTTGTTCTACAAGGACACCAAGGTCAATATCGTC
The DNA here is from genome assembly GCA_964500505.1 of uncultured Bdellovibrionales bacterium. GTDB lineage: Bacteria > Patescibacteriota > Minisyncoccia > Moranbacterales > UBA1568 > UBA1568. Next base: position 635 of record CAZCNN010000034.1, on the reverse strand, counting down.
GATACCCCCGGTCATGCTGATTTCGGTTCAGAGGTGGAGCGAGTACTCCGCTCTATCGATAGCGTGGTACTGGTGGTGGATGCTCAGGAAGGACCGATGCCTCAGACTCGGTTTGTACTCAAGAAGTCGCTCGAGCTCGGACTCAAGCCAATTGTAGTCTTAAACAAGATCGACAAGCCAGCTGCTCGTCCGGAAGTGGTCGCGGAGATGGTATTTGAACTTTTCCTCGATCTCGGGGCCAGCGATGAACAGCTCGATTTTAAGGTAGTGTATGCTATCGCGCGACAGGGTATCGCCAAGTTGTCTCTCAGTGATGAAGGTAAGGACCTCTCGCCACTTCTCGATACTATTCTCGAACGGGTACCAGCCGCTCTCCACAATACAGAGCTACCCCTTCGGGCTCAGCCGTTCAATCTTGGTTATGATAATTTCGTCGGGCGTTTGGCCGTGGCTCGCCTCTATCAGGGCAAGCTCCGCGTCAATGACCCGGTCATCATCCGCAATAGTGCCGGTAAGAATGAAACCGGTCGCATCGTAAAGCTTTTTACTTTCCGTGGCTTGGAGCGAGTCGAAGCCGAGGAGGTTCAGGCAGGAGACATCGCCATGATTGCCGGACTGCCCAATATTGAAATCGG
>CAZCNN010000033.1:0-3329 GCA_964500505.1 uncultured Bdellovibrionales bacterium | reverse complement strand
CAGCCAGAACCAGTCCGACCGTCACTCCTCTACTGGATCAAGTACTACCGAGATGAGCTCGGCATCGGACATCACAGTACGGTGGATCGAGGTAATTTCCTCTTTCGTTCGGAAAATGGTAAGCGCCTCTCACCCGAGGAACGGGAGCGGGTCAACTTGGTACTCAAGTCCGTCGAAGAAAACTATCCGGTAGATATCGATACCGATCATAGCGAGATTATCTTCCCAGCCTTTGTCGCATCGGCGCCCCGTCCTCAGCCTGTACCGCAGGCCGTCTCTCAGACAGCCCCGGTAGCTACGCCAGTGCCCCGTCCCAAGCCTGCTTTCAACTTTGGTCAGGGTGGGATGATGAGTGGTACTGAGGTGAAGAGTGCTCCCAAGGACGCGCCAGCCCCGGGCAATCTCTCCTTTACCTCGAAGCACATTTTCCCAGCTGAGAAGCCCACTACACCGGTGACACCTACACCACTACGTCCTACTCCTCAGGCTCCGAGACCAGCTCCGCAGGTGTCAGAGGCCCCCCAGCCCCAGAAAAACCCTTTCCGGATCCATCCAGTGAGTCTGGGCAAAGTGAAGGACAATGAATGATGAAGTATGACGTATGAAGTATGAATGAAGAAAAGAATGCGGAGAAGAAAAAAATTTTGAAGTTTACAGATCTCGATGCTTGGAAAGAAGGTCATAAACTGGTACTCTTCATTTACCAGTCAACGAAAGATTTTCCTAAAGAAGAGGTGTTTGGACTGGTGAGTCAAATGAGACGGTCTGCGGTTTCGATTACTTCGAATATCGCAGAGGGGTTTAGTCGGAGGTCGTTCAAGGACAAGCTACACTTCTATGTCATGGCCCAGGGGTCTTTGACTGAACTGCAGAATCAGTTACTTATTGCGAGAGATATTGGATACATAACGAAAGTAAGGTTTTCAGAAATTGCCGAGCTTTCAGTAGTGAGTCACAAAATTTTGAGCGGACTCATCAAAAAGACACAGAGTTACTCGTAAGGTTTTCTCATGACTCATACTTCATACTTCAGTATTCATCACGAGATATGATGTTTTCTGTCCCACAATTTATTGATGTCGAGGACAAGATCGCGGGGCCACTCACGTGGCGCCAGCTCCTCTGGATGATTGGGATGGGTGCAGCCCTCCTCACTGTTTTTGGGATGTTTGATACTGGACTCTCGATCATCATTTCTATCCCGATCGTGCTCATCTTTTGCGCTATGGCGTTCTATCGGCCCAATGGTTTCCCGATGACCACCTTTGTGAGTAGTGGGGTGATGTTTCTTTTTCGACCTAAGGTCGCTGTCTGGGAGCGACCAACTATGCCGATTGGGACAACCAAGGCGGCTCCTCCGGTAGCAAAGAAAGAAGAAGTAGCGGTAGAAAAGCAGATGACGGCTGATAAACTCGCCGAACTAGCGAGAATCATTGATCGGAGATAAATGATAGCGTTAATGACATGGAATTACTGAAAGGCAAAAAACAAGGAGTCGGGGCAGGAGCGGCAAGTACCCAGCGCTATGTCGATGTTGATGAGATGCGCGACGGAGTGATGGTACTCAAAAGTGGTGCTCTCCGAGCAGTGCTCCTCGTGTCTTCAATCAACTTTGATCTCAAATCAAGTCAGGAGCAGGATGCTATCATCGCCCAGTATCAGGCATTCTTGAACTCGCTCGACTTTCCTGTCCAAATTGTCATCCAATCCCGCCGGTTCAATATCGGGCCCTACATCAATCAGCTGACGGACGTAGAGAAACAACAGGAGAATGAACTGCTCCGTTTTCAGATTGGGGAGTACAAGAACTTCATCAAGAATCTGAGTGAGGTCTCGAACATCATGTCCAAGTTCTTCTATATCGTTGTGCCCTTTTCACCCGTGGAGGACAAGCAAGGGGGATTTTTTGCCAAAATGTTTGGGATTTTCCGTCCTCGTCAGGCGGTCGGTATGAAAGGAGAGCTCTTTGAAACCTACAAGAGTCAGCTCCTCCAGCGGGTGGATCATATCGCGACTTCTCTCTCTGGAGCAGGACTTAAGGTGACCCAACTCAATACCGAAGAAGCGATTGAGCTCCTCTACAACAGCTACAACCCATCGCTCTTTACGGCGACGGTGATCAAGAATCCGGGAGATATCGAACTGGCTTAATGCACTATCATGGACAGAATTGTTTTTCGCGACAACAAAGGACCGATTCTCGGTGGTGGTCAGGTGGTGACGCCTCCACCGGCTCCAATCGAACCTGTGACACCGACTCCTCCTGCTCCGACACCTCGTCCAGAGCCAATTCAGCCTGTAGCGATGGAGCCGGTGCCGACACCGACTCCGGTCGCCCCACCCACACCGGCCCCTGCTCCGACGACCACACCAGTGACCCCGACTCCTCTGGTGACACCAGAACCAGTACAGACGCCTCCGCCTACTCCCGTCGTAGAGCCGATGATGGTAGCTACACCGTTACCTACACCAGAGGCCGAGGAATCAATGCCGGAGATGCCCGAAATCGTCCTCCCAGGTGTGAAGCCGGCCCCAGCAATGGTAGGAGAGGAGCAGTCTGTGACACCCACTCCGGTAGTCGATGAACCACCCGTGGTCATGCCACAGTCGCTCCCCAAGACAACCGCTGGCATATCACTGACCGGTAAGAAGGATTCTAACCGTGATGCGGAAGCGCTTTATCAGCAAGGTATCGCGACGCTTCGAGACCTTATTGCCCCACCAGCAATCAAAATTTCGAATAACACCATGCAGATTGGTGAGGTACTGTCTCGTACCTACTTTGTGGTGGCCTACCCGCGCTACCTTTCGACCAACTGGTTCTCACCGATTATCAACATCGACTTTAGCATGGATATCGCGCTCTTTGTCCACCCGATTGATACCGCGGAAATCATGAAGAACCTGCGGAAGTCAGCGACCCAAGTACAGTCTCAGATTCATATCGAGAATGAGGAGGGGAAGATTCGCGATCCGATGCTTGAGACCGCTCTCCAGGATATTGAAGGGCTCCGAGACAAGCTCATGCAGGGGACGGAAAAGTTTTTCCGGGCCGGTCTCTATATGACCATCTACGGCAGTGATGAGAATGACTTGAACGACAAGTGTCGCTCGGTCGAGTCTATCCTTGAGGCTCAGCTCGTGTATACCAAGTCCGCTATCCTCCGGATGGATCAGGGATTTGCATCGACTCGGCCACTGGCGAACGATGTCCTTGATGTGGCGAATAACTTGAATACGGAGCCACTTTCGACGACCTTCCCGTTCGTTTCTTCGGACTTGTCCTCAAATCAAGGGGTGCTCTATGGTATCAACCGACACAACAATAG
>CAZCNN010000032.1:0-3540 GCA_964500505.1 uncultured Bdellovibrionales bacterium | reverse complement strand
CAGCGGTAGAGAGGCCGGAGAAGGTGATGGTGCCGGAGGAGGTGATGGCGGTGGCTCCGGTAATCGCCCCAGCCCCAGTAATATCAAGCGTTGGAGAGTTCAAGATATTCCCAAGGGTACCAGTCACAAGGATACCATCCGTGATGGTACCAGCGGTCTCAGCTATCTGGATGGCATTGGTCATGGTGCCAGCCCCAGTCTGTTCGATGAGGAGTCCATTGGTGAGGGTACCTGAAGCGATGGAGTTGTAGATGCGAGTAGCACTCACCCCAGCCGTGTCTTGGTTCTCGACTACGAAAGAGGTCGGGGTGACTACTTCTTGGAGGGTAATAATAACATTGTTACCACTGTCGGTGGTGATGGTATTGCCAGTCGTATAGGAGGCATCGAGTGATCCGCCACCAGCGCCACAATCACTCCCCGTTCCAGTCACCACTCCACTCGAATCCACGTGGAGACACTGAGTAGACCCAGAGATCGAAGAAAAGGTTATGGTTCCCGAAGAAGTGATACCCGTGGCTCCGGTGATGGCACCAGCGCCGGAGATGTCGAGATTGGCTGAATCGAGAATCGTGTCATAGCCCGTACCCACTACCAATGCTCTCGTCGCTGAATTGGTCGTAGTGGTGTTCGGAAGATTGATAGCCGTCCAGACATCTGCATCAGCTGATTCTGTCCAGGCTACATCAAGACCGGTCACGTTATCTGCACCAGAATCAGTGGTCGCTGTGAGGTCAAGCTGAAGCCCGTCAAAAGCATTGACTGATGAAGCCGTGATATTCACCACGTCGCCGGCATTGGCGCTGGACTTGATCACATTAAAGGTATCAGCCACATCGAGGGTAAAGTTAGCATCACCGCCTGAGACGATGAGGTCACCATCAGAGAGGGTCACGTCGCCCGCGGCAACGGTAAGGGCGCCCGTGCCGTCAGTACCACCCGTCAGATTAACGAACGTTCCAGAGTCTACCGCGATGACGATATCACCCGAGCCATTGGCCGTAATGTTCAAATCTTCGTTGGTCGCGGTCGTGATATCAGTGGTCGCACCAGAAAACACCAGTCCAGTTGAGCCAATAGTTTTGTTCGTGAGCGACTGGGCTGTCGTGAGATCGGCGAGAGTAATCGTGCCGGAAGGGAGAGTAGCGGTGGTGCTGGCCGTTGAGGTAAGAGTCAGAGGAAATGCTCCAGTAGTCGTAAAGGCATCTGCAAAGGAAATCGTCTTGCCATTCGGGATAGTAAGTGTACCCGTGGTATCCGTCACTGTGAGCCCCCCGACTTTTTTGGCATTGAAAGCATAGGGAGCAGCAGTAAAGTGAACCCGGGGGGACATTTCACCATCGCCATTAAAATTGATGCCGAGATAAATATTGTCCGTATTGAAATCCACTGACCCCGGCAGTGCGGTGGTATCACCGAGATTGGTCTGAAAGATCCCATCTGTCACCGTAAGAGACTTTGATTCGGTCCAGATATGAGTCCCAGCTGTATCTACATCATAGAGACGAAACACAAAGGTGTAGCTCCCATTGGTGACGTTCGTTCCGTTACTATTGACCACCTTTCCCTGGAAACTGATCTGCTGGTTGATGCCGGTAGCAGCAAATGCATTTTGGAAGACGAAAAAACTGGAGAGTCCGACACTCGCCACGAGAAAAGAAACAAGGAACCAAGCCCTGAATCTATTTGGTATTATTTTTGTCTTGAGGTTTTTTGGTGAGGAATGCATACACAAAAACATCTGGGTCGGCTCACCCCGACTCACTGCCTACAGAATAGCAAAATTATCCCTCATTCGCAACGAAATGATTTGAAAAAGATGAGATCATTTCTTCCCCCGCTATCGAGAGAGATGGAAATCTGACAAGAGTGCTTCCATTTCTTCTGCCATGCCCTCAACACGGAAGAGAGAAGAAAGAGAAACGCTCACAATGAGTCCCCGTGTGGCAAAGAAGGCTGTTTTTTCAAATGGAGCCTCGCTCTGAGTAAACATCTCACCCTGAAATGATGCCGTCTTAAAGGAACTTTGTTCATACGTTGACCGATCACTCATGCGCATCTGATACGATGGGTCGCTTTCAAGGTCGTCCGTCCCGCGATTGGCGATGGTAACCGCAATCTTCCGGCCATCAAGCGACGAGGCTGTAAGGAGGACGCTTTCAAGCACTGGGGGGCGCTCAAACACCTGATGCGACCGCTCCTCATAGCTCCCCTCATACGAAAATGTAATATATTTGCCTTGATAAAGCCTTTTTTCTGACATTTTCTTCTGGGGAGTTGATTCTCCCCCAACTGCTACCTGTATCGTACCCTGGACCGGCTGCTTCAAAAACCACCAGAGCCCATAACCCAAACCAACCAGCGTAATCAAAAATAGCACCGTGAAGACTCGCTTCCTGCGACGTTCCCGATGGGAAGATTGGTTTGACAGAGTTTCTGACATTTTTGTGTGGTAAACTCCACTTTTCAATAATCTCCTACTTCTTTCTCTTCCATCTCACCCAAAGAAGTGCCATACAGACCGCGAGAAACGCGACACCCGGCCAGGGCACCAAAAAGAAGCGCTGCTCTACCTTGGCAAAGGAGTCTTTCCCGTCATATCGGTATTCTAAGGACAGAGTGTAGTAGCCAGGTAGGACCAAAAAGGACAGCGGCATGAGCTTGGCCACCCACGTGCGCTGAGTTTCAGGCAAAATGAGACCTGATTCCTCATTGATAATGCCCTTTTCAACTATTCGCCCCACCGGATCTTTGAGGGTCATGGTACCGCGAGGAATCACGTGCACATTACCGTTATTCTGAAAGCGGAGCCGTACCTGTGAGATCTTCTGAAGCAATGGTATAACTGGAGCATAGTCAAGAAGTTCGAGATTATAAACTTCTCCACCTTGCTTCTTGGCAAAGACGAGCACTGAAATCATCTGATTGACCGCAACCGTGGCGTCACTCGCCGCAATCTCCTCCTCCCCTATCCGAAACAGGACCGCTCCATAATGGCCACCGGGCGAGAGTGACTCTCGGTTCTCGATTACCACGCGCAGTTCTTCACTCTCCCCTGAAGCAAGCGAAATCACGTCTTTTTCAGGACGCATCCACGATGCCAAGGCAAATTTCCGAACCAAATTATCCGATGCACCCAGGAAGGCGACACCACCACTCTCATCGAGTGATCCAAAGTCCGCTACCGATGAGCGGAGAACGATTGGTAAGTCAGTATCATTGGTGAGCGTGACAAAGAATTCGGCTTCTTCCTGGTCCGCCTCAAGGGTCACCTCCTGAAAAACTGGCGTCACCGTGAGTCCAGCATCAGCCGCTCTCACCAGAAAAGGAGCAAGAAAAAGGCCTCCCACTACACAGAACATGAGAGAAAGAAACTTCATGGCAACGTGGTGTCCTTGTTGGTTAATCGGCGCCACACGCTCTTTACCGTTGAGCGGACACCGACAAAAGCAAAGAGGAGAACGACGAGAGTAACAAGCACTATCCGCCACGGCACCACATAAAACGACACCTCTCCCTCAATGGGAATATCCCGCTGTC
>CAZCNN010000031.1:0-3543 GCA_964500505.1 uncultured Bdellovibrionales bacterium | reverse complement strand
ACTTAATCATTGTTTCGTCCGGTAGGTACTGGTTAATAAGTACACGAGTGTGGCCGGTGGCCCTAGTCGCGTGTTTGTTAGCTTACCTTCTGGACCAGAAGTGTATGGAAGGAAAGAAATGGTCCCTTCAATTGGGAGGGCGAGAGCTCGTCATTGAGACGGGCGTGTTTGCCAAGCAGGCGAGTGGTGCCGTAACGGCCCGTTATGGGGACACTGTCGTCCTCGCCACCGCCGTAATGAGTAAGGAAATGTCCAAGATAACCGGCTATTTCCCACTCATGGTGGATTACGAAGAGCGCTATTATGCAGCCGGTAAGATCAAGGGTTCCCGTTTTATTAAGCGGGAAGGTCGCCCATCGGACGATGCCGTCCTCTCGGGACGAGCAGTCGACCGGACCGTACGGCCACTCTTTGATAGTCGGATGCGGAATGAAGTGCAGGTGGTTGTGACGACCCTTTCTATCGATGGTGAGAATGACCCTGATCTGGTGGCGATGATCGGTGCTTCGGCAGCCCTCGCTCTCTCGGATATCCCCTGGAATGGTCCAATTGGCGCCGTTCGTGTCGGTTTGGCTGAAGACGGGAGTTTTATCTTAAACCCTGTCAGCGCGGAGCGTAAAGTGAGTGCTCTCGACCTCCTCCTCTCTGGTACCAAGGACAAGATCAACATGATCGAAGCTGGTGCGCAGGAGATTACGGAGGAAAAGATGGCTGAAGCCTTTCATTTCGGCTTTGAGGCAATCCAAATGATTGCTACGTTTATTGATGATATCCGTAAAGAGGCTGGCAAAGAGAAGCGTGCAGCAGCGGTACTCCGTGGGTCGGATGAGTTTGAGGCTGATATTCGCCAGTTTGCCGAAGGGTCCGGCTTAGCAGAAGCCCTCTACCTCCTCCCGAAGCAAGCGATGGAGGCGAAAACAGCGGAAATCAATGCTGCGATTGCCAAATATGCGGCAGAGAAGTATCCAGACCAGAAGAACCTCTCCGAGCTCCTCTCGCTTATCACCGACGAAGTCTCGGATGAAGCAGTCCATCATAATATCTTGGATAAGGAAGCTCGGCCAGATGGTCGCAAGTTGACTGAGATTCGTCCTATCTGGTGCAAAGTCGGGGTCCTTCCCCGAACGCATGGTACTGGTGTCTTTACTCGTGGCGAGACACAGGCGCTCACTGTTACCACACTGGGTGCGCCTGGAGATGAGATGGTAGTAGATACCATGGAGACAGATGAGAAGAAGCGCTACATGCATTTCTACAACTTCCCGCCCTATTCAGTGGGCGAAGTGAGACCGATGCGTGGTCCAGGACGGCGCGAAGTCGGCCACGGTGCCCTAGCTGAAAAGGCCCTCGTCCCGGTACTGCCAAGCAAAGAAGAGTTCCCCTATACCATCCTCCTCGTATCTGAGGTGCTTGAATCGAACGGTTCATCCTCGATGGCTTCAACCTGTGGCTCAACTCTGTCACTTATGGATGCTGGTGTGCCGATCAAGAAACCAGTCGCCGGCATCGCTATGGGAGTCATTACCGGAAAAGACGGTGCCTACAAGGTACTTTCTGACATCCAGGGTCTCGAAGATCACTATGGTGATATGGATTTCAAGGTGGCTGGTACCAAAGACGGTATCACAGCCATGCAAATGGATGTGAAGATCGATGGACTTACCCCGGATATGCTCGCGGTGGCTATCGCCCAGGCCAAAGAAGGACGGATGTTTATCATGGGCAAGATGCTCGAAGTGATGCCAGAAGTCCGCAAGACTATGTCTCCGTACGCTCCACGCATTATTACCCTCCATATTAATCCTGAGAAGATCCGTGATGTCATCGGCCCTGGAGGCAAGATGATCAATCAGATTATTGATGAAACGGGTGTTTCTATTGATATCGAGGATGATGGCTCGGTCTTTATCACCTCGGTGGACGAAGTGAGCGCTCAGAAGGCGGTTGATTGGGTGCGAAATATCACTCGTGAGGTGGTCGCCGGAGAGCTGTTTCAGGGACGGGTCACGAGGCTTATGAACTTCGGTGCCTTTGTGGAGGTACTGCCGAACCAAGAGGGACTAGTCCATATTTCCGAGTTCTCTGACGAGCGAGTCGAGAACGTCGAAGATGTGGTGAAAGTGGGCGATGTCATCCCAGTCATTGTCAAAGAAATTGATTCGCAAGGACGCATCAATCTTTCGCACAAGATGGCCAAGCGTCGGACGGAACTGGGTCAGGCCTAACACCTACCGAAAAGTTTCAATCTCTTGTATACTAGGAGGAGCCACGGGGCTCCTCTTTGTATTTTGTTTCTATGTCTTTATTTTCTTCTTCATCTCCCAAGGCACAGTCTCAAGAGACTATCCCTCTTGAAATTCGACAAGCAGTGATGGTTATGGGCGAATCAGTGAGTGCGCCTGCAGCCACTGCGAAGCCCGTAGGAAATAGCCCATTTCTTGAAGGTGAGACGCTCTCCTTGTCGACTTCGAAAAAGGAACCGGCACTCAAACCTCTTTTTGAAGAGGATGCCCAAAAGGTATTGTCACAAAAAAAGAAGTATCTCTGGGGAGCGGTCAGTGTCATAGTGCTCAGTGTGCTGGCAGGAGCTATGTGGTACATCTTTAGAGTGTCTCCAAAGAGCGAAGAAGCACTTAAGGAACCAATACCTACTCAGGTAGAGTCGACAATTCAGGTTGTCACGCCAGCCCCCGCACCAGCCCCAGTTCCGGCGCCACCTTTTTCACTTACCGGACCCAACTACCTCTCAATCGATACTGAGACAGTCACACCAGCATCATTTCAGGCTCTTTTGGCTGAAAAGAAGCAAATTCTTCTCAATGCGGGCATCGTTCAGCCTGTAGAATTTCTTTTGACAGACAAGAATAACAACCCCGTGGCCTTTAGTCGGCTCGCTTTTCTCATGAATATTGAGCTCAGTCCCGCCTTTCTCGCTACCATAGCCGAGTCATTCTCCCTCTTTCTCTACAGCGACCAGGGGAAAGTGATGCCGGCTCTCGCGCTCACCTTTGGCACCGTTGATGGGCCGACGCTCTTTGCGAAAGAAAGGGAAGGCTCTTTCCCATATGCGTTCCGTTCTTTTCTTTACGAAGGGATGACCGTACCGCGCGATGTAACTTTTCGGACTGGAGTCTATAAGGAGCAGCCAGTACGTTACGTCAATATTGATGAGGCGACACAGACCTCATTTGACTACGCGCTCCGTGGAACCACTTGGATGATTGGTACTACGAAGGAGACATTGCGAGCGATCCTCGATGCTAAGTTTTGATTTTGGCTTAAAAAAAGCATTGTTTGAGTATCAAAAAGAAGTCATCGACTTCTTTTTTTGTGGTCGAAAACTTACAATGTAAACAAACGGATGTGAAGAACTTATATTTTGTTTCATTCAAGCGATATTCGTGCGTCTGTGATTGACTCGAGGGTATTTTTCTGCTATAATTGACTTGTGATGTTGAAATTTCTTTGACAACTTGCTCTCTTCAACCGTACCGAACGGTGAAAGAACTCCCATCGCAATGCCCCCTCATTGTGACGGGGATT
>CAZCNN010000030.1:0-3570 GCA_964500505.1 uncultured Bdellovibrionales bacterium | reverse complement strand
CCCTTGATAGCCGCATAGCCGAGGCCGACGACCGCTCCCGCTCCGACGATCGACGAGGACAGGCCCATCCCAATAGCAAACCACATCATAATTATCGGGATTGAAAACATCGCAACAGACGCAATCATCCCACTCTCAGCTGGTGTGGCATTACTGATCGCTACCTGCATAAACTGGCCTCTCGTACCATCCTTGCCAATCTCTTCAAAAAACCGTGTGGCGATAAGCATCATAAGCATCGACGTTGGCCCAAAGAGAGAGTACTGCCAGAGAGCCTTCCACCATTTATCCCCATATTCTTGCATTCCAGGAATTACCGAAGCAGCAAATCCCACAGAGGAAAAGATAAGTAGCATAACAATCGCTACTAATCGAACTACCATCAGCACCGAAAAAACCAGGAGCGCAATCATAAACATAAAGAGCATGACAATCGCCATAAGGAGCTGGGTAGTACTTCCAGTTGCAACGCTATAACTCTCAGGAATAAGAGCATCCTGAATCTTCGATGCGCCAAGAAAATTTCCAAAAGCACTCTTGCCCTCTTCCTTGGCCATCATTTGATTGACAAAGTAGTACATGGGCACATTGGTCACATCAATGATAACCCGGGTAATAGGGAAACTGAAATTCACAAACATAGCAGCCAGGATGATACTGAGAAGCGTCTGTTTGTAATTCTTGGCCACTTGAAAAACAATCGTAAAAGCCGTATAGAGGAGAGTCAGGATGAAAAAGAGGTTGAAAAAGTCTCGGATAAACTTCCAGTTAGCATAGACGCTTTGTTTGTTCAAAAGCCCTCCATTTCCGGAAATATAGTCCGGGTTAATACACCACTCAAAAAGCGTGACCGCTACCGAGGTAAACCACCCCAGTAATACAAAAACAGCGTACAGAAGACCTCGAAGCGCCAAACCGACCGTGCTATCTAGTACCCCGCCAATAGCTCCGCCAACTACTTCTTTAACCGCACCCCAAGCATCAGCATGCACAGTACCCGGCAATAGGAAAAAAATCCCCGAAGAAAAAAGAAACAAGGCCAAAGCAAAGACCACCCTATTTTGTTTTTTGTTTTTGAGAGAAAACATACCGTGCAAAATAACGACATCCTTTTTCTTTATGTCGTCCCGCACTCGATGCGGGACCCAAAAAAAAGAATTGATACATTCCAATCGCTTTCCCACAGATTATACCACAGAGAAATGAGAAATAAAAACCCTGTGTAACCCAGGATACCGGTTCGCCTCTGGCGAAATTACACAGGGTAAAGAATTTTGCAAAGTGGTACGGTGGCCCGAGGATTAGTAGATAAACCCCTTGATCACCTTGCTCGTAGCGGAGAGGGTCCGGCGACTGGTCTTGGCCCACCCGGTGTAGTTCATTTCAGACACGGTGATATTGCCACCGCTCACCTTTTCTACTAAAGCCACATGGCCATAGAAACGGTTCTCGGTGGTCACGACGATAGCGCCCACAGCGGGGGCCCGTCCGGTCTTGTACCCCATCGCCTTGGCTTTGTAGAGCCACGTCCCTGCATTGCCACTCCACGGCACATAGCGCTTTTGGGCGACAAACCAGGTGCAGTAGCCATAAGGGAAGCGATGGCCCGTCCCGGCCTTGCCATCAAGCTTACGAAAACCGGAGATATCGGTCGCTGTCCCACCGGTCGAGGTAGCATACTCACGCCGCTCGAGACCGGTATCTGGTGTCGCGGGCTTGGGCGCCTCTTCCTTCCGACCATCAGGGATGATGATGAGCTCACCAGCGGTCAATTCCCCATTGGCCGGGAGTTCGTTAAAAGCAATGATTTTCTCCCGATCAGCCTTGTACTTGGTGGCAATCGAGTCAATAGTATCGTTCGGCTCAACTTTGTAGGAGAGCCCTGCGACGGGCAGGATAAATATCTGATCCCCTGGTTTAATCTGGTCGACGTTGTCGAGGTCGTTCGCCCAAAGGATTGTATTCACCGTAATACCATTTTTGGCGGCTATCCCACTCACGGTATCGCCAGTCGCGACGGTATAGATTTTGACGCCCCCATCTTCTTCTGGGTCACGCGCGATAGAAGAGCCTGCCTGAGAAGAGAGCATCACTTGGTTTCCGAGGGCCCCACTCTGCATATCAAAGAGCGAAGTATCATCTTTTTGTTCTGGATCGATAGTACTCACGACATTGGCGAGAGGAACGAGCGAAAGGTTCTCTTTTTTGCTCACCTGAGCGGCCAATCGGTGCTTGACCCCCTGAGTATTCTCGGCTGAGGCCCCATTGATGTACCCAAAAAGAAGACTTTCGGAGTCCTTCCCTTCGGTAAAGTTACTGACCGAAACGAGGAGTGCACTCGAAGTCACGATAGAAAAGGCTGAATAGCTACGAAAAAGTCGGACCACCCGGTACCCCGAACCTTCTTTGATAGCCTGCAAGGCTTTGGTCTGGAGACGATGGATATATGTATGCAAAGCACGGAAAGAGACTCGGTCTCTTTTTCCCTGTGTGCCGAAAACCCGACCATACACATGGTAGAGGTATCTTCCGACGGAAGAGAAAAGCTTGGTACGGATAAAACGTAGTGCTTTCGATTGGAAAAAGGGCTGAGAGGGCAGGGATCGAGAGACTCGACGCTCGGCGCTCATCACCGCTTTTACCCTAATTTTTACAAAGAGCAGTATAGCTCTTGGCAAGCCTTCCGTCAAGAATATTATACCATATTTATTAATTTTATGGCTTATTTAAGGCACTTTATTGGTGTATAAGTGACGGGTGTTTTATGGGTAGTTCTAGGTGCCAAACTCTGATTCGGCACACGCAGACGCCTCGCTGTGTCGGAGGGTGATCCTCCTTCGTGTGTTATAATTCACATGTCCTCTAATATCTGCCTATGCCCCGTTTCGACCACCCTACGAACCACCTAGAGGAGCTCGGAAAGCGCTTTCTCGAACACCTGGAGATTGAGCTCGGTCGCTCCCCCCGCACCCTTGAGAGCTACGGCCAGGTCCTCGCGTCATTCTTTGCTTGGGCCAAAATTACTGAGCCAGGTAATATCACCGCTGAAAAAGTCCGTGAATACCGCATTTTCCTCAATCGTCGTCAAAACCGCCAGGGTGACAACTTGAAGAAAATCACCCAGTCCTATCATGCCATCGTCATCCGCACTTTTCTCAAGTACCTGGCCAAGCAAGATATCCCCGTCCTCGCGGCCGAAAAAATCGAAGTCGGTAAGGCCGAAGATCGTCAGATTGACTTCCTTGAGTACGACGAGGTGATGCGCCTCATTGAGGCCACCCGTGAAACAAACCATAAGAAGCCCAATTCCACTCAGAGCCCCAAGAGCCTACGTGACCGCGCCATCCTCGAACTCCTGTTCTCTTCTGGTCTCCGTGTCTCCGAGCTTGTCGCCCTCGACCGAGCCCATGTCAATCTCGACAAAGAAGAATTCAGCGTGCGAGGCAAGGGTCGCAAACTCCGTATCGTCTTCATCTCCCCTGAGGCGAAACTCGCGCTCACCCACTATCTCGATGCCCGCTCAGACGTCGACCCCGCCCTCTTTATCTCCTACCCCAAGAAGGGTCTCGT
>CAZCNN010000029.1:0-4070 GCA_964500505.1 uncultured Bdellovibrionales bacterium | reverse complement strand
AAATATTTGGCCAGATGTCCGAGCGGCTAGGAAGCGGTCTGCAAAACCGCGTACAGGAGTTCGACTCTCCTTCTGGCCTCCATAAAGTATACAGCAGCGCTTTGGTCTGGATGGTTCCCTGCCCGCCTTTGGAGGGAATTCCGGACGCGACCTCACACAATTGCCGCGCCCGCCCGCATCGCGTACACGAAGCGTTTCGGGCAGGGTGGCGGAATCCTGCCGGCAGGCAGGGGTATACAATATTTCGGGCGAGTGGTGGAATGGTATACACGCGACACTTAAAATGTTGTGCCAAAAGCATGAGGGTTCGAGTCCCTCCTCGCCCACATGAAACACAATACATCAGAGCAGATCATCCCTGCTCGTCCCATTCCTTTTCTTCGATTTATCAGTCGGCCATTTTGGCGTTATGCCGTGGCCACGTTTTTCTTTGTGACCGTGGCCCAATTACTCTCTATTGGGCTCCCGTTTGTGCTCAAGCTCTTGATCGATGCCCTGGCCCACGCTTCCGGTACTGAGGCGCTGACTGAGGCGCTCCTCTGCTATGGAGCTCTGTATGTAGCGCTCTCGACGGCTATGTTTATCGCTTGGCGAGCGAGTGGCTTTTGTGGCATCAACTGGTTGGCTCTCTCCAAAGCGTATTCTTTCCGATTGCTCTACGAGTACATTACGTTTCACAGTTATACTTATTTCTCCAACCGTTTTGCTGGAGCCATTGCCAACAAGATTTCTCATGCTTCTGATGGCGCTGATGATCTCATGGAGGATATCGTTTGGCACTACTATCCGTCGGTACTCTCCCTGTGTGGCACGGGGGTACTCCTCTTTATTACTGACGTCCGTCTTGCATTCGTCTTTCTCATCCTCGCCGTAGCCCTCATCGCACTCAATATCATCCTCGTGAAGCGCCGCCGACCACTCATCGTCGCCTATGCCGAGGCATCGTCACTCCTCCGCGGAGTCGGGGTAGACCTCGTCACCAATATGTCATCGGTCCGCCAGTTTGATCGTCGGCTCTTTGAACGAGAGCGACTGGATCAGTATATTGATGATCGCACCAAAAAGGACATCACTCGAGATCGTTCTCAAGAGTGGGGCCTCCTCGTCAACAACACACTGGTGGTGATGGCCATTATCGTCATGATGCTCATCCTGGCACGCGGTGTGATGGCTGGAGTGCTCACTGCCGGCGATGTGGTCTTGGTGGTCTCGCTCATTTGGAGTACCTCGTATCAGCTGATCTTTATTGGCAATATGCTGAATGGCTTCATCCGGGTGTACAGCGAAATTGAGGAGGGTTTGACAGAGACACTCGTCGCACACGACATCGTAGATGAATCAGGGGCGCAACCACTGGTCGTTTCAAAGGGACATATTCTCTGGCAGGATGTGGTGTTTCGCTATGATACTCATCCAGTACTCGATCACTTCAATCTCGATATTTTGCCCGGCCAACGACTTGGCCTTGTCGGTACGAGTGGTGCGGGCAAATCCACCTTTGTATCACTGCTCTTGAGGCAGTATGAAGTAAGTAGTGGCGCCATCCTCATTGATGATCAAAATATCTCACACGTGACACAGGATTCGCTCCGGACGATGATCGCGGTTGTTCCCCAAGAGCCCTCGCTCTTCCACCGTTCTATTCGGGAGAACATCGCTTATGGCAAGCCAGATGCGACGGAAGCAGAAATTATTAAAGTCGCCAAGAAGGCTGAGGCCCATGATTTTATTAGCGCTTTGCCCCAAGGGTATGACACGCTCGTCGGTGAGCGAGGGGTCAAACTCTCTGGCGGTCAGCGTCAGCGTATCGCCATCGCTCGAGTGATGCTCAAGAATGCTCCGATACTTATCCTCGATGAAGCGACGAGCGCGCTCGATAGCGAGAGTGAAGTAGCGATCCAAAAGGCGCTCCATGAACTCATGGCCGGGAAGACAGTCATCGCTATCGCTCATCGCCTCTCGACGCTCCGCGAGATGGACCGCATCATCGTCATGGACAAAGGAATGATCGTCGAAGATGGCAGACACGATGTCCTTGCGGCCACTGGTGGCAGGTATGCCAAACTCTGGGAGCATCAAGCGGGCGGATTTCTCCAGGAAGAAGTAGAACAAAAAGCCGACCACTAGGTCGGCTTTTTTGCACCTACGATTTTAACTCATCTACCACCTTTGGAATTTTTTGAAAGTCTGCGATGAGCATCTGGCGGAGGGAACCATTGTAGAGCGCGGCCGCCGGATGACAGAGAACAAAAAATGTTTGGGTACCAATATCTGGGAGTGTTTGCGTGAATGATTGACCATGCACCTCGGAAATTTTCTGGCCAGGAATGAAATGTTCCATGGCATGACGACCGAGTGTGACAATAACTTTTGGTCGGATAATCTTTATCTGTTCGTGAAGCCACTCTTCGCAGGCGAGCACTTCCGCTGGAAGCGGGTCGCGATTGTCGGGCGGACGGTATTTGACGATGTTCGTGATGTAGATGTCTTCACGTTTGAGATTGATCGTGGCGAGCATCTCAGCTAAGAACTTGCCCGAGGCTCCGACAAACGGCACCCCCTGCTCGTCTTCTTTCTTACCGGGTGCTTCTCCGATAAACATGATCTCAGCATCAGGGTTGCCCTCCCCTGGTACGGCCTGCGTGGCCGTCGACTTGAGAGTACATGTGCATGATGCTGCCATGCGAACATTGAGTGCATCGAGTGATTCCTGTTTCGTCATAGACTATGCAATGGCAAATCCTGTTTCGGTTTCAATAATTTTCCCTGGTACTTCAAAGCCACTGGCGAGCTTGTGTCCTCCCCCACCAAACTGATGCGCGATGAGAGAGACATCTATGCCGTGGTGTTCCATAGAGCGGAGGCTGGCCCTTACGATACAGGCGTCACGTTCGGAGAGGACCATAGCGAACTTGGCATCGGGCACAGTGGAGAGTATCGATGCGACTTGGTAGATGTCTTCGGCGCAGGCGTCACATTCGGCGATATCCTTTTGAGTGACTGCGGTGACGAGCATGCCGGTCTCTTTATTGAACTTGGCCTTTTCAAATGCCTTGCCCCAGAGCTTCATGGCGCCGATATTTTTGTTGGTGAATATCGTCTGAGAAATTTTGGGGAGAGGTGCTCCCTTCTTCATGAGTTCAGAGGCGATCTCCATCACCTGAGGTGACACTCCCCCGTGCTGAAAGCCACCCGTATCAAAGAGGATACCCATAAGAAGCATGGTGGCCATGGATTTACTCACTGGAGCCTCGATTGATTTGAGGTAAAGATAGAGTAACTCGGAAGTAGAAGAATAGGCTGGGTCGATGATGACGACATCTCCCTTAAGCTCAATATCAGGGTGATGATCCATGAGCACGATAACCTGCTCCTCCTTGAACTGATCGATGAGCGTATCGAGACCTCGATCGACACTGTCGCATCCGATCACGGCATCATAACTCTTGAGATCTAGTTGGTCTGGGTGGAGGAATGTATGCTCGGCCAGCCCCTTGAGGCTATCAGGAAACGGGTTGAAACAAGCGATATCGACGTGCTTGCCGAGTGAGCGGAGGTACTCCTCGAAAGCGAGGTTGGAACCCACTGTGTCTGGATCGGGTCGGTTGTGTGCAAAAAGGAGTACCCGCTCCGCTTTGGAGATGATATAGGAAAGGGTACGGAATTCCTTGGCAAAACGATGCATGGCGGATGGGATAAATCTGTATAAGTCAAAAAATTGCCAATTTCAAGCCCTATTTAAGTTCGAGGAGGAGTTTCTCTACTTTGTCAGCTTCTTGCTCTGTGGTGTCGATACTAAATGACAGCTTGGGCATGGGACGCATATAGAGCTTCGTATAAAGTTTCTTTTGGATGCCACTGATTTCCTTTTTGAGGGTCTCGGTCACGTAGTTGGTTTCGCTCTCAGGAAATACACTGACAAACATGCGAGTATAGCGGAGATCTTTTGAGGTGTCAACCTTGGGGATAGTAATGATAACCCCTGGTTTGAGCGAAAGTTCCCGCTCCATGATCTCGCCGAGAAGTTTTCGAAGTTGCTCGTTTACTTTGGTGATACGGAGAGTAGACAT
>CAZCNN010000028.1:0-4257 GCA_964500505.1 uncultured Bdellovibrionales bacterium | reverse complement strand
GAGCGCGCGGCTCATAACCGCTTGGTCGATGGTTCGATCCCATCCAGTCCCACACTAGTATCTTAACAAAGTCTTTACATTATAGAACCGCCGTAGTATACTTTTATTGTATATGACAGTGGTTTTATGAAACAAAAACTCAAGCTACAGGCTATAGAGCTTCGTAAAGAAAAGAAAAGTTATCGTGAGATTGCTAAACTGCTGCATGTTTCCAAAAGCACGGTTTCTTACTGGTTACACGATATAGATTGGTCACGAGACATCCAGGAACAGTTAACTGAGCGTGTTCGACTCTCGAGTCAAAAGAGATTGATACATCTGAACGAGCTTAAGAAGGTAAAGTGGCAAAGAATATACCAGCAAGCCGAAACAGAAGCGAGAGAGGAGTTTGGACAATTGAAACAAAATCCACTCTTTGTTTCGGGCATCTGCCTTTACTGGGGAGAAGGAGATAAAAACTTTGTAAATGGTAAGGTTCGATTAAGTAATGTTGATGCGAAGTTACTGTTAATCTTCAGGGTTTTTTTACAGGAAGTGTGTAAAGTGGAAAGAGGTAAAATAAATGCATACGTGTTGTTATATCCTGATTTGAATAAAGAGTTATGTTTGGACTACTGGAGTAAAAATATAGGAGTTGAGAAGGATAAGTTTTTTAAAGCATCTGTGATTGAGGGCAGGCACAAAAAAAACCGCCTGACGTACGGGGTTTGCTCTATCAACGTGAGCAGTAAGTATTTAAAGAAGAAAATACTTGTTTGGACAGATCTTTTGGCCAACCATGTATTAGAAGCGGGTATAGTATATCGGTAATACGCCACCTTGCCAAGGTGGAGCGACGGGTCCGACTCCCGTTACCCGCTCCAAATAGCAACACCGTCCCAATTGGGGCGGTTTTGATTTCCCTTGACAATCGTCACTTCATTCCCTATGCTCGAAGCATTCTTTAACAACCGAGAGACACTCTATGTCCTCCATTCCCAACGCACTCGAGTGGTACTACCCTGTGTTCGTCACGTGGGTGGCCGTGGCTGCCATCTTCAGCTTCTGGCTGTTTCCACGGACGCGGAGTGAGCAGTTCTGGATGAGCGTCGGTGGGGCCGTATGTGGGCCCGGTATCGCCTACCTGTACCGCGACTTCTTCGCACCACCGGGTTCACCCTGGTGGCACGCTGGGTTTGGCGGCTGCTATCTCGGGATGGTGGTCGCGCTTTCCCTCGGCGCCTCGAAGAGTGACTTGGTGACGATGCGAGAAGCGCTGGTCACTTCATCGGGAAAGTGGTCCCTGACCTTGGTGGCGACGTTGATCGGACTCATCTCCACTGCCTTCACCAATGCGGTCATGGCGACCGCTATTGGCTTCGCCGCCGCTGCCTATGGTGTGGTCATGCGCCGGCCGGATCTGAAGGAGTTGGCCATTGACGGGGCTCTCAGCGCCACGCTTCTCTACGGCGCTCTCATCGGACTCTTCCTCTTGGCGTTGCCCGATGTTGATGCGGCTGGTCGGCTCCTCTCCCCCTACTACCGGTCGAATGGTCCCTGGTGGACGGCGTTCACCCTTCTCATCTGGGTGCCGGCATTCGGCGCGTTCTTTAGCATCGGACACGCCTTCTACCGCGACAAGATGCTGTTTCGCTGCCTGAGCTGAGTCTTCATTCTTCACTGCCCTTTGCCTCTGCAATGTGGCAGTTTTTTCTTACCAAGACGATTGTGCTATCCTACAGGTGAACTTTTATGTGAACCCTATGAAACAGTATCGGACCATTATCATTCTCGCGGTCATTGCTCTCTGCAATGCGGCGTACCTGAGCTACAAGGCTTACTATTTCCGCTATGTCGATCCACTTGGCCTCACCTCGTTTTGCGACTTCTCGACCTTTAATTCCTGTAGCGAAGTACTCCGCCATCCCCTCTCGAGTGTCTTCGGCATCCCTTTTCCATGGGTAGCACTCCTCGTTTACCCGATTCTCCTCGCTCTCGCCTGGTACGGGTATCGGCACCAGTCATACACTCAGGCCAAGGCACTCGCGGTACTTTCGTTTCTTGGAATGTGCTTCAACGGGTTTATCATCTACCGGGAGATTTTGTTCATTAAGGCTTTTTGTCTTCTCTGCTTTATCTGTACCCTGATTATCATCTCAATCTTCTTCTTCTCACTCTCTCTTCTGAAAGAAGCGAAGCGAAAGGCGAGTGTGCCACTCACAGAGGCTTAGAGTATGTTCGGTCTTTCAGCTGAAGAATTAGCGGTTTTGAAGAAGCTCGATACCCCGGAGAAGATCCAGGATTTTCTCGACGACATGCCGAGCAATCTCTCACGGTACAGCGAATCCTGTTCATCGCCGCGGATGGCTCTCCGGAAAGGCCGAGCTCATTGCATCGAGGGCGCCTTTATCGCAGCGACCGCACTCTGGCTCGCGGGCAAGCGACCGATCCTTATGGATTTGAAGGCCATTGATCCAGACTTTGACCATGTGGTAGCACTTTTCAAGCGCGATGGCCATTGGGGCGCCATCAGTAAGAGTAATCACCCAGTTCTCCGCTATCGCGACCCCATCTACCGGACCCTCCGGGAGCTCGCCCTCTCCTACTTCCATGAGTACGTGTACGTGAAGACGGGCGACAAGACTCTTCGGAGCTACTCTCGTCCTTTCTCACTCAAGCGCTATGGGACAGAGTGGATCACTTCTGAGGAGCATCTCTGGAACATCGCAGAAGCACTCGACGAATCACCACACTATGCTCTCCTTACGAAAGAACAGGAAAAATGCCTAAGGAAAGCCACAGATGTCGAACGTCAGGCGGGGCGTCTCCAGGAATGGGACCGTTCTGACCCAAGGACGTAGCAACACCACAGATTTCCCCTTTCTAAGCCAAAAATACCAGTATCAAACTGGTTTTTTGCTTTATAAGAGCCACCAATCCGTTTCTAGCTATTGACGAAATTTAAAAAATGTGCTAATATGTGTAGTTAGCTTAAGAGTTTACCCGCCGTAGGCGAGTTTACTGCAGGCTATCCCGTCTCCCTTTCGAGGGCCACGGCTTATCCTAAGACTACACTATGGGTGAACGAAAAGGTTTTCTTTTCGCGATAGTAGTACTCGGTGCTCTTTGTATGATCAATACGACCCAGGCGGCCGAAGCCTCACTGGAGATCCCGGCTATTCCTGGTTATGACTACCAGAATGACCCGTATCTCCTCGAGTGGACCTTTTCACTCGAAGACAAAACGAAGCAGGCGACTGTCCCCGTGGCTGAGATGAGTCGCGAAGACAAGATGCTCGCTCGTTGGAAAGAGAAACAAGCGCACCTCTGGAAGAATCTCCCGACGGACCCCTTTATCATCAATGCTTCTGCCTATACGGCAGCCGCTGATGAATGTGGTAAGTCGGACGGCATTACTGCCTCAGGCATCAAGGTGACCGAGAAGCGTACCTTGGCTTGTCCCCCCGCCTTCCCCTTTGGTACGAAAATTGCCATCGAAGGCATGGGTGAGTTCCGCTGTGAAGATCGTGGTGGAGCCATCAAGGGAAACCACATCGACATCTATATGGAAACCAAGGCCGAAGCCTTTTCCTTCGGTCGTCGTAACCTCACCGCTCAGGTGATACAATAATCGTAGAGTGAGTGCGGGGAGTCGGGGGCGTAAGCTCAAGACTCCCCTCCTCCATTGGGATTCCGAACTAGTTTCGGGATTCGAATGGAGGAAAGTTCCTTCATCAACCTGCCACGAAAGGGCAACCATGGAAAACTTTTTTGGAATGTTGGTAGCGGGGATTTTGTTCCTCGTGACGTTGGCCACCGCCCTGGTGACCTACCGTCGGAAAGAGAAAAGGCGGAAGGAAAGCAGTTTCTTCTCGACCGAATTCCGAGGTACTTTCCTCGGTGCCGAATGTGTGTTCGGTGTAGCCGTGATCGCGGTTGGCCTCATGGCCGACCTGTACGTCACCAGTCAATTGGTCGGCATGGTTCTGCTCATCGCCGGCACAATCGGGCAATATTCCGCACACAAGCGCATCATCCGGTGGGCTCACCGGGAGGCGGGCAAAGACCGCATGGTCAAGGGCACGCGTCCGAGGCGGCACATGCGCGCGCGGGCGTAGACGAGGGGGCTCGGCAGGAACAACTGCCAGCCCCTTTCAAATTTCTGGAGCACTTTTATTGACGCTCCCCTCCCTATTTGCTAGGCTTTGAGAGTACTTTCCGTTAAATATTTGGCCAGATGTCCGAGCGGCTAGGAAGCGGTCTGCAAAACCGCGTACA
>CAZCNN010000027.1:0-4642 GCA_964500505.1 uncultured Bdellovibrionales bacterium | reverse complement strand
CCCCGAAAGCAACAATCCCCTGCTCCCACCAAATGGCAGGAGCCAAAGGGATTGCAACTCTATCTTTTGAACTACTTCACTGCTTCTTTCAAAGTCTTGCCAGCAGTGAACTTGGGAACGGTCATGGCCGGAATCGTGATCTTGGCCTTCGTTTGTGGGTTGATACCTTCACGAGCGGCACGGTTAGAAACTTTGAATGTTCCGAAACCAGTGAGGGTCACTTTGTTGCCAGCTGTGAGTTCACGCGTAATCTCATCGAGCATCACTTCGAGCACTGCTTCAACATCTTTCTTGGAGAGGCTGGTCTTGTCGACGATAGCATGCACGAGCGCGTCTTTGTTTACGTTTTTCATACATCTCACCTGCCTTTCTAGTTTGAGTGCCCGCCCCCGCGTGGAGTGGACATCAGTTACCTTCTTCCCTTATTCTAAGCCATTTCTTCAAAACATGCAACCCTGCCCGCCACACTTCCGCTTCGGATATGGGCGGGGCCGCACCATTTCGAAACGACCGCTATCTCGCATACTCGACGGCTCTTGTTTCGCGGAAGACGTTCACCTTGATCTCGCCTGGATACTTGAGCTCTTCTTCAATCCGCTTGGCGATATCACGAGCGAGCTTCATGGCTCCCAAGTCATCCACTTTTTCTGGACTGACGAAGATGCGCACTTCCCGACCGGCCTGGATAGCATAGGACTTCTCTACTTCTGGAAAGGTATTGATGAGGGCTTCCAGTTCTTCGAGGCGCTTGATGTACTTCTCGGCGGTCTCCTTGCGAGCACCGGGACGAGCCGCGGAGAGGGCATCAGCAGCTGTGACAATAAAGGACTCGATAGTCTGGTGTGGGTATTCATCGTGGTGACACTTCATCGCGTCGATGACGTTCTGGCCAAGACCAAATTTCTCAAGGATGCGCATCCCGATCTTGACATGCGTCCCCTCAATCTCATGATCCACTGCCTTGCCAATATCATGGAGGAGGCCGGCCTTTTTGGCACAGGCCACATCAGCCCCAAGCTCTGAGGCGAGGGCGCCAGCGAGGTAAGATACTTCGAGCGAATGGAGGAGCACGTTTTGCTTGTAACTATAGCGATAACGAAGTCGACCCAAGATATAGAGGAGCTTGGGGTGGAGGCCAGCGATACCAGCATCATAGGCAGCAGCTTCTCCGGCTTCTTTGATCTTCTGATCAATTTCTTTCTTCCCTTCTTCGACCGCTTCTTCGATGCGGGCGGGGTGGATACGACCGTCACTAATGAGCTTTTCGAGAGCGAGGCGAGCGATTTCCCGACGGACCGGATCAAAGCCAGAGATGACGATCGAGCCTGGGGTATCATCGACAATGAACTCGACACCGGTTTCTTTCTCAAGGGCCCGGATATTGCGTCCTTCTTTGCCGATAATCTTGCCCTTGATGTCGTCAGAGGGAATAGAGACCGTCGTCGTCGTAAACTCAGAGACATGCGAACGAGAATACTTCTGGATGACCGTCGCCATGATAGAGAGCGAACGCTTCTCGAGCTCATCGTGCGCTTCATTCTCGAGCTTGGACATGCGCTTAACGAGAGCATCCCTGCTCTCCTCTTCGACGAGCCGAAACATTTGCTTCTCAGCTTCTTCTTGCGACAGTTTGGAGACGGCCTCGAGGCGCTTCAGCTCTTCCTCACGCACCTTTTCGGACTCCTCACGGATAGCCCGAATCTCATCCGCTTTTTGGAGGAGTTTGCGCTTTTCGGCTTCAGCCTCTTCGGTCAATTTCTCGACCTGCTCTTCGCGCTTTTCGATACGCTTCTCCTGGATGAGGATCTTTTCCTCCCGAGCCTGCTCGCTCTTTTTGGCTTCCTCCAGGATCTGAACCGCCTGATTCTTGGCTTCAAGTGTGAGCTCTTTGACCTTGGCCTCAGCTTCTGCCAACATCTTGGCTGCTTGTCCCTCGGCAGTCGAGAGCTGTTTCTTGGCAATATTTTGCCTGATTTGATAGCCGAGAGCGGTCCCGATGAGGGCGCCCACAACTGCTAAAAGTATGTACCCTATCATAGATATAGGGCGTGTTGCGAGATGAGACGGACTCTAAAAAGTCGCTCTCTTCAGCAAAGAAGAGGGGTGATGATTCACGAGAAGAATATGGCTCTTGATGACTTCCATGGTATGAAACATTGTTGCGACTGGGTCGTAGCTCTCTCTCAACAGCGCCAATTGAACTGTTTAATCGCTGTACCACCATGATAGTCGGTGGCGAGTCTTTTGTCAAAAGAAAACGAAAGGTGCTATCATAAGTGCACAGAGTCTCAAACAGACTAAAATAAGATAAAAACCATGTACCGACCTATCGTACTCGTCGTCCTAGACGGCTGGGGACTCTCGAACAACGTCCAGGGGAACCCTATCCGCGAGGCGACGCTCCCCACGTTCGACAAATTTAACCGGTTTTACCCGATGACCACCCTCCAGGCCTCGGGTATTTCAGTTGGTCTCCCCTGGAATACCGCCGGGAACAGTGAAGTTGGTCACATGACCATGGGGGCCGGCCGAGTCATCTACCAGAACATGCCCCGCATCTCCCTCTCCATCCAGGATGGGAGTTTCCTCAAAAATGAATTTCTCCTCGCGAGCGTCAATCACGCCAAGGAGCATAAAAGCAAGCTCCACCTGATGGGACTCGTGAGTTCTGGATCGGTCCACTCGCATAAGGATCACCTCCTCGCCCTCCTCCGCCTCGCCAAGAACGAAGGTATTGATGAGGTCTATGTCCACGTCTTTACCGATGGTCGTGACTCAGCCCCAACCGATGGTATCAAGCAATTGAAAGAGCTCACTCGAGAAATGCGCTTGATTGGTATTGGCAAGATTGCCACGCTCTCTGGTCGAAACTTTGCCATGGATCGCAACAACAACTGGGACCGTATCGAAAAGACCTACAAAATGCTCACCGAAGGTGTCGGCGAAACGACCGAGGACCCCAGTCTCGCCCTCGAACAGTCATACCTCAAAAACATCACTGACGAGTACATTGAACCGACGGTGGTGAGCGAAAAGGGAGCTCCAGTCGCCCTCATTACGCCAGGTGATGCTGTTATCTTTTTCAACTTCCGCGAGGACCGGGCCCGCGAACTGACCAAGGCCTTTGTCGATCCGGAGTTCGATGGTTTCCCTCGGACCAAACTCGATGTCCACTTCACCACCATGATCGAGTACGAACGCGGTCTCCCAGTCAACGTCGCTTTCCCACCCGAAGACATCGAAAACAGTCTCGGTGAAATTATTAGTCAGAGTGGCAAGAAGCAACTGCGCATCGCTGAGACCGAAAAGTACGCCCACGTCACCTACTTCTTTAATGGTGGCAAAGAAAAAGCGTTTCCTGGAGAAGAGCATGTCCTCGTCCCCTCCCCAACGGTCGCTCACTTCGATGAAGTTCCCGAGATGAGCTCGCCTCAGATTACCGAAAAGCTCATTGAAAATATTGAGAGTGGCGCCTACGACTTTATCCTCGTGAACTACGCCAATCCAGACATGGTGGCCCATACCGGGAACGAAGAGGCCTCGATCAAGGCTGTTGAAGCCACTGACAAGTCACTCTCCATCCTCATCCCCGCGATCTTGAAGGCTGGTGGTGCGGCCCTGATCACTGCCGATCATGGCAACGTAGAGGAGCTCAAGAAGACATCGACTGGTGAGATGGACACCGAACACTCGACCAACCCTATCCCACTCTGGTTCATTTCACCAGACAATCACCGTGAGAAGAGCGCCGAACAAATGATGCGGGAGCAGAATGAAGTCAACGGCCTCCTCTCAGATGTCGCCCCAACCGTCCTCGAACTCATGGAAATCGAGAAGCCACCAGAGATGAACGGTGCCAGCCTCCTCTCTACCCTCCAGTAAAAAACAAAAACACCCTGAGCGAGTCGAAGGGTGTTTTTTCTTGCTTGTTCTAGCGTATCACTTTGTCGACGATACCATAGGTCACGGCTTCTTCCGCGGACATAAAATAATCACGTTCGGTATCCTTTTCAATTTTCGCTAACTTCTGGCCAGTATGTTTCCCGAGAATTTTGTTCAATCGGTCACGCGTCGCCAGGATATGACGGGCGTGGATATCGACATCCGTGGCCTGACCCGAGGCCCCGCCGAGCACCTGATGAATCATCACCTCGCTATTGGGGAGCGCCATACGCTTCCCCTTCTCGCCCGAAGCAAGGAGGAGAGCAGCAGCAGATGCTGCCATCCCGATACAGATAGTCTGGATGTCCGAACGGACATACTGCATCGTATCGTAGATAGCGAGAGCAGAAGTCACCGACCCGCCCGGAGAGTTGATATACATCTTGATATCTTCCTTGTGACTGACAGAGTCGAGAAAGAGGAGCTGAGCGATAATCGCATTGGCCACGCCATCATCGATCGGCGACCCTATAAAGATGATCCGATCTTTGAGGAGGCGTGAATAGATATCGTAAGCCCGCTCACCAAAGTTGGTCTTCTCCACCACCATGGGAATGAGATAGTTGTTGTCCATACGAAACAGAATTAGGAATTATGAGGTATGAATCATGAAAAGACTTCTCTCTTTCCTTATCATACTTCATGCGTCATGCTTCATACTTCATCATTACAGGCTTTCGAGCCATGCGAGGACCTTTTC
>CAZCNN010000026.1:0-4690 GCA_964500505.1 uncultured Bdellovibrionales bacterium | reverse complement strand
CAATCCTTTCATGCCAAACGAAAAAAGAAGTCCTAGGACTTCTTTTTTAGTGTACTACAGCTTCTTGAGAGGTGCGACACCAAGCATCATCTTCTTGACACCTGCACGCTTGAAGGCAATAGTAGCGAGCGAACCAGCGATGGAGACAATCAGCCCTCCGCCAAACTGTGGGTGTTCCACCATATCCCCTGGCCGGACTTCTCCCACCGCCACTGGCTTGATGGTCTCGGATGTGCCACTCCCTTCAGCTATTTTGAGTGCCTGAGCGAGTGACCCTACTTTTTTACTCGCCACTGGAAACGAATGAAAAGACTGCCGAAAATGACGCTTGCCCATCATACCTGAGCGCTTCATTTCTTTTTCTTCAATCAGATGGGCGGGAATTTCGGCGATAAACCGTGACGGAGGATTGACTTGAGTGGAGCCAAAGATGGTCCGCTGTTCTGTGTAGAGAAGACACACTTTTTCTTTGGCGCGGGTTAGTCCCACGTACATGAGTCGGCGCTCTTCTTCCATCTCAGTAGGCGAGAGCGCGCTCCGTGAATGAGGGAATACTCCTTCTTCGAGACCGAGAATGAAGACAAAGGGAAATTCGAGGCCCTTGGCACTATGGACCGTCATGACATGGACCGCGGCACTCTCACGGTTAATCTCATCCGTATCTGAGGAGAGGGCCACCTCCTCAAGAAAGCGCTCTATAGCCTGGTCCAGACTGGTATCACTGAATTTCTTGGCGACGGAGAGGAGCTCGCGTACGTTTTCTTGACGCACTTCACCTTCACTCGTCCCATCGGCCAAACTATCAAAATAGCCGCTCTCCTGAATCAAGAGATCCAAGAGCTCAGTCAACTTGAGCTCGCGCACTTCCATCGTCGCCCGAATTTTGAGAAAAATATCAGCAAATTGTCGAATGGCCTTGATCTTGCCATCACGGAGATCGCTCCCCTCACTCGTCATGGTATAGGCAGCCTCGAGCACTCCCTCGTCATGAGTCCGGGCATAGCCAATCCACCGATCGAGTGTCGCTCGACCAATCCCCCGCTTTGGTTCATTCACAATCCGCTCGAGAGCGAGGACGTCCTTGGGATTTTGGAGGAGACGCATGTAGGCGATGACGTCTTTGATTTCTTTCCGCTGATAGAACTTGAGACCTCCCACAATACGGTAGTTGATGGAGTGTCGGAGAAACATCTCTTCCACCATGCGCGACTGGGCGTTAGTCCGGTAGAGCACCGCAAACTGATCCGCCGTTCGGCCCTTCTTCATTTCCTCTTGGACCGTCTCAGCCACAAAACGTGCCTCCGCCTCTTCGTCCTCGGCTGGACAGAGCGTGATGAGTTCTCCCGCTTTGGTTTCCGTCCAGAGTTTCTTGTGCCGCTGATTGACGTTTCGCTCGATCACGCCGTGAGCCGCATCGAGAATGATCTGGGTCGAACGGTAGTTCTGATCAAGTACAATGACCACTGCCTCTGGATAGTCCTTTTCAAAATTGAGAATGTTCCGGATATCAGCCTGCCGCCACCCATAAATAGACTGGTAGTCATCACCGATGACAAAGATATTGCCGTGCTTCTTTGCCAAGAGATGGATGAGGGTGTACTGAAGCGAGTTGGTATCCTGATACTCATCAACCATGACATACCGAAAGAGCTCTTGGTACCGAGCCAGTACTTCTGGATATTCCTGAAACAGTTTGACCGTGAGTCGAATCATGTCATCAAAGTCGAGCGCATTGGTTCGCGCCAGTTCTTTCTGATACCGCTCGTAGACCTTGGCGGCCAGTTCCTCGTAGTAGCTCCCGGTCTGGAGGAGGTACTGCTCTGGGTCCATCTGAGCGTTCTTGGCCTTGGATATGGCCTCGAGGAGCGAGCGTGGTTTGACTTGATCCGGATCCATCTCAAGCTCCTTCATGGCTTTCTTGACGATAGACTGTTGATCATCCGCATCGATAATATTGAAATTGCGTCCGTAGCCGATGTGAGCGAGCGCCTCGATATCTCGGCGCAGAATCTTGGCACAGATATTGTGAAATGTCCCGATGTGGGGCGGGAGCACCACGGCGCCATACTCCGCTGCTTCACTCTCTCCGAGGAGTTTCTCAATACGCTCGCGCATCTCCTGGGCTGCCTTGTTGGTAAAGGTCACTGCCAATATCTGCTCAGGATTGACCTTTTTTTCTTCAATCAAGTAGGCGATACGATGAGTGAGCGTCTTGGTCTTGCCCGACCCGGCTCCAGCCAAAATGAGCACCGCCCCTTCTGTTTGGAGGACGGCTCGTCGTTGTTCTGGATTTAACCCCTTTTCCCAAAATTTCATAGGCGTTTCCCCATTTTAGCATACCTCGCTCCGACACTCTATATACTCTCGAAGTATGCTAAAATACCGCTATGAAACGCTTCTTCCGCCACCTCGTCGAACGCATTGAAAACGCTCCGCTCACACTCGGGTCGTTTGTGGTGACATTTTTGGGACTCATTCTTGTCCGTCTCACTATCGAGAACGCCCTCGGGCTCTTTCCCGAACACTCATTGTTCTTTCTCTTCTTTGAATTTACCCATACCTTGCTCTTTTTCCTCTGCTCTTTTCTCCTCATGCTCCCTATCGTCCGCTACGCTGGACGCCTCACTCTCTCT
Organism: uncultured Bdellovibrionales bacterium; assembly: GCA_964500505.1. Lineage (GTDB taxonomy): Bacteria > Patescibacteriota > Minisyncoccia > Moranbacterales > UBA1568 > UBA1568. Next base: position 2,057 of record CAZCNN010000026.1, on the reverse strand, counting down.
CAAGCGGGGAACGTCCTCCTCTTTGGCTTTCTTATCATCTGGACGCCCCCTATTATCGATACGCTCATCTTTCAAGGGAAGCACTTCTGGAGCTTCTATGAATTCGACGGTCTCAGTGGCCTCTTCGTACGCTTCTTTACCCTCTTTGGCGATACTCCCGATATTGGTATCACCTATGGGGTACGCATCGAGGTGGTATTGGTCACCCTCGCCCTTGGACTCTATACCTACCTCAAGTCACAGCGTCTGACTCGCTCACTCTTTGTGGCGCTCCTCACCTACACTATCCTCTTTATCCTTGGTACCTTCCCCTCCTGGATTACCTTTTTCGTCCTCTCACTCGATAAGAGCCTCCTCGCCATCGGGAGTACCGACATCGCCGCCCTGTTTCTCTCTCCCGAGCGCATCCTTGGACGTGACCTGACTGATTTCCGAAGCGTACTCAATTTCAAGATGAGTCTCGTCTACGGGCTCCTGGCCGTAGGACTTATTACTTACGCCCTCTACCAATCCAAACCGGCACACCTCGTGGCCCTAACCAAAAATGCCCGTATCCCCCAACTCATCTATCACGCCGGACTCCTTTTTCTTGGCATGCTCCTCGCTTTTTTCTTTGCTGAGGGACATATCGCCTTTGAATTTTTTCATGCGCTCGGTATTCTCTCGCTCCTCCTTGCCACCTGGTGCGCCTGGATGGCCTCGGTGGTCTTAAACGACCTCCATGATACGACAATCGACCGATTGACCAATCCAGATCGACCCCTCATCGAACATACCATCCCTGAGCATGAGTACCGTACCTACGGTATCCTCTTTTTCCTCTTCTCGCTCCTCCTCTCTGGCATCGTCAGTTTCTCGGCTATGCTCCTCCTCCTCTCCTACCAGGCCCTAGCTACACTCTACTCAGCACCTCCGCTCCGCCTCAAGCAATACCCCGGACTCGCCACCCTACTGGCGGCCATGGCTGGCATGCTGGTCCTCGTCGCAGGAGCTGTCTCAGTGGCTCCCACACACAACATCTCTGATTTGCCACTCTCGCTCCTCACCTACCTCTTTCTCGCTTATTCTCTCGCCCTCCCCCTCAAAGACTTCAAGGATATCGAGGGCGATCGCGCCGATCAGGTCTACTCCATCCCGGTGCTTCTCGGAGCGGAACGAGGCAAGCAAGTCATCGGCAGTCTCCTCTTTCTTCTCTTTACTCTCTCGCCACTCGTCCTTGCTCTCCGTATGCTCTTTTTCCCAGCCCTCCTTTTTGGGAGCCTTGCCTTCTTTGCTATTCAAAAAGGAACCAATGATGAACACTCTTTCTTTGCCTATCGCAAATTCCCCCGCCTCATCCTCGGCATCACCACTCTCTACGGCCTGGTCATCGTTTCTTTCATTATTTAAAAAGCTCCCTGCTCAGGAGCTTTCTGTTCTGGTGAGATATCATTCTCCCCACAGCACCGTCAACCGCTCCCAGTCTAAAACTGAGAGAGCCTGGGCTCGGATATCACTCCGGAGACCCAGCGTCATGAGGTACCCCTCGACTACCGATCGTTCTACCGAAAAACTCGTGGAGAGATTGTTGACCAAGGTCTTTCGTCTTGCCGCAAATCCCGCTCGTGCCAAGCGAAATACTTTCCGATCGGCTTCATGATCAAATGGCCGTCTTGGGATAATATGAACGACAGCACTATCCACCTTGGGTACTGGATCAAAAGCCGTTTTCGGAACAAATAACCTTTTCTCGACGGTGGCATAATACTGGGCCATAACTGAAAGAAGGCTCATGCCCCCCGGCTTGGCTGAGAGGCGCTCAGCTACCTCGTCTTGCACCATAAGCGTCAGTGACTCGGGTTGAATTCGAAGCGAAAGAAGCGTCCGAATAATCGGCGCCGTGATGTAGTAGGGAATATTGGCAATCACTTTGTAAGGATGTTCGGCAAAGCCGGCCGAACGAAGCACCTCTTCGAGATGAAGATCAAGGATATTGCCCTCCAGTATCGAGACACTTTCTGAATCCACAAAGTGGGCCGTGAGTCGCTCGACGAGCGTATGATCGAGTTCGATAGCAA
>CAZCNN010000025.1:0-5098 GCA_964500505.1 uncultured Bdellovibrionales bacterium | reverse complement strand
CACTGGCAAGGTGTATTTCTACGAAACCCGTGAGAACTTTGCTTGGCAGATTCAGAGACAACCTACCTCGAGTAGCATCACTCGGACAGGGCTCGGTACTACGGGTCAGGAGATAAATATAAATGGCGAAGGCTTTTTTAGCGCAATAGGCTGGGCGCTGGCTACCGGGGACTTCAATGCTGACGGTCGTATGGACTTAGTGGCCAGTGGTACTGGCTATGCTTCCTCGACCGGCCGCGTCTATATATTTTTTAGTTCGGGCAGTTTGACGACGGCAGCCGCTTCAGCTGATGTGATTATCGGAGGGTCGGTCACAAATGAACAATTTGGAGGCGCACTCGCATCAGGAGACTTTAATGCTGATGGTCGGATTGATCTTGCGGTGAGTTCGTACGAGTATTCTAATAAAACTGGCCGAGCGTATCTGTTTTATAATGATGGTTCATGGCCAGCGAATGCAGCATCTGCAGACGTGACGCTGACTGGAGAAAGCACCCTGTACTATTTTGGCTGGAGCATGGCAGCGGGCGATTTCAATGCTGATGGCGAGACCGACCTAGCGGTTGGATCCTACAAATATTCTTCGGATGACGGTCGTGTCTATATATTTTACAATGATGGTTCCTATCCGGCGCCGGCGAGTGCCGATGTCATCATTACAGGTGAAGCGAGTAGTCGCTTGGGCACCTCTCTTGTGGCAGGCGACTTCAATGCTGACGGTAGGACCGATCTTGCCTCTGGTGCTCAGGCGTATACTTCATCTACCGGTCGTGTTTATATCTTCTACAATGATGGCTCCATTCCGACGACAGCTGCTACCGCCGATGTCATCATTACGGGTGGGGCGACGAGTAACCAGTTTGGAGATAAGTTGGTGGCCGGGGACTATAATACTGACGGCACCACGGACTTGGCGGTGAGTGCAACTACCTATTCATCAAGTACTGGCAGAGTCTACATATTCAATAACGATGGCTCCATTCCGACGACAGCTGCTACCGCCGATGTGACTATTACCGGTGAGACTACGAGCGATGGCTTTGGGAGCGCCCTTGTTGGTGGCGACTGGAATGCTGACGGCCGAATCGATTTGGCAGTAGGTGCTTCTGGATATTCTTCTGCTACTGGTCGGTCTTATATATTTCATAATGACGGTTCTATCCCCACGACCGCGGCTACGGCAGATATTATCCTGACCGGAGAATCGGCTCCTAGTAGCTATGGCTATAGTCTGGCGAGTGGTGACTTCAATGTGGATGGTAAAACTGATCTCTTGGTTGCTGGGATTGATTATTCCAGTATTGGTCGACTCTATATCTATACCTTCAACGACCCGGTGATCACAGGGGGCGCCACGAGCGACCAGTTTGGGTATTCCTTGGCGAGTGCCGACTTCAATGCAGACGGACGAACCGATCTTGCTGTCGGGGCGTACAGCGCAAATAGTATTAGTGGTCGCACATATCTCTTCTACAACGATGGAGTACTTCCCAATGCTGTTGCCTCTGCTGATGTCACAATTACCGGGAGTGATACGTTTTCAGAGTTTGGGAAGAAACTTACCGTTGGTGACTGGAATGGCGATGGTCGGACTGATCTGGCCGTGTCAGCACCAGCGTATGATTTTTTTGGGGCTACGGGTCGAGTGTATCTGTTTTACAATGATGGTACCTACCCAACCACTTCCAGTGGCGCAGACGTGATAATCACAGGTGAAGCGACGAGCAATCAGTTTGGTATTGGGCTTACGAGTGGTGATTTTAACTACAATGGTCAGACCGACCTTGTGGTAAGTGCATCCAGTTACTCCTCGAGCACTGGCCGTGTCTATGTCTTCTATGGTGATGGTTCCATCCCCACCACCGCTGGCACCGCTGACGTGACGATTACGGGTGAAGCAACTAGTAACCTCTTTGGGTACGCACTCACCGAGGGCGACTTTAATACTGATGGTAAGATTGATTTGGCTGTCGGGGCAGTTGGTTACAACCCGGGTGGGGCGGCCAGTACCGGCCGTGCTTACGTTTTCTACGGAGGCTCAATCACGACTGAAAATGCCAGTGGCGCCGATGTGATCATTACAGGCGCTGCCACTTCTGATAATTTTGGGACCGCTCTCTCCGCGGGGGATCTAAATACTGATGGGAAGACCGACCTTGTGGTAAGTGCATCCAGTTACTCCTCGAGCACTGGCCGTGTCTATGTCTTCTATGGTGATGGTTCCATCCCCACCACCGCTGGCACCGCTGACGTGACGATTACGGGTGAAGCAACGAATGATATATTCGGAAATTCTTTGGCCACTGCGGACTGGAATACCGATGGCCGGACCGACCTCGCGGTTGGAGCGAGAGGATATTCGTCGTTTATGGGTCGAGTGTATACTTTCAACAATGATGGTTCATACCCGACATCAGCCGGTACGGCTGATGTTATAGTAACGGGTATCGCGAGTAGCAACAACTTTGGCAGGGCCCTCACAGCCGGCGACTGGAACAGTGACGGTCAGGCTGACCTCGCGGTCGGAGCGGACGGGTATTCTTCTAGCAGGGGGCAAGTCTATATCTTTACCTCGGAGGTAGCCTGGACGACGAATCTCCCCGGAACGTTCTCTATGAAAGGTGGAGGCACTCTCAAGGGCACAGGCAAGCTCAAATAGCTACATACGAAAGAGGATTACAGATAAAGTCCTCTTTTTTGCTGCTTATTGACAGGGTTTCCGTTGCCTGAAACGGTGTTTTTCTCTATAATACGGGTATAACTTTGCGCTTCGGCGCATCATCATTAAAGAGACGGAAAACAGTATGCAATCAGAGAAACCCTCGTTTGCTCGTTTCGGCGGTGCAAACAACCTGGCCCGGCCAGTGGCAGTGGAATCGAGTACAAGTGTTGAATTGCAGAAGGGATCAAAGACAGCACGAATTTTTGAAGCAGTCATCACGGTGGCGCTGGTCGCTCTTTTTGCTGGGATTCCGATATTTTTTACAGGGATGACCTTTCAGGGAATTGCCTTTGAGAAGCAGCTCTATTTCTATGTCTGGCTTCTTATTGGGCTCGTGGCCTGGGTCTCCAAGGGTGTGACCACTGGGGAGATGCGGATTCGACGGACACCGCTCGATATCCCGATTGCCCTCTTCTGGTTGTTCTATGTGGTCGGCGCATTTTTCTCGGTGGATCGTTGGCACAGCTTCTGGGGATTTTTTGGCGACCCATCTCGTGGCGCGGTCTCCATTACCGCCTTGGTTCTCTCGTACTACTTTATCCTGAGCCACTTCAATCTACGGCGCTTTCAGCTCGTTTTTGGCGGATTTCTCGTGGCGAGTTTCATCTTGGTTACGTGGAGTTTCCTCGCGCTCATGAATATCCCGTTTCTTTCGGCGACACTCGAGCGCTATGCGCCGATTAGTCTCATTGGGACCGTTTCGACTCTGGCCACCTATCTTGGACTCCTTATCCCACTTTTTCTCACGGCCCTCTTTGCTCTGTGGAAAGACGAAACAAGCAAGAAGCGTCTCCGGACCGTATTGACCGCGCTACTCTTTGTAGGATTGGCTCTTGCCCTCTTTCTCCTCCTTGCGCTCTACTCATTTGTACCGTGGATTGTGGTCTTGGGCGGTCTGTCATTCTTCATGGTCTATATCTTGGCCCAGATTATTCGACCGGCCGAACAGTGGACCTGGGTGCCGATGCTCGTCTTTGCCATGGTGCTCGGATTTCTCATGATCGGGAGTAATAGCCTGGTGCGGGCCACTCTCCCTGTGGAAGTCTCACCAAACGTCAATCTCTCCTGGCAGATTGCCAAGGCCACACTTGCTGAGCACTTTGCGCTCGGAGTCGGTCCAGCCAACTATGGCCATGCTTTCTCGATGTTTCGTCCGGTAGAGTATAACCTAAACACCCTCTACACTCTCCGGTTCTACCAGGGGACGGGACTCTTCTTTGAGTCACTGGCTTCGATCGGGGCAGTGGGTACTGTTCTTCTCTTGGTCTTGGGCTTCGCCTTCCTCTCGGTCGGGCTCTATCTCCTGACCCATGAGAAACAGCGGAACAAGATTTACTCGCTCGGCTTTTGGACGGTTGTCGTGATGTTCTTTATCGCGGCCTTTATTGCTCCCGTGAATGGTGCTCTCCTTATCCTGATGGTACTCCTCTCGGCTCTCGCCATGGGAGTACTCCTCATGGAGAGTGGTTCCGAAGAACGCTATCTCAACCTGTCCTTCAAGGCAGCACCGAAGTTTGCCCTCGCCCTTGCTTTTATCTTTATGGTGGTGTCGGCCGGAGTCGCCTTTATCTTCGTCTTCATGGGCAAGGTCTTTATCGCGGATCTCTCGGCTGGCAAGGCTGTCCGTCTCGCCTCAGTTGCTCCGAGCCGTGAGGCTTCAGTCCTCCTCGCGCAGGCCATCCAACGCTATCCACAAGAGGGTCGCTACTTCACTCGTCTCGGTCAAGAGTATATCGCCTTGGCTAATGTCGAAGCAGCTAAGCCTGAGAGTGAACGTGATGTGAATACCGTCGCCACCTATGTCCGTCAGGCAGTCGTCGCCGGTGAACAGGGTCGTCGCCTCATGCCAAATGATGTGATGGCTGCAGAGTCACTCGCTCTCATCTATGAGAATGGTGCTGTCTACGCGAGTGATGCGCTTCCGAAAGCGGAGGAGATCTATACCCGCTCTCGTGAGCTTGAGCCACACAACCCGCTCTTTGCTCTCAAACTCGGTCAGGTGAAGCGCGCTATGGGTGATGCCAAGCCCGAAGGTGCTGAGCGAACCGCGCTCTACGCCGAGGCACGGAGCTACTACGAACAGGCTATCACTGAGAAGCAGAATCTCGCGGCTGCCCACTACAATCTCGCTATCATCCTCGCTCGGCTCAAGGAGACAGACAAAGCTATCGATAGCGCTGCCCAAGCCGTCACCATTGATGCTCGTAACCTCAACTATCGCTACAACCTCGCCGTCCTCTACCAGCTTCGTGCCAAGGATGGGGATGAGAAGAAGGCCGAAGACATCTTCTTGGAAATCTTGAAGTCCAATGAAAAACTCATCGATGTCCGCCTCTCACTCGGTCTCCTCTATGAGAAGCAGAAGAAGCGCCAGGC
>CAZCNN010000024.1:0-5102 GCA_964500505.1 uncultured Bdellovibrionales bacterium | reverse complement strand
CCTTGCCCCAGGCGCGCGTTTCTTCAGCTGAATGAGTGGTGTGGGTCTCTGTCATAGTGCTTTTATCCTATGCCAAATCGTACCTTTTTACCAGAAAGCGGGGAAAGTTGACACTCTTCATTTTCCCTGCTATTTTGACTCCTCATCACTTATCCTCATTTTGCCTTTTTCCCGCTATGTCCCTCACCCCCTCCCAGCAATTCGAAGAACTCCTCAAAAAGACCGTTACCCCGCTCATTATCCTCCCGAGTTACCCGAGCCGTGACGCCGTCGCCACCGCCTGCGCCCTCGCTTTTTTCTTGAAATCCATCGGCAAAGACGTCTCCCTCTCTGGAGACAACGTCATAAAGGACAAAGAATTTCTCTCGTTTATCGGCGAGCCCGACAACATCCTCCCCTCGATCACCGGGGCCCGCGACTTTGTCCTCACCTTTAGCACCACCCGAAACAAGATCATGAACGTGCGGACCGAGACGGCACCTGATGAGCTCCGTATTTTCCTCACGCCAGAAAATGGGGCTATCGATCCGCGTGACTTTTCTTTTATCCCAGCCAAGTTCAAGTTTGACCTGGCTATCGTCATCGGCTCTCCTGACAAGGAACACCTCGGCAAAGTGTACGAAGAAAATCCCGACATCTTCTATGAAGTCCCCATCGTCAACATCGACAATCATTCTGACAACGAACTCTTTGGTCAGGTCAACCTGGTCGACATGACCGCTTCCTCGAGCGCCGAGATGGTCGCGGAGATGCTCGAACGCGGTACCCTTGGAGACCTCATCCCGACCGTGACCGAGAGCCTGCTTGCCGGTATCGTGAGCGCCACCGAGAGCTTTCAAAAGAAAAACACCACGCCCAAGTGTCTCCAGATCGCCTCACGCCTGATGGATCGGGGTGCCGACCAGCAGAAGATCATCCGCTCCCTCTACAAGACTCAGCCACTCCATCTCCTGAAGCTCTGGGGCCGAGTCATGGCCAATGTGAAGTGGAACGAACAACTGAAACTCATCTGGGCCCAAGTGAGCGTGGAGGACCTGGTCCAGGCTCGCGCCTCGGCCTTTGATCTCCCAAGCGTGCTTGAAAAGATCCGCGGCAACTATTCTTCTGGCAACTATTTCCTCATCCTCTATCCCGAGAGTGCGACTCAGGTGCGCGGTCTCATCAAGGCCGCCTCGAGTGAGAGCCTCACCCTCCTCGCCGAACGCTTCAAGGAAGGAACCCTCCATGGTGATACCCTCGAGTTTGCTCTGTCGGTGACGACGCTTGACGAAGCGGAACGCATCGCGCTTGAAAAATTCGAGCAACTCCTCACCACTCGCTAGTCTCTCATCTTCCATCTGATATTCTGACCACACTTTCATTGTGGTCTTTTGCTTGTGGGTCGAGAAATGCGGTACAATGAGGGCAACAGATTGCTTCCAAACGTAAAACACAACTATGGTACAAGTCGTTCACCAAGATCCTATCCGTTCGTCTAAAGTTAAAGACGCACAGACAGCCGAAATACTCGAAAAGATGCAGGCCCAGTCCAAAGAAGAGGACACCGCCGGCCAAGCCCGGAGTATCGGTCTCCCTTACATCGACCTGAGTGTCTTCCCGGTTGATGAAGAAGCCGCCTTCCTCGTGCCAGAAGATGTCGCGCGCGCCAAACACCTGGTTATCTTTCACAAAAAAGAACGCACTTTTCTCTTTGCCTCCAGCACCCCCAAGGAGCCAGCCACAGTCGAGTTCATCAAGCAGTTTGCCGAGGAACGAAACGCCCCCTACGAACTCTATTTCGTCTCCGAGACCTCGCTCGAACACGCCTGGAGTCTCTATGCTCACAAAACGACCCTCATCGACCGCCTGAACCTGGTCCGGGTCTCCCTCCAGGATGCTGATCTCGAAAAATTTGAAAAGGATTTCGCTGACCTCATCAGCCTTCACTCAGGGCACCCGATGAATACCTCGCGCGCTATGGAAATTGTCTTAGCCGGTGCCCGCAAGCTCTCGGCGAGTGACATCCACCTCGAACCCGAAGAAAAGGTGGTCCGTCTCCGCTATCGCATTGATGGCGTCCTCCAAGAAATCGGTAACCTCCCGCCCGAGATCTATCACCTCATGCTCTCGCGCATCAAGATGATCGGCAAGATGCGCTTGAATGTCCGCAAAGAAGCCCAGGATGGCCACTTCTTTATCGACATCGACAGTGGGCGGATCGACATCCGCGTGAACAGCATTCCCGGCAAGTACGGCGAGAGCATCAACATGCGTCTCCTCTCCGGGGATGACATCGATACCGATATCGACAGCCTCGGCTTTCAGGGTCTCGCTCACGACATCGTCATGCGCGGGGTCGAGAAGCCAGACGGCATGATTTTGAACACCGGTCCAACCGGCTCCGGGAAGACCACCACCCTCTACACTCTCCTTCATCACATCAACAAGCCCGGCACCAAAATCATCACAGTGGAAGACCCAATCGAATACTCCCTCCCCGGCATCGTGCAGACTGAAGTGTCCAAGGACAAGTCATATACCTTTGCCACAGCACTCCGCGCTGTGGTCCGTCAGGATCCCGATGTTATCCTGGTCGGTGAAATCCGTGACAACGAAACGGCCGACATCTCCGTAAACGCCGCCCTCACCGGTCACCTCGTCCTCTCGACCCTCCACTCAAATGGCGCCGCCGCCTCTATCCCTCGTCTCATCGAACTTGGCGTCCGCCCCTCGCTCATCGCCTCCTCCATCAATCTCATGATCGCTCAGCGCCTCGTTCGCGTCCTCTGCAAAGAATGTAAAGTCCCTTACAAGCCGGCCAAAGAAACCATCGACTCCATCACCAAGTTCATCACCATCCTCTCGCCGAAGGCCAAGATTGCCATGCCCAAAAACATGGATACCCTCTGGAAGCCAGTCGGCTGTCCAGCCTGTAACCTCTCTGGTTACCGGGGACGCAAGGGTATCTTTGAGCTCTTTACCATGACGCCGGAGATCGTGAAAATCATTAACGACCTCGGCACCGAACAAGAAATACTCAAGGCCGCTCTCGAAGGTGGGATGATCACCATGACCCAAGATGGAATTTTGAAAGCCTTAAATGGTCTCACGACCATCGAAGAAGTACTCCGCGTCACTGACCAGGGCGACCTCCTCCAGAGTATCTACGCCGACCTCATGCCAAACGAACTCTCTCGGGCTGCTTTTGTCACCGGACAGGCCTTTGACGATGCGCTCGCGAACTCCACCTCGCTTCCGGCTTTTGGTGAATTCGTGAAAAATATGGCTGCCGAGGACCGACTCCAGGCCCTCTTTGCCGCAGCCGCCGCTATGAAGGCTGGTGATATCCACATCGAGCCAACCGGTGAGGCATTTGAGGTGCGCTTCCGTCTCGATGGAATCCTCAAAACCGTGGCGACCCTCCCGATCAATGAATACCCAGGATTCCTCAGTCAGATCAAGCTCTTGGCCGGTCTCAAGAGTGGTGAACGCGCCGGCATCACTGACGGGCGGTTCTCCATCCAATTCGAAAAGCCGGAACAAATCGGTGGTAATGCCAAGATAGACATCCGTCTCTCTATCATCCTCGGTGGCTTTGGCGAAACGGTCGTGCTCCGTCTCCTCAGCCAATCAGCTACCAAGCTTGACCTCGAGTCACTCACTATCCGTCCCCAGAATCTCACCCGCATCCTCTCCGCTATCGAGCGCCCAAGTGGCATGATACTGAACACCGGCCCGACTGGTTCCGGTAAGACGACCACACTCTATAGTATCCTCGCCCGCATCAATCGTCCCGAGATCAAGATCATCACTGTTGAGGACCCGATTGAGTATCAGATGCCGGGACTGCTCCAGACCCAGGTCAACGAAGAAGAAGGCTACACGTTCTCCACTGCGCTCCGTTCGCTCCTCCGCCAGAATCCAGACATCATGATGATTGGTGAAATCCGCGATGATGAGACGGCGCAGATTGCGGTCCAGGCTGCGTCGACTGGTCACCTTGTCCTCTCCACTCTCCACACCAACTCTGCCTCCGGTACCATCCACCGTCTCCTCAAGATGGGCGTCTCTGGTGATGACCTGGCTGATGCCAGTAACCTCTTTATCGCTCAGCGTCTTGTCCGTCGTCTCTGCCCGGAGTGTGCTGAGAAGACCGAGCCGACCGCCGAAGAAAAAGCCACCATCGAAAAGGTCCTCGCGACTATCGCGCCGACCGCTGGCGTCACGACCCCAGAGATCACCATTCACCGAGAAAAGGGCTGTCCCGCCTGCAAGGGTACTGGGTACAATGGTCAGATGATCCTCTCCGAGGCCCTCTCGGTCGACCAAGACATCAAGGACCTCATCGTCGCTCGGGCCCAGGCTCATGAGATCGAAAACAAGGCGGTTGAAAAGGGTATGCTCACCATGCTCCATGATGGCATCCTCGCTGTCCTCGAAGGTCGTACGACCCTTGAAGAAATCAAGCGCGTCACCGAAATCTGAAAATGAAAATTTTCATCCCGGACCCAATCCGGGATCCAGAAAAACAAACAAAAATCCCAGGGCCGAGTGGCTCTGGGATTTTTTCGTGCTTCAGTAACTCCAAGAATCTGCTTCAGCTGTAGACAAATCCTCAAGCATAGGAGCGAGAGGAAAGGAAAAGCGTCGAGGTATAGCGCAGCCGAAACCACCCTACCCGGATCTTGGCGACAGTTCCCGTGATTGAGGATAAAAGATAGAAATCCCCAATTGTCTACATGTGAAGCAACCCAACGAAGTCCGTCCTATGAGGACCTCTTGGTTGACCTATCGATTGACAGGTCTCCTTGTTTGTAAAGCGACCCCTGATAATAGCATGCCTTTCATTCTTTGTCAAGCAGTGCTATACTGTAATGAGAGTAAACGTCTCTTTTTCCCTTGTTTAAGCCCTTAGGAGTCTGTTCAATATCTTATCGCCCTGTATGCAAAAGAAAACTTCTGGCTTGTCTGATAAAATCTCCAGATTTCGGCTGCAAGCCTCTCAAAGCTCGTCAGGATATGAATATAGCCTTTCTCACTTTTCATGGCTTTCGCACGAAATCTGAATATTTTCTCAAGACATAATCTATTGACCAGACTCCCCTTATGATTCACAGCGAACC
>CAZCNN010000023.1:0-5932 GCA_964500505.1 uncultured Bdellovibrionales bacterium | reverse complement strand
GTACCGACGTTTACATGGGGCTTAGAACGGTTGAATTGCTCTGCCATAACCTTTTATTCAAACGAATTATGAGTCACTTAAATGCACTTGTTTTTCTATCGACTTTCCGCGTCCGAAAACGAAAAAAGCTCGAGAAAAAGCGTCACTCGCTATAATATCAACTCATTCAAATACTGTCAAGGCGAGTGGGGATTCTTGATAAAATACGGGTATTTCCCCTTAGGCAAGCAACCTTTCAAAGTACCATCTGGCCACCCCAGCGTGGTGACCAGATTGCTTTGAAGTCCTTACTCTTTTTCTTCCAGAAAAAACCCTGCCCGTTCAGCCTTCAAGGCTACCTTGAAGGGTTCTTGCCTATGGAAAATCTAAGATTCGGCCTATTTTAGTAAAGAAAAACCCGCGCTGGCTGTTGCCAACACGGGGACATGATACGCCAAGGACTGATGCGCGCTTATTGATTGGACGGCAGAAGGAGCAGGTTATTCCTCGACCACCCGCGGTCCTTCCGCTCTTCGAAGCTCCAAGCCCTCAGGAACCAGGTTTTCAAGCTCGAGTTCCAGAAGACGCGGATCAGAAAGACCGCATCGTTCAGCCCCTTCATGAAGCAGAACGTAGCGATATTGTCCGCCGTGGCCAAAAGCCCATTCCGACCATTCTTCTGAAGCGAAAGGAGTAGTACCAGGTGTTCCCAGCTCACGAGGACACCCTGTTCCCTTGTCCGCAGCTGTTCGTAGATCTCGACACTGGTCGCATCCCATCTGGGCAGAGGATTCTTCGGTGATCGAGGATAGGTCCTCGGTTCCCCTAGCCACGATCGGAGTGGCAGGGCCTCGTATCGGCACTGTGCCACAGATGTAACGGGCTCGAGAGCCGGCAACACCCACCGAATGAAGGTCTCGTGGACAGCTCGCCCAGGCCCGTTTTGAAACTCCTCCTTTGGATCAATCGAATACTCTCCCTCGTAGAGAGTGAGAGCGACGACACTTTGCCTCATGACCGCCTCCTATCGGCACACATGTACCAACGTATTGGTACGGGTTTTTAAACAACTCGCCATACTAGTCCGAATCTCAAAAATTGTCAATAATAAAACCAGCCCGGGTGGGCTGGTCTCACACTTCATACGTCATGCTTCATGCTTCGTCACTAAGCGGGTTTCACATCACCAGAAGCGGTCCGCGTACCGATAATCTCGGTCGCGACGTTCGATGGTACTTCAGCATAGTGACCGAATTCCATCGAGTAGCTGGCGCGACCCTGAGACATAGAGCGCATCTGGGTGGCGTAACCGAACATCGAGGAGAGTGGCACTTCGGCATGGATTTCCTTCACCTGTGCAGCGCCTTCACCACGGGCATTCATCTCCTTGATGACACCACGCTTGGATGACAGGTCGCCGACGATATCACCCATGAAATTTTCTGGAGTGATGACCACAACTTTCATAATCGGTTCGAGGATCATCGGCTTGGCCTTGCGGCATGCATCCTTAAACGCCATAGAACCAGCGATACGGAAGGCCGCTTCTGAAGAGTCGACATCATGATACGACCCATCATACACGGTCGCTTTGACATCCACCATCGGGTAACCAGCGAGCACACCTGTAAGCATCGCCTCCTGGATTCCCTTGTCGATAGGCTTGATAAATTCTTGTGGGATAGCACCACCCTTCACTTCGTTGCCGAACTCATAGCCCTTACCAGTCTCATTCGCCTCCACCCGGAGCCAACAATGACCGTACTGACCACGACCACCAGACTGCTTAATGTACTTCCCTTCGGCCTCTGCACTCCCCTGAATGGTTTCGCGATAGGCTACCTGCGGACGACCGACGTTCACCTCGACTTTGAATTCACGGCGCATACGATCCACGAGGATATCGAGGTGGAGTTCACCCATACCAGACATGATGGTCTGACCGGTTTCTTCGTCAGTGTGCACCCGGAACGTTGGGTCCTCCTCGAGGAGCTTCTTCAAAGCCATACCCATCTTCTCCTGGTCGGCCTTGGTCTTGGGTTCAACAGAGATATCGATCACCGGTTCTGGGAAAGTGATGGATTCGAGAATCACGGGATTCTCCAGGTCACAAAGCGTGTTCCCAGTCGTTGTTGATTTCATCCCGACGAGGGCACCGATGTCACCGGCTGAGAGCTCATCGATTTCTTCCCGGTGATTGGCGTGCATACGGAGGATGCGACCGATACGCTCCTTCTCATTTTTGGTGGAGTTGAGCACATAGGACCCAGCTTTGACGGTACCGGAATAGACACGGAAGAATGTCAGCTGTCCGACGAAGGGGTCCGTCGCGATCTTGAAAGCCAGGGCTGAGAAGATTTCATCGTCACGAGTTTCACGTACCACCTCGGCATCGGTCTTGGGATCAGTTCCCTTCACTGGCGGAATATCAATTGGTGACGGGAGGTAGTCCACCACAGCATCAAGTACCAACTGAACACCTTTGTTGCGGAGAGCTGTCCCCGTCATCACCGGATGGAGCTTTACGGCGATAGTGGCCTTGCGGAGCGCAGCCTTGAGCTCTGCCACGGAAATTTCTTCACCATTCAAATATTTTTCAGTCAGAGCATCATCCGTCTCAGAAATTTTTTCTACCATCTTCTCGCGCCATTCCTTGGCCTTGTCAGCGTATTCAGCTGGGATCTCCCCTTCAATCACTTTCTCACCCATCTCACCATCAAAGGTATAGGCCTTCATGGTCATGAGGTCGATGAGACCGTAGAAATCACCACGGAGCCCCATCGGGTACTGGATGGCGACGGCATGCGGTGTCAGACGATTCCAGATAGAAGAAAGCGCTTCCTCGAAGATAGCCCCCTCTTTGTCGATTTTGTTGATAAAACACATCCGAGGCACCTCGTACTTCTCGGCCTGGCGCCACACGGTTTCAGACTGAGGCTCGACACCTTCCTTGCCGTCGAAGACGACGACACCACCATCAAGCACACGGAGTGAACGCTCTACCTCGACGGTAAAGTCCACGTGACCGGGAGTATCGATGATGTTGATGTGATGGCCCTTCCAAAAACACGTGGTGGCTGCTGAAGTGATCGTGATACCGCGCTCCTGCTCCTGCTCCATCCAGTCCATGGTCGCCGTCCCCTCATGCACCTCACCAATTTTGTGGGTGATACCGGTATAAAACAAAATACGCTCGGTCGTCGTCGTCTTGCCGGCGTCGATGTGAGCGATGATACCGATATTGCGATACTTATCGATGGGGGTCTTGCGCATATGTATTATAGAATTTTAAATTTCGAAGTTTGAATTTCGATTCAATGTTTTAAACTTAAAAATTCTGAAATTCGAATTTGGTTCAAAATTCAAAATTGTTTTTTTCAAAATTTTATTCCAATTAGGCAAAATGAGCAAAAGCCTTGTTGGCTTCGGCCATACGGTGGGTCTCGTCACGCTTCTTCATGGCAGAACCAATCTTGTTCGAAGCATCGAGGAGTTCATCAGCGAGCTTCTCTGACATAGCCTTGCCCTTCTTGTTGCGACAGGCATCACGAATCCAGCGCATCGCGAGCACCTGGCGACGCTCACCAGAGACCGGGACTGGTACCTGGTAGTTCGCACCACCGACGCGGCGACTCTTGAGCTGGAGGAGTGGGGAAACATTCTTGATCGCTTGTTCAAAGGTATTGAGTCCACCCTTCTTGGTGCGCTCGTGGATAATATCAAAAGCATCGTAGATGATTTTCTCAGCCACGCTCTTCTTGCCATTCCACATGATCATACCGACGAAATGACCAACCAGCGGATTCTCATACATGGTATCCGGCTTCCACTCGCGGGCAAATTGTCGTTTTCTTCGTGGCATATCTTTAGCAGCTTATAGCTTTTAGGGTATAGCTTTTAGTTAATTCACAATCAGATTCAAGGTCTCTTTTTCTATAAGCTATCAGCTACAAGCTAACAGCTCTCCCTCACTTAGTCCTTCTTCTTCTCCTTCTTGGCACCGTACTTGGAGCGACTCTGCTTGCGAGCCACACCAGCAGCATCAAAGATACCCCGGACAATGTGATAACGCACACCTGGGAGATCCTTCACGCGACCACCACGGATCATGACGATGGAGTGCTCCTGGAGGTTGTGTCCTTCACCCGGGATATAAGCAGTCACTTCCATGCCATTCGTGAGACGGACACGAGCGATCTTGCGGAGAGCAGAGTTCGGCTTCTTCGGAGTTGTGGTCGAAACCTTGATACAGACACCGCGCTTGAAAGGACTATCATGAAAAGTGTTGCGGTTCTTGACGGTGTTGATGGAATACGTCATGGCCGGAGACTTCGACTTCTTGGCCGAGGAGCTACGGGGACGCTTGATGAGCTGGTTGATCGTGGCCACAGGACTTGAAAAATTAGTTCGGTTAAACGAAAGGGTAAACGGTATAAAGACAAACAAAAAAGCGGTGCTTTTCCGTATGAGCCATACTACCCTACACTTCGGACTTGTGTCAACCCCGCTAGAGAACGCTCCGCCTCTGGCGTGACTTCAGTCGCTTGTAGCGACTTTTCTCTAACGGGGTCAACCCTACCTTATTTAGACCATGGCCAGACCGAGAAAGGCCTGGAGAACAGTCCCAATAAAGATGCTAATAGGCTTCTGAAAGAACAGCACCACAAAAATCATGATAAACAGGCCATACTGCTCCAAAAAGAGCATCGTCTGCTCCTTGATCCCAAAGAGCGTATACAGGATTTTTGACCCATCAAGCGGTGGTATCGGCAAGAGATTGAAGCAACCGAGGACCACATTCCAAAAAATCACTATGAGCATGAGTCCAAAGAAAATACTCGGGACTGAACCAGACAGTGCCGTGGCAAACAACTCAAACCGCTCAAGGAACCCCCCTTGTCCACTGATGACACCATAGAAGCGTCCCAGGATATCCTTTTTCATCAAAAACGACATAGGGAGGAGACTCGCTATCGTGGCAGCGACGAGAGCCATCACAAAGTTGGACGCTGGCCCTGCGAGCGCTACCCAGGTCGGTCCCCACTTTTGATTCCGGAGATTATAGGGATTGTAGGGAACTGGCTTGGCCCATCCAATCAAGAATGGTGACTGGGTCAAGAAGAGGAGCCCTGGCAATAGAATCGAGCCAAAAGGATCAACATGCTTCGCTGGATTCAGATTGAGTCGATCAGCGTACTTGGCGGTGAGATCTCCAAGCCACAAGGCCACAACGCCATGAGCGACCTCATGGATGATGACCGAGTAGATAAAGACAAAGAGGTAGAAACCGATGAGTACTATTTCCTGAGCCATTTTTTTAGCTTAGAGCTTATCGCCGTTAGCAAGCCACCGCTCTTGCCAAGAAAGCCTCTCCATGATACTCTGATTTTTGTAACTGTTCAACCCGCCCACTTTCGTATTCGGGCAGGCAAGTCTAAGAAATATCCTATGAGTCGAACCTGTGATTTGACCGGTCGCGGAACCCGTACTGGCAACAAAGTGAGCCACTCCAAGCGTCATAGCCGTCGCACCTTTGCGGTCAATATCCAGACCAAGCGCATCGGTGGCATGAAGCTCAAGCTCGCAGCCAAGACCCTCCGCACGCTCGCCAAGAGCACCGCGTAGTGACACCCTTGTTATCCCGGGCCTGACCCGGGACCCAGAAAACCCTCCCGCCACGGGAGGTTTTTTGTTGCGTAAAAATTCAAATCCCCAGAGCACAAGAGTGCGCTCTGGGGAAATGTCAGAAGTTTCAGTGGGCCCGCTAGGGTACCCGCCGAAACAAATGTTTTGGTGCGGTGAGCACCTGGTTCGTGGCCGGACTGAAGGCCACCACTTCGGCATAGCCATATGCCCGTCCATCCTCGACCAGGAACTCAGCCACCGAATGACTATAGCGGTCGCGACACACAAGGGTAGTCGCAGCCGACTCGACGTATTCGAGGACAATGAG
>CAZCNN010000022.1:0-6033 GCA_964500505.1 uncultured Bdellovibrionales bacterium | reverse complement strand
GTCGTCACATGTATGTCATCGGGCAGACCGGTGTCGGTAAGTCGAACTACCTCCAAGAAATGGCCAAGAAGGACGCTCAGTCTGGCAAGGGTTTCTGCTTTATTGATCCCCATGGTGACGCCATCGAGGACATCTTGACGGCCATACCGAAGGAACGAGCTGAGGATGTCATCATCTTCGATCCCTCAGACGTAGAGCGACCGATTGGTATCAACATGCTCGAGTATGACCCGGCTCATCCGGAGCAGAAGACCTTTGTCATCAACGAGATGATCGGTATCTTTGACCAGCTCTATGACTTGAAAGCCACCGGTGGCCCGATGTTTGAACAGTATATCCGGAACGCCATGCTCCTTATCATGGAGCACCCCGAGAGTGGCTCGACCCTCATGGAGATTCCCAAGGTCTTGGCTGATGAAGAATTCCGGCGCTACAAGCTCGAGCACTGTACCAATCCGATTGTGCGTGACTTCTGGATGAAGGAGGCTGAGAAGGCTGGGGGAGAGGCGTCACTCGCCAACATGGTACCCTACATCACGTCCAAACTGACGACCTTTATCAGTAACGACATGATGCGCCCGATCATCGCTCAGCAGAAGAGTACGCTCAATTTCCGCGAGCTCATGGATAGTGGCAAGATTGTCCTCGTCAATCTCTCTAAGGGGAAAATCGGTGAAATCAACGCCAAACTCCTCGGCATGGTGATTGTAGGGAAGATATTGATGGCGGCTCTCTCACGGGTGGATACTCCCGAGGCAGAGCGACGCGACTTCTATCTCTACCTTGATGAGTTCCAGAACGTGACCACGAACTCTATCGCCCAGATTCTCTCCGAGGCTCGCAAGTACAAGCTCGTCCTTATCCTCGCCCATCAGTTCATCGCTCAGCTCAAAGAGGAAATCTCCAAGGCTGTGTTCGGAAACGTCGGATCACTCACTGTCTTCCGAGTCGGGCCAGAGGATGCCGAGTTTCTCGAGAAGCAGTTTGCGCCAGTCTTTACTGCGAACGACATCGTAAACGTCGATAACTACCAGTGTTTTGCTCGGCTCCTCATGAATAACGAGCTCACCAAGCCGTTTAACATGAAGACCTTTGCGCCGACTCATGGCGACCAAGAGGTAGCCAATGCCCTCAAAGAACTCTCCCGTCTCCGCTATGGCCGTGACGCCACCATCGTCAACCGGGAAATCATGTCTCGCATGCAACTCTCTCAAGGTGCTGTGGTGAAGTAGTCTTCTTTGTCGAGGTGAGTTGCCCACAGCAAGCAACCTTCCAAAGTACCGCTTGCTTGCCCCTGCGAGGCAAGCTTCTCTACATTGAAGTCCTCACTCTTCCTCCTCCGTCGGAAACCGTGCCCGCTCAGACTTCAAAGTTACTTTGAAAGATTCTTGCTGGAGCAACTCTACATGGCTTTCACAGGCCATGTTTTATTTTGTCGCTCTCTTGACGAAATGACGATTTAGGTGTATAATAGACAATCGTATCTTAACATCCATGATCGTGTCTCGGTCGGAGCGAAGAGGACTTTTGTGCTTTATATGAGCCTTCTTCGCTCCGGCAAACCTCGCACCTTCGCGAGAACCGAGAGTAGCCCTCCGTAAGGAACGGTGGTGATACTAGGTCTAAAGGAGGCCTACATCATGTCTACGAATCAAAACCCCATTACTGCCGCGCAAATCGGCAAGTTCATCCAGTCCCTCAATGGCGTGGATGCGACCCGGTTCCAAGAACGCGGGATTCCGTTGATGCATTTGCTGGCGAAGTATCTCCGTCAAGACAATCTCCGTCCGCTTTCGCTGTTGAGTGCGAGCCAGATGCTCGGATTGCCACTCAAGCGTGACATGGTTTTCGCTCGGGTCTCGTGGACCAAGCAAATTCCCGCGGAGCGCCTGAGTGAGCACGCCGTTCGCCCTGGCGGTCAGAAGCGGATGTGGACTGACCTGGTCCGGCTGTATCCGGAGGACCTCGGGCTGGTGTCCGAAGACGTTCAGTCGGAAGATGTTTTCAACCTTGCTTTGCAGTGGGGATTCGATCCGATTCCCACAGCGGCCTATTCGGCATTGTTGCAAAGCACCTTTTCGGGCCAGAAACAGGCTGGTTATTTGGCCGCATTTTTCGAATTTGGAAACATGGCGTCGCCCGAAGCCCTTAGAGTTGTGAGCTCGCCGGGTGGCGAATGGTTCGTTTCGCAAGTGCCCACCTCGGCCATGCGTCGTCGCCCTAGCCTGATTGCCACAGAGGATTGGTCAATCCTGATGGCCAGTGAAACGCGCGAAGAAGTGCGCACGTAAGGCGCTCCTTCTCAGAGCAGTTTAGTAGAGACTTCCCCGTGTTTGGCACTGCCAGACGCGGGTTTTTTTTACCCAAAAGAGAGATATTTACAATTTAACCCCAAAACGCTACCATAGGGGCGTTCCTTACCAAGAGCCCTGATGAGCCAAAATTGGCCCTCAGATCACACTACTCACCTGAAAGGTTGAGGTCATGGATACAAGAGTACGTGGCCACAACCTTCGGGTTTGCGGTCAGGAAGAAGGAGTTCGGCTGGAATTGGTTGAGCGTGTTCGATTGATGATCGAGGCGGTCTTGAAACTGGTAGCCAAAAAGGGATCGTCATGGGTCTATATCATGACCGGCCCGAGTGGGGTCTTCAAGCATACGTCTCAGTATCACCTTGAGATGGAGCCGGGATCTGAGCTTTCCCCCAGGATGGTCCATGCGATTATGCGGGCTAGTCTACTACCAGATGGATCGGTACATGGGATGTTGCAACTCCCTATGGATGTCCATCGGGACACATTCATCAAGGCTGTTACACCGATTATCGCGACTCTCAATCGGTCGGGTTGGAGCGAGGCGCTTCCGCACGAGGTGAGGGAGCAGGCGTTTGACGTCGGCAAACCACTTGTCACCAAACGTTTGAAATTCAATCCACTCGTGGTAGTGAGTCCTCAAGCGCAACCTGTTCGCCCGCCTGTGGTCTCAGCTCCTCCTCCTGAGCAACCGAAGTTAAAGGATAAGCTGAGCACCTCTACGACACCTCCTCAAACGGAAGGGCAATCAGCAAGTGTTCGGAGGATGCTCTTGCACGAGCGCATGCTAGCATTAGAAGCCGAAATTCGGGCGTGTGTCCTAGCAGAGCGACACCAGTTGGCTATCGTTGCAAGCACATGTGCCGGCCGACGAGCTCTTAGAGTCTTCGATAAGAAGCATGCTCAGTATCTGAGATAGCCTCCCGTGTTTGGCACTGCCAGGCACGGTTTTTTTATTACCAATAACTACTTCAATTTGAAGGAGAGAAGTGAATCGGCGGTGCCGATGAAGAGCTCACCGTTTTTCTCATTGACGGAGAGGGTTCGACCATCGGAGAATTTCTCGTGGGAGAGCTCACGGATGAGACGACCGTCTTGGTTCCAGATAAGGATACGGTGGTGCGAGGCATCGAGGCCATAGACGTTTTGGAGACCAGGAAAGGTGTAAAGACTGACGATGCTCATGCCATCGACTGGACTCTCAAAGGTGCTACTGGCACGACCACGGAAATAACCCTTGATAGTAGCCGGGTCAAGCATGAGATAGAGCGTCTCATTGACCGAGAGTCGTGTGCTCGGCTCGATCGTGACTGTATCTCGGAGCCAGGGGGTACCAGCCCCAAAGCCACCCTCAGCCCGGGGGAAGCGGTATATCTGGTCGGTGGCTCTGTCGAGGGCGTAGAGATAGGTGAGGTAGCTTCCGATACCGGAGAGACCATTCTTTGCGTCGAGGGGGAGGGTGTTTTCAATATACTTCTTGGTAATGGGACTCCAGGCGTAGAGAGTGCCACGATCGGTCGCGACAAAGATGAGACGGAGGTCATTCATAGCGGTGGCAAACTGTACTCGGCCACTCGGGAGTGGATAGGTCTCGCCACTTAAGGTCCGTACGCCAGTAGGCATGATGATGTAGAGCTCGTCGTTTAAGATAAGTGACGAGACCATACCGTCAAGCGAGGCGATGGCTACGGTGAGCTCACCCATGTTCTGGTTGGTCTCGCCGGGATCTGCTGGGTGAGTGGTAGGAGGAGTGGCAACGACTGGAGTCGGGGTCGGAGCATCACTCGTGGTAGGACGGAAGACCATATAGCCCACACCGAAGAGGATAAGCACTACGGTGGCTGGTATACCAATCTGGTATGGACGAGGGAGACAGAGGAAAGTAGTCCGGGCCTGCCCAAGGCGGGGGGCGATGGTGGACCAGGTATGTCGCAAGAGATGCTGTACCAGGTGGCCCAAGCGGAGTCGCCGGAGACTGGTGAGGAGTTGTGTCGCGTGTCGTTTGGTCGCGGTGCTCACCGTATCGATGCGTGCCACTACTCCCTGCCACCATGGGGCGAAATCAAAGCGTAGGAGCGTCATCTGCTCTTTGGGCAGTTGTTCTGTCTGAGTCTCATCAGGGATAGAGGAAACGCTGGCGTTCTGCCGCTGGTAGAAGGAAGCGAGGCGCTCCTTCAAGAAATCGGGCATTTCCGTCTCAGGAGACACCTCTGGTGGTGTTGGTTCTCCTGGCGCCTCAACTGTTTCAGTTATTACCTCGTCAGGCGCCTCAAGAGGGGTAGGACGGGGAATGTCAGTGATACGAGGAGGCGTGATAGGGGTGGGAACTGGTGGTACAGCGAGGGCGCGTTCTTCTGCTTCGAGGCGGGCCCGGGTAGCTCGTTCTTCGGCTCGTTTGGCTTGAGCCTCGGCGATTTTGCGCCAGACACGACGAAACACTCGGCCCGTACGTCGCCCGAGTACAGCGGTACTTTCTCCGAGAGCGGTAAACCCGAGACTGGTACGTTTGCCGAGTTTGCGCAGATTCTTGCCTTGATTTGCAAGAGTGACCCGAGTGAGACGGAGCCATTCTTCACTGCGGAGACTGAGTGCTTCGAGCCAGGGGTGCTGGTCGGACGCGATGGGAGTATCGCCTTGGACGTAGATGTGGCCGGTTTTATTGTCGATGTATTCTTCTTTTTCGATATGCTTCTCGATGAGAACGTCTTCAACCGAAGGGGCTTCGCTCGGCTTCTTGGAGGCAAAGGCTGACTGACTAAAAACGTTGTTGACTCGGACCGGGGCAGTTGCTTCGACTTTGGGCTGGCTCTCTGGAGCCGGTGAGACGAGGGTATCAGCTTCATGGACATCAGTCACGATGAGGCCGGCCATGTCGAGCTCATTGACGAGAGCTGTTTTCAGAAATTGGGTAAAGCGCTCACGATCCATCCTGACAGCGTGGCGGGAGAGTTCTTCGAGTGAAAAGAGGGCTAGGAGCTCGGGCGAGGTGAGGAGGGCTTGGTCCTCGGCCATGAGGCGACCGCTCGAGACCTCGACAAATGTCTTGATGGGGTGGATGGAGGATTCGTCAGACGCGAGGCCATCGCTGATATCGGATAGGTTCTCTCCTCGGAGGAGAAGGATCTTGGACTGGCCGGTGACCGAAAAATGGAGGTTGTTCTTTTCGAGTACCCCGAGGGCACCATGGAGCTTGCCGAGCCAGGTGATGTTGCCGTGCTTCACCAGCTCAGCGAGGGCGAGGTTAATCTTGTGGAGGGCAGCCTCAAAACTCTCAATAGCTCCACGGCGGGGGTTACTGAAGTATTCTTTTTTGGCGACGGAGGCGAGGAAATTGACGATATAGGCGGAGTCCTCGGACTGATCGTCAATCTCAAAAACGCCGACCAGGGTACCGAGACCGGCTTTGGTGACGTTTTCACCCGTGTAGCTAAAAGTTCGGATAAACGGCTGAAAAGATCGGCCGTTGGCGACAAGAATCTCCGTTACCGAAGTGGTGAGCTCTGGGAGTGACGTGGTTTTGTCCTTTCGTTTTTTCTCTTGCATACCCGGTAGTGAAACTTCGAATACGAAGTAAAAAAGTCTAAAGTAAAAAGAGGAGGCTTCGCATGTGAGAACAGCAAAAAAAGCGAATCTTGCCGAGAAGAGATTTCGAAGCTCTACTACCGGGCATAGACTCCTACAGTATACCACAAAAAGCTCTCTGATAAGAGCTTTTTGGCAA
>CAZCNN010000021.1:0-6173 GCA_964500505.1 uncultured Bdellovibrionales bacterium | reverse complement strand
TGATACAGTGTACTGGTAGCGAAAAGGAGTCTGCACATGCCCAGGTGGCGGAATTCCTGCCTGCCGGCAGGCAGGGGTATACGCACATAACAATATGGTCTGGTATACTTATGCTCTGAAGAGCGAAAAGGATCACACTCTGTATATTGGAATGAGCACAGATGTAGCGAAGCGATTAAAACAGCACAATTCAGGAAAAACAGTTTCAAATAGACATCACGCCCCGTTTGAAGTTATCTACACTAGAGAATTTCAAACGCGGTATGAGGCAAGAGAACATGAAAAATACCTCAAATCGGGTATAGGCAGAGAGTTTTTAAAGAGTTTGTAGAAGCCCAGGTGGCGGAATTGGTATACGCGCTAGCTTGAGGTGCTAGTTCCCGCAAGGGATTGGAGGTTCGAGTCCTCTCTTGGGCACAGAGTGAATGAAATGAGCGATGGGCTCAAAGTAAGGGACCATCCCCAACTGAATACAAGTGGGCACGCTTAGCTCAGTTGGTTAGAGCACCTCGTTTACACCGAGGGGGTCCAAGGTTCGAATCCTTGAGCGTGCACAGAATGGCTGAGAAGAGCGAAATATCGAGTTATCCCCTGGATATACAATGGCTCCTCGCATGAGCCGAGGTAGCTCAGTGGTAGAGCAGAGGACTGAAAATCCTTGTGTCGGCAGTTCAATCCTGCCCCTCGGCACCAAAAGAGAGAAGAGTGATTGAAAGGATTCAAAAAATGGTTGATAACGTGTGGATAAGGTGGAAAAGCGGGTTTCCTCTGGGACTGTAGCTCAGTGGTAGAGCGCGCGGCTCATAACCGCTTGGTCGATGGTTCGATCCCATCCAGTCCCACACAAGTGCAGAAGCGGGTATCGTATAGCGGCTATTACACGACCTTGCCAAGGTTGAGATAGGGGTTCGACTCCCCTTACCCGCTCTAGTAAAGCAAAAAGAATGGTCTTGCGCCGTTCTTTTTGCTTTTTAGCGGTAAGGGGAGGAGAAGGGCGTGAGTAGAAGACGAGCGAGCGCTGTCTTCTGTGTGTAGCGCCCAGGCTCCGCGTCGGAGAGCGCAGGACTCCCCTTACCCGCTCAGGATTTTGAAAAGATGCTTATTATAGACCTCTTTTTTGTATTTGAAAAAGAAAAAAGACGAGCATGGGGCTCGTCTGGGAGTAGGTTCACTCGAGGCTGAACTGTACGCGCTGTCTGGCCCGAAGCTTCCGATGAAGCTGTTTTGGAATGATGCGTCGAGTTTTCTCTTGGGACAGGATATAGAGCTTGGCTGGCTCGTGGTCCACCCCAGAGTCGAGGATGTCCGTTGCTAGCTTTGGGAAAGCTTCAGCAAGGGGGCGCACCTCCTTCCTTCCATCGAGCACCAGGTACCACACCGCCTTTTTGCTTGGCTGTGGAAATACCTCAAGCATAAAAAGCGTTTTTGGCTTCACGTGTGCGATCGCACGGAGGCGAGCTAGCGCGTGCTCGAGATCGGGGAATGACTCGATGTCGGGTGCATGCCAGGTGTGCGACATCTCGATTCGGAAGTCGGGCAATCCCGTGAGTTGGCCGAGGAGCTGTTCCAGCTCGTAGTCACCCATTTTGAGGAGTTGTTCTCGGGTGACGACTCCTTCGTGGTAGAAAGGCTCCAGAATTAGGACCGAAAGCATCTGCTCGCGATAGCGGGCACGGGGGTTCTGGTAGAGGTGTCGGAACATAAGGGCCCGAAGCTTGAGGAATCCAGCTAGCCTTCTCGGGTCGGTAATGACTACCTGGCCGTCAATAATCCGCACCTTGTCCCAGAGTTTGCAAGTCTCTGGTTCGATAGCTTCTCGCAAGTTCCAGATATCGAGCAGTCCCTGCGGTGGCACAATCCATGAATACTTCCTCGGGTCAGTCATCATCAGAAATGCGTCAAGGTCGTGAGCGACGTAGCTGGTCTTGTCAGCAATATCGAGCAACTGTCCGAGCACGCCCTGGCCACCGACGATGGATGTGAGAAGCGCTTCGTCGAGTTCATACTGGTTTCGTACTTGCTCCCACTCGGGGTTGTTGTGAAACACTTCGGCGTAGTGAGCATCTTCGTCAAAGCCAGCAAAGTCAATGGGCTTAACGGAATCACCTCCAGCCGGGGTGAGTACGTCGTGTGTCAGCGCGGCTATTTGGAGGTGCTTGATTTCGTACTCGCTTAACCCTACTTGCTTTCCGATGAGCGAGACAGTCGCCATCACGAGAAGTGAATGCATGAAGCGCGTGTGGTGGAAGCGCATGGCGAGACCGATGTCGGCCCCGTCATTGTTCACCACAGGGTCATGCAAGAAGCCAAGCTGTTTGATGCCATCGAGACGAAACACGTTGAGCGCAATGCAGACATCGTGGACCATGCCATCGCTTTTCACAGCAAAGGCAAAACCAAGGTCTCGACGATGAGGTAGGATCCCAAATGGTTCGAAATAGTCACCCGTAAGCCAGCCATAGTGCATCTCGTGACGCATAGATGCTGAAAGATGCTTGACCCAACCTGGTTCCTGCCCTTTCCGGAAGCAATGCTCATTGTAGAGATCACGGAGAGCAATTTCCGGTATGGGGTGGTCAGTGTTGCCAGTGAGCCCTTGGAACCACTGTGTCTTTCCGATTCTCGCCCAGTCTCGGCGGGTAGGAGAACCTGGTTGTCCAATGACAAAGTAGACGTCCCCGATGCGGACATCTGGCCAATTGGCGTTGAAGTCCGACATGGAAATCTCCTAGAGTGAGGTGTGTCAAATTGTTGAAGAACGACGCTTCAGACTATAGGAATTTACTGAGAAAGTCAATGTGATTATTTAATTGAATAGAATGATATCGCAGTTCAAACATTACTGACGTGACGACTCAAGACAGTTTTTATTTACTATGGTGTATAATTAAGACATGCAAAAACTTGCCACCAAAATATTTATTGGCGCATCCATTGCCTTTGGGGTTATTGGGATCCTGATGGTTATTGTGGTCCCACCTGACACCCCAGATGGGACCTGGCCGAGCATTCTCTTTCTGAAGCTGCTACAGACCTGTATTTTCATTATTCTCCCTTCCTTTGCTCTCAGTGTCGCAGGAAAGTATCTTGATGGAAAATAGTCCAAACCGCATCTACTAGCCAGCTCCAAATAGCAAAAACGTCCCAATTGGGGCGGTTTTGATTTCCCTTGACAATCGTCACTCCATTCCCTATGCTCGAAGCATTCTTTAACAACCGAGAGACACTCTATGTCCTCCATTCCCAACGCACTCGAGTGGTACTACCCTGTGTTCGTCACGTGGGTGGCCGTGGCTGCCATCTTCAGCTTCTGGCTGTTTCCACGGACGCGGAGTGAGCAGTTCTGGATGAGCGTCGGTGGGGCCGTATGTGGGCCCGGTATCGCCTACCTGTACCGCGACTTCTTCGCACCACCGGGTTCACCCTGGTGGCACGCTGGGTTTGGCGGCTGCTATCTCGGGATGGTGGTCGCGCTTTCCCTCGGCGCCTCGAAGAGTGACTTGGTGACGATGCGAGAAGCGCTGGTCACTTCATCGGGAAAGTGGTCCCTGACCTTGGTGGCGACGTTGATCGGACTCATCTCCACTGCCTTCACCAATGCGGTCATGGCGACCGCTATTGGCTTCGCCGCCGCTGCCTATGGTGTGGTCATGCGCCGGCCGGATCTGAAGGAGTTGGCCATTGACGGGGCTCTCAGCGCCACGCTTCTCTACGGCGCTCTCATCGGACTCTTCCTCTTGGCGTTGCCCGATGTTGATGCGGCTGGTCGGCTCCTCTCCCCCTACTACCGGTCGAATGGTCCCTGGTGGACGGCGTTCACCCTTCTCATCTGGGTGCCGGCATTCGGCGCGTTCTTTAGCATCGGACACGCCTTCTACCGCGACAAGATGCTGTTTCGCTGCCTGAGCTGAGTCTTCATTCTTCACTGCCCTTTGCCTCTGCAATGTGGCAGTTTTTTCTTACCAAGACGATTGTGCTATCCTACAGGTGAACTTTTATGTGAACCCTATGAAACAGTATCGGACCATTATCATTCTCGCGGTCATTGCTCTCTGCAATGCGGCGTACCTGAGCTACAAGGCTTACTATTTCCGCTATGTCGATCCACTTGGCCTCACCTCGTTTTGCGACTTCTCGACCTTTAATTCCTGTAGCGAAGTACTCCGCCATCCCCTCTCGAGTGTCTTCGGCATCCCTTTTCCATGGGTAGCACTCCTCGTTTACCCGATTCTCCTCGCTCTCGCCTGGTACGGGTATCGGCACCAGTCATACACTCAGGCCAAGGCACTCGCGGTACTTTCGTTTCTTGGAATGTGCTTCAACGGGTTTATCATCTACCGGGAGATTTTGTTCATTAAGGCTTTTTGTCTTCTCTGCTTTATCTGTACCCTGATTATCATCTCAATCTTCTTCTTCTCACTCTCTCTTCTGAAAGAAGCGAAGCGAAAGGCGAGTGTGCCACTCACAGAGGCTTAGAGTATGTTCGGTCTTTCAGCTGAAGAATTAGCGGTTTTGAAGAAGCTCGATACCCCGGAGAAGATCCAGGATTTTCTCGACGACATGCCGAGCAATCTCTCACGGTACAGCGAATCCTGTTCATCGCCGCGGATGGCTCTCCGGAAAGGCCGAGCTCATTGCATCGAGGGCGCCTTTATCGCAGCGACCGCACTCTGGCTCGCGGGCAAGCGACCGATCCTTATGGATTTGAAGGCCATTGATCCAGACTTTGACCATGTGGTAGCACTTTTCAAGCGCGATGGCCATTGGGGCGCCATCAGTAAGAGTAATCACCCAGTTCTCCGCTATCGCGACCCCATCTACCGGACCCTCCGGGAGCTCGCCCTCTCCTACTTCCATGAGTACGTGTACGTGAAGACGGGCGACAAGACTCTTCGGAGCTACTCTCGTCCTTTCTCACTCAAGCGCTATGGGACAGAGTGGATCACTTCTGAGGAGCATCTCTGGAACATCGCAGAAGCACTCGACGAATCACCACACTATGCTCTCCTTACGAAAGAACAGGAAAAATGCCTAAGGAAAGCCACAGATGTCGAACGTCAGGCGGGGCGTCTCCAGGAATGGGACCGTTCTGACCCAAGGACGTAGCAACACCACAGATTTCCCCTTTCTAAGCCAAAAATACCAGTATCAAACTGGTTTTTTGCTTTATAAGAGCCACCAATCCGTTTCTAGCTATTGACGAAATTTAAAAAATGTGCTAATATGTGTAGTTAGCTTAAGAGTTTACCCGCCGTAGGCGAGTTTACTGCAGGCTATCCCGTCTCCCTTTCGAGGGCCACGGCTTATCCTAAGACTACACTATGGGTGAACGAAAAGGTTTTCTTTTCGCGATAGTAGTACTCGGTGCTCTTTGTATGATCAATACGACCCAGGCGGCCGAAGCCTCACTGGAGATCCCGGCTATTCCTGGTTATGACTACCAGAATGACCCGTATCTCCTCGAGTGGACCTTTTCACTCGAAGACAAAACGAAGCAGGCGACTGTCCCCGTGGCTGAGATGAGTCGCGAAGACAAGATGCTCGCTCGTTGGAAAGAGAAACAAGCGCACCTCTGGAAGAATCTCCCGACGGACCCCTTTATCATCAATGCTTCTGCCTATACGGCAGCCGCTGATGAATGTGGTAAGTCGGACGGCATTACTGCCTCAGGCATCAAGGTGACCGAGAAGCGTACCTTGGCTTGTCCCCCCGCCTTCCCCTTTGGTACGAAAATTGCCATCGAAGGCATGGGTGAGTTCCGCTGTGAAGATCGTGGTGGAGCCATCAAGGGAAACCACATCGACATCTATATGGAAACCAAGGCCGAGGCTTTTTCTTTCGGTCGTCGTAACCTCACCGCTCAGGTGATACAATAAGAGTAGTGTGAGTGCGGGGAGTCTCGGGCGTTCGCCACGACTCCCCTCCTCCATTGGGATTCCGAAATGTTTTGGGAATTCGAATGGAGGAAAAGTTCCTTCGTCAACTCAACGCCACGAAAGGGCAACATGAAAAAATTTGGGGGCTCGGCAAAAACAACTGCCAGCCCCTTTCAAATTTTTGGAGCACTTTTATTGACTCACCACTCCCTATTTGCTAGGCTTTGAGAGTACTTTCCGTAAAATATTTGGCCAGATGTCCGAGCGGCTAGGAAGCGGTCTGCAAAACCGCGTACA
>CAZCNN010000020.1:0-7676 GCA_964500505.1 uncultured Bdellovibrionales bacterium | reverse complement strand
TAAGGCAGGGGCCTTTGAAGCCTCCATGCGATGGTTCGATCCCATCCTCCCCAGCAACCAGACCGCTACACCCTATGCCTCAAGCAAAGAAAATTGGTGTCGATCTCGATGATGTACTCCTTGCCATAATTGCTGGCCTCTTCCCGTGGCACAACCGTCTGTACGGAACAAATAACCATGAGGATGATGTCAGGCCTTTCGAGCTCTCAAGCAGCTGGAATTGCACACCGGAAGAGGCAGTCTCAAGAGTCTTGGACTTCTACCAAACCCCCGAGCACACCGAATGTTTGCCCATACCGGGTGCCGTAGATGCCATGATCGCGCTCAGTCAAAGTCATGAGCTCGTCATCGTCACGTCTAAACCAGCCAATCTGGAAAGCATGACGCGTACTTGGGTAGAAAAACATTTTCCGAATATGTTTCAAGATATCTACTTCACGAGTGCATTCGTCACGCCGGAACATAAGCAAGTCAAGAAAAGTGAGCTCTGTCAGGAACTTGGTATCGACATATTCATCGATGTTGCCACAATCTGTGAGCAGGTCTTTCTTTTTGATCGTCCCTGGAATCGAGAGCCAGTCACCCTCCCGTCAAATATCACTCGCGCCTATTCCTGGCAAGAAATTGTCGATATAATCCAAGCATAGACATGCGAAATACTATGAACATCGAAAAAACAATCCGTGAGGATATCGAAAATGTTATCCATATGTCCCTCGCCACCTGCCGAGATATCAAACCATGGATATGCGAGGTTCACTTTTCTTTTGACAATGACCTCAATTTTTACTTCCTTTCCAAACCAGAGAGGCGCCACAGCGAGGGAGATACTCCACAATCCAAATGTCTCTGGCAGTGTCATCCACGAGCATGCCATAGGTGAGCCAGTCAGAGGAGTCTACTTTGAGGGAATCGCTGAGCTCATCCAGGATATTCACGCGGACCACCCCGCATACGTCACGTATTGTAATCGTTTCGGCACCGGACCAGAAATCCTCGATCATGGATTTTACAGAATCAAAGTAAGTAACTTCTATCTCTTTGATAATCGTGAGACTGAACCCGGCCAAAAGTATCATCTCCCTTGGACGCAAAGTATAAAATAGCACTATGAACAAACTCAAAATTGCACTACTTGGCAGCATTCCCAAGGGTGACGAAGCACGAAAACACTGGACGGACTGGAAAACTGAATATGAAGAAAAGATAGGTCGGGCCATTCCACAGGTCCAGTTTTTGCATGGGGACCTGATTAGTGATAATGTCGGACCGGAACTCGTGGTTGGTCATGATCTCTGGCTCATCAAACATGCAGATATTGTCATCGTTCACGCTGTTTCCAAGATTGGTGCTGGCACCGCCCAGGAAATGGTCCTTGCCAAATCATTCGGAAAACCACTCATCTCTATCGTGCCAAAAAATACTCACCATCGCCGATCAAATATTATTTTTCATGATGTCACTATCGCCGATTGGATTCATCCCTTTATTGCGGTCGCTTCAGACTACGTCGCCGAAGATATCGAACAAGGCATCGCCTGGATTCAAGAATTTCTGGAGAACCCAAAGCAGATCAAAACAATAGCAGTTTTTGACGAGGCAATCACTTCATTTGAGAGCGAACTCCCGGAAATCGTCGAATCCTACCGCAAACTAGACTGGTAAACTAAAATTCATGACCAAATACGTTGCACTCCTCCGCGGTATCAATGTCGGAGGCAACAACAAAGTTGAAATGAAGCAGCTCCGCGCCGTCTTTGAGGCTTTGAAATTTTCAAACGTTGCCACCTATATCAACTCCGGTAATGTCATCTTTTCCTCCCCGAGGAAGGATACCAAAAATTTCGTACCAGAAATTGAAGCTTCTCTCCAAAAATCCTTTGGCTTTGCCGTGAGGGTCATCGTGCGTGATGAGAAGAATTTTCGAGCCATTGAAAAGTCTATCCCCAAGGGATGGATAAACGACACCAAACAAAGATCTGAAATTATGTTTCTGTGGGACGAGTTCGCCAAGAAAAGCACCCTCAAACTCATTCCGACCAATCCTGATATCGACACCCTACTCTATGCCGGCGGTGCTGTCGTCTGGCACATCGCTGACCGCACGCACTACAGCAAAAGTGGCCTGCGTAAATTTATCAGCACCGAAGTCTACCAGCACATGACCGCTCGCAATGTAAACACGCTCCGCAAGCTCATAACCCTCATGAATTAAGCTATATAAACCCTATTGTCGTCACTACTGGCCAGGCGTTTGCCGATATCGATGCGGTCGGCTGTGCTATCGCCTACGCCGAATTCCTCCGCCTCGAAGGGAAGTCCGCTGAGGTTGTCCTCCCTGGGACGCTCAATAACAGCGTGACCGAATCAGTGCGGGCCTGGGGGCTCGAGTATCTGACGGCCCCTACCCATCCCGATACCGAGTATGTCATCGTCGATATTTCGGACCCGGCTCACATCGCCACCTGCGCCCAGATGGGTACTGTCACTGAGGTCTATGACCATCACCCTGGATTTGAGAATTACTGGCAAGAACGCATCGGAACGAATTCACATATCGAATCCATCGGCGCTGCCGCTACCCTCATCTGGGAAGAATTCAAAAAGCGTGGCCATGCCGATCACATCAGTCCGCTGAGCGCCAGGCTCCTCGCCGTAGCTATCCTCTCGAATACCCTCAATTTTGGTGCGGTCATCACCCATGAACGCGACCATACTGCCTACGCCGAGCTCATGACCATAGCACCCCTCACTGATGAGTGGATAGCGAGTTACTTCACTGAGCAAGAGACGGCCGTCATGCAGGACGTCCGCCAGGCTATCATAAACGATACCAAAATCCTCAGCATCCCAGGACTCCCCTTTGCTATGACCGTCGGACAGCTTGAACTCTGGGACGGCAGTGCTTTTCTCAAGAACAACCTCGAGGCGATCGAATCCGCTCTCGCGAGTTTTGGAGAGGAACATTGGATCATGAGTATTCCGAGCCTCTCTGAAAAGAAAAATCACTTCTACACCAAGAACGACGTCCTAAAGCAAGTATTCGCGCAGGGCCTCAGCATCACCTTCGATGGCGACTTCGCCACCTCTCCCCGCCTCTGGCTCCGCAAGGAGATTATCAAGCAACTGTCAAAGTAGTCTAATATTTTTGTGATCCCGAGAAAGCTAAATTTTATGAAAACCCCAAAAGAATTTGAGCTGCTACGAACGGAGATACGAAAGATTGCTGGAATAGGCGGGGTGAGCTTAGACGATAGAACCAGACATGCAAAATCATACCTTGTTTCAGCATGCACGCTCTATGTTTATGGCTCAACTGACTATTATCACTACCCGGCTTTCTATCTCATTCATCACGCACTCGAATTAATCATAAAGGACTTTTTTAACCTTAGCATTAAGGGGCATGTATTAATTTCTATACTAGCGAACGTTAGCGACCAAGAAAAAATATCTCAATTTTCTGAAAGAGATTATTTTATATTACGGTATTCTGATCAAATAAACTCGGACGATGGACAGCTACGCTACGAAGCGGGCGTACACAAACAATTTGATTGGGATATCTTTTATGAACTTGTTCTGCTTGCAAAACGACTGATTGAGAAAAAGGTTTACGGATAAAAACTTCGTTATTTCACAGCAGCCGTACCGGCGACGTAGCCGGTGGTCCAGCAGAGCTGGAGGCTATAGCCACCAGAGGGACGGTCAATGTTCAAGACATCGCCAACCAGATAGAGATTGGCGAACTTGCGTGAGCGCATGTATTTGCAATCCACCTCTTCGAGGGGCACGCCACCAGAGGTGACAATCGCTTTGTCGACGTCGAGCAGTCCCGTGACGGTGAGACGAAAGTCTTTGACCAATCGAGCGAGAGCCATACGTTCATCGCGCGTCACGCTGTGGACCGGCGTCTCAGGATTGATGCGCGCGAGCCTGAGAAGCACCGGGATGAGAGCAGGGACGAGCAAGCCATCGAGGCTATTCTTCACCTGCTTGTTTTTTTGCGTTTCAAACAGTGTTTGGATATCTTGATCTACTTCTCCGATATTTCGCTCCGCCAGGAAATCAAACGAAACCACGACCTCGCCGTACTCCAGAAACTCACTGATGCCACGACTCATGTTGAGAACGAGCGGTCCACTGAGCCCAGTATGTGTGAATAACATTTTCCCCCGCCCACATCCCAATACTGGGAAGCTAGGCGGGCAGGCCCGCCCATGTTCAACGACTGAGGAGTGTGGCGGGCGAGCTTCGCTCGTTTCAATTTTCTTCTCCTTTTGAAAATAGGTCATCTTGGCATCAGGAAAACTCACCCCGGCCAATTCAGCTATCCAAGACTCACGCACCCGGAGCGGTACCAGGGCTGGTCGAGGTGCGACGATCGTATGGCCGATGGTCTCTAGCCAGCGGAACCCATCCCCCGTCGAGCCCGTCTCTGGTCGTGACTGTCCACCGGTCGCGAGGATATATGAGTGCGCAGTCAGAATTTGGCCATTCTTCATCCGTACGCCACTGAGCACCCCGTGAGACGCTTCAAGTCCGGTCACGGCCATCCCAGTGAGTATCGTGACGTTTCCTGCTCGCATATATGAGACAAGTGCATCCCAGACCGATTGGGCGCTATCTGAGACCGGGAATACGCGCTTCTCCGCCTCTACCTTGGTCGGCATGCCACGTCCATGGAAGAAATCGAGTGCCGACTGCACCCCAAACTGCGAAAGGGGCGAATAGAGAAACTTGGCTGCGATGCCGAACTTCTTGAGAAAAATGTGCTCGTCAAACTCGGCGTTGGTGACGTTCGAGCGTCCACCGCCAGTAATGAGGAGCTTCTGCCCTAGGGATGCGTTTTTCTCGAGGAGTGCCACCCGAGCGCCACATTCGGCAGCTCGTCCGGCCGCCATCATCCCCGCCGGCCCCCCTCCGATCACAATGACATCGTAGTCCATAGGTATATACACAGAAATACTACTATCCCACATTTCTGATAAAAACACCAGGAAGCACTTTTATTATTAGCAAAAAACCGTTATAATAGGGGAATAATCTGCTCTATCTCGCTATGAATCTCGAACAGTATTCGACCGTGTTGTCTGTGTTGGTGCTCCTCCTCGGTACCGCGACACTCCTCTCGATTGTGAGCTACTCTTTCTCACCTCTCACTCGCGCTTGGGTGGCTACTATCACATATGAAACCTGGCTCAAGCTCATTGGCACGTTTGCCACCCTAGCCACGCTCGGCGCCCTCACCTACCAGTACGTCTATCTCCTCCCCGTCTGCCCACTCTGTTGGTGGCAGCGCATCTTTATGTTTCCAATCGAGATCATCATCTTGGTCTCGCTCTGGACCAAGGCTAAAGCAAACCACCTCATCGTCGGGATCATGGCTAGCATCGGATCACTCTTTGCCATGAACCACTACTACGCTCACTACCAAAAATACGTCATGGGCAACCCCTTCTATATCCCTTGCTCAGTCGCTCCTGGTGAAGCGTCCTGTGCCAATGCACCTCTCGTCACTTTTGATTTCATCACCATCCCCTTCATGGCCTTGGTCGTTTTTATCACCCTCATCTGGCTCTCCTACCTAGCCCACCGGAAATCACAGGCCTAGTCACACCATAATAGCTATGCTCACCTTTAGCGAGCGCGTCGTCAAAATCGCCCTCTCGATCCCGCCGGGTCGAGTAACCACCTACGGTCGCATCGCGAGAGCCGCCGGTGCAGGACCGATGGCGTCTCAGAGCATTACCGGTATCCTCGCCAAAGCCTGGGACAATGGAGCAAAAAACATTCCATTCCACCGTATCGTCTACGCTGATGGTCACATCTGGGTCGATGCCAAACACCGCAAGGAACGTTTGAAACGATACAAAGAAGAGGGCATCGAGCTCGATGACAAGGACCGGGTCAAAAACTTCCGCTCCGTCCTCTGGGAGATCAAATGACACCTTTTCAAAAGGAAAAACGTTTACCTTTACGGTAAGATTTAAAACAAACAGCTATGCACAAGCCATCAAGCCTGAAAGACTACCTGATCGCCACCCTCATGGCAGCGAGCCTCATCGCTTTTTTCAGTCTTTACCTGTCTTTCCGGCGCGGCTACCTCTTCGATGCTCCGCCGACGGCCGACACCCTCTATGTGTTCAATAAAGTCCTGATCGGGGCCGGCACCGTCCTTCTCGCTTTCACCTTCCTCATTGGTCCCATCGTGCGCTACTTCGACCGTTTTGATAAATGGCTCTCGTACCGCAAGGAAATCGGTATCGTCGGAGGGTTTCTAGCCGCTGCCCATGCCGTCATCTCGTACTGGTACCTTCCTCTCAAGTTCCCCCGCGCCTGGATCAATCTTTCTTCTCCGGAGTTTGCCGCCGGTGTCGTAGGAGTGTTTCTCCTCGTCTTTCTCTTCATCCTCTCATTCAAATCCATCATCGCAGCCGTGAATGGGAGCATCTGGTGGTTCCTGCAACGCTGGGGCCTGCGAGCCGTCATCGTCGCGACCCTGGTACACGTCTACGTCATGAAGTGGAACGGCTGGGTGAAATGGTGGCAGCAAGGCGGTTCTGTCACTCAGGAACTGGCTCACCCTCTAATCCCAGGGCTCGGCCTGCTCGTCACGCTTTTTCTCACCTGGGTAGTCATTATTCGTCTCTACGAATCAATCTTTCTCTTCAGAAACTGCGGCTTCGGCACCAAAGAAATCTGTATGGACCTCGAGATCAAGGCACGGGGGCGGCGCTTCTTTGTGTGGAGCTTTTGGATCTACCTCGCCCTTAGCCTCATCGTCTTCGTCCGCCATCTCATCCCTTCTCTTATCCTGTCATGAAGAAAACCATCATCTTTGACCTCGATGGCACGCTCGTCGATATCGAACCCCTGTTTCTCGAAATACTGAACACCCTCGCCAAAGAATTTGGCTTTGCTCCAATTCTCCCCGAAGAGCGCCTGGCACTCAAACACGTCTCACTCAAAAAACTGATGTGGCAACGTCTCGGTTGGCGCGTCATCTATCTCCCGTGCATCCTCAAACGGGGCCGAGAAGAATACCATCGTCGAATCTCGGACGTGACCCTTTTCGCTGGCATACCAGAGCTCATGGAAACACTAGAGAACAAGGGGTACAGACTCGGCATTGTCTCTTCCAGTCGACAGGACACCATCGAGGCAATTGTCAATCATTATGAGCTTCCAGTCGACTTTGTTGTTTCAGGCAAACTCTTCAATAAAGCGCAGTCCCTCCGCGATACCCTCAAGATTGAACGTCTCGAGCTCTCCGAGGTACTTTACATCGGCGATGAAGTCCGTGACGTCGAAGCCTGTCACCAAGTCGGTCTCGATATCATCTCCGTCACCTGGGGACTCAATAGTAAGGAAGCGCTCATGACGACCGGAGCCCCAACCGTTGATACTCGCGAAGAGCTCTTTGCTCTGATCCTCGCTTCATAAACCCCCAAAACAAAAAATGCCCAACAAGAATTCTCTTGGGCACACCTGGACCCGAAAGCAAGGTCTTTTTACGGAGTAAAAAGTTTCGGGGAAGCCGTAGTGAAAACCCTGCTGGGGTTTTCACGGCACAAGAGAGTTGCTTGTTGGGAAGGCTTCGTGGAAAGAATCCTACAGGTCGTTTCCGGTGTAGGAAAGATTGAAACTCTTGTTGATGAGTGGGAAGTCCGGCA
>CAZCNN010000019.1:5363-8339 GCA_964500505.1 uncultured Bdellovibrionales bacterium | reverse complement strand
TTCGACGCTACCGTTTACTACCATTGTAAATCTCTTCGAGATTTCTATAGGACTTCCGCCCTCTAGTCCTCGGACGACCTCGGTCACCCCAAGCGGGAAAAATCCTTTTTCCCGACCCCTTTTGACACTCTGCTCGAAGAGATTAACGCTTCGACCATTGAGGAGCGCGGCGGGCCTTCTTGAGACCTGGCTTCTTACGTTCAACGGCGCGGGCGTCACGAGTGAGGTGGCCACTCGCCTTGAGCGCGGCTCGGAGGAGCACATCGTGTTTGATAAGCGAACGAGCGACACCGAGCTTGACGGCATCAGCCTGACCATGGAGTCCACCTCCACGGACCACGACCGTCACAGTGAAAGACTCCTCGAGACCAACGAGCTTGAGTGGTGAGAGAGCCTGAGCGACGAGCGCTGGGGTACCGAAGTATTCAAGAGCGGTCTTT
This sequence comes from uncultured Bdellovibrionales bacterium, assembly GCA_964500505.1. Taxonomy (GTDB): domain Bacteria; phylum Patescibacteriota; class Minisyncoccia; order Moranbacterales; family UBA1568; genus UBA1568. The sequence goes on along the minus strand of CAZCNN010000019.1, from coordinate 7,899 downwards.
TTGTTGATAGTCACACCCTCAGTCTTGTCGACCGGGTAGAGGCGCACCTGAGCCACCGCCGTCTTGCGACGCCCGACAGCATAGAGGTACCGCTTGGTATCATCTTTGGCGACCTTGGCCACAGCTTTGGTTGCTACCTTTTTCTTGGTAACTTTCTTCGGCTTGACCTCGGCTTCTGTTGTCTCAGTTGTTTCGGTGGTTGCCATACTACTCGTGGGTTACGTGAATGATCTTTTCGGTGTGTTCCCCTTCTTTATTCAAATGGAGGCGAGTAAGCATCCGATCGCGGAGCTTGTTCTTGGGGAGCATCCCGTAGAGAGCGGCGTGGAGAACCTTGCGTGAATCCTTCTTCATCTGATCCTGAAAGCTTATCGAAGTGATGCCTCCTGGGTAACCACTAAAGCGGTGATACATCTTGTCCTCAGCCTTGTTGCCCGTCACTTCGATGAGATCAGTATTGATCACTACCGCAAAGTCACCACCATCGATATGAGGCGCGTAGGAGACCTTGTTCTTGCCCATGAGGACCGTAGCAATCTCCGTCGCGAGACGGCCGAGCACTTTCCCTTTGGCATCAAAGAGATGATATTTTCTATCGATAGGTTGTTTCTTCGTTGCCATAGGGGTAAGTTTAGACGAACTCGATCACAGCCATTTTAGCACCATCGCTCTTGCGCTGTTCCAATTTGGTGACACGGGTATAGCCACTCTTCCTTGCTTCAAAACGGACACTGAAGTCACCGAGGAGCTTCTTGGTCGCCATCATCGGCACGTACTTCTGAATCTCACGAATCATCGCTACTCGACGCTCGGCGGTACCACGAGCCACTTTGGCCTTGTTCACGACCTGATCGATGTAGTTTTTGATTTCCTTGGCCTTGGCCTCGGTGGTCATGATGCGCTCATGCATCACCAAACTCCCCATAAGGGTCTTGATGAGGGCGTTACGCTGGTTCCTGACACGTCCTAAGACGCGGCCTTGGTGTCTATGCTTCATAGTACAGTATACTCGCTAGCAGGGGTTACAGAGTTGCTTCTTCGGTCTTTTTCTTCTTGGAAACTTTCTTGGCTTTCTTCTCGGGAGCCTCTTCGGCGACCACTTCCGCTGGCGCGACTGTCTCTCCCTCTTTCGTCGCGAGAGAAGAGAACTGACCAACCAAAATGCTCACGCTCTTAGCAAAGGCTTCTTCGGGAGTAATACTCCCATCAGTCACGATTTCAAGGGTAATCTTGTCATAGTCTGTGCGCTTCCCGACACGCATGTTCTCTACCTCGTAGTTCACACGCTTGACGGGGGTATAGATAGCGTCGATAGCGATGACTCCGATTTCGCGTTCGTCATCACGTTCACGGCTCTCTACCGGTACGTAGCCGAGACCACGGTCGATTTCGATCTCCATCTCGAGTTCGGTCTTCTTGTCGGTTACGGTAGCAATCACCTGATCTCCGTTCACGATTTCCACATTCGAAGTGGTCTTGATCATCGAGGCAGTGACAGGGCCCTCACCTTTGCTCTTGAGCGATACCTTGACGACACCCTCTTCGTCGCCATGGAGCTTGAACCGGACCTGCTTCAGGTTCAAGATAATCTGTACGACATCCTCCATGACACCTTCGATAGTCGAGAATTCATGGGATACACCCTTGATCTTGACGGAACGAGCAGCCGCACCAGCGAGAGACGAGAGGACCACGCGACGGAGGGCATTACCAAGCGTCGTACCGTATCCTGGGTAGCAACCGAGAATTTCGAACTTCCCGTGGTTTGGGGCGAGTTCGGTATACTTCGGGCTCTCTGGGTTATTGATCGTCTGCATACCATTTTGGGTTTCGGATGGGCTGTCGGACCTATGATTCATGGACCGTCCACCGGAAACAATTATGAGGGTATTTAAATTAGGCTTACTTGGAGTAATATTCGACTACCATCTGAGCATCGACGTGGACGCCGACATCCTCGCGTGTGGGGAGGGCGACTACCTTGCCAACCATCTTGTCGACATCGAGCTCGAGCCAGTGCGGGACATCTTTCTTGTTTTTCAAAGTTTCAGCGATATTCTTGAAGTAGGTCTTGTCTTTTTTGATAGCCTTGAGAGCAATGACATCCCCAACTTTTACCTCTACCGACGGGATATTCATGCGCTTGCCGTTCACCTCAAACATCTTGTGAGAGACGAGCTGCTTCCCCGAGACACGAGATGGGGCAAAGCCGAGACGGTACACCACGTTGTCGAGACGACGCTCGAGACGACCGAGGAGTTGATCACCGGTCACACCCGGGACATTGCGCACCTCGTCAAAGTGGTTGCGGAACTGGCGCTCCATGACTCCGTAGAGACGCTTAATCTTCTGCTTCATAGCGAGCTGCTTGCCGAATTCACTGCCACCACGAGACGGATTGTGTCCATGGATACCAGGAGCATACGGACGACGTACCATCGCACACTTGGGCGACAAACAACGATCACCCTTCAAAAAGAGTTTTTCGCCGGCACGACGGCAGAGCTTACATTTGGAGTCGAGATTTTTTGCCATA
>CAZCNN010000019.1:0-5263 GCA_964500505.1 uncultured Bdellovibrionales bacterium | reverse complement strand
ATGCGGCGCGGACGGCGCGGACGGCAACCGTTATGCGGAATAGGAGTAATATCTTTGATCGTCACGAGATTGAAACCGTTGTTGGCGAGGGCCCGAATCGATGCTTCGCGACCACTCCCGACCCCTTTTACGAACACCTCGAGGTCCTGAACACCGTATTTCTTGACCTTTTCGGTCACATCAGCGACCACCTGAGTCGCAGCATACGGAGTGGACTTCTTGGCACCCTTGAAGGTCAAGTGTCCCGAGCTAGACCAACCGAGGACGCCACCATTCATATCAGCGATAGTCACGATGGTGTTGTTGTAGGTGCACTGGATACTGGCTCGGCCCCTCAGAATCTGACGCTTCAGTTTCTTAGCCTTTTTGACAGCCACTTCTTCGGTCTTGGGAGCGACGCCCTCCACGACTTCCGGTGCTACGGTCTCTTCAGTTGTTTTCACTTCTTCGGTCATAATTTCTCTTAAAATCTTTTGGACGGAACCTGGAGTACATTTTTAAGTCTTGGCATCAGACTTCTTGCGACCGCTGCCCATCGTCTTTCTTACGTTACCACGCACCGTACGAGTGTTGGTCTTGGTGCGCTGACCACGTACTGGGAGACCCTTCTGATGACGCGTACCACGATAGCAACCGATTTCCTTCAAACGCTTGATGTTTGATTTGACGATGTGACGGAGTTCGCCCTCGACGCGATACTTCTTTTCGATCATGTCACGGAGCTTGTTGGCTTCCTCGGCTGAGAGGTCCTTGGTGCGAGTATCGGGACTGATAGACAGTTCTTTGAGAATTTTTTGACTGGTAGAGAGACCAATACCATACACGTAGGTCAAAGCAACCTCGATTCTTTTGTTGTCCGGAATGTTGATGCCTGCGATACGTACCATAGAGCGGAGACTTAGTTTACAAAAAGATGAGATTAGCCCTGACGCTGTTTGTGCTTGGGATTCGTGCAGATGACGAAGAGAACGCCCTTGCGCTTTACGATCTTGCACTGCGCGCAGATTTTCTTGACGGAGGCTCTTACTTTCATAGTACGACTATTTATTGCGGTGAACTATTCTCCCCTTGGACAAATCATACGGGCTCATTTCGAGCGTTACCTTGTCTCCCGGGAGGAGACGAATGTAGTGGACTCTCATGCGACCAGAGATATGGGCCAAAACTTCATGACCGTTATCGAGCCGTACACGAAAAGTCGTGCTCGGCAAGGTCTCCAAGACCTCTCCTTCGACGCGAATCAATTCTTTATTGTTGGCCATATATTGTATGAAGACTTCACTAACACAGAGAAATGAGCTCGGGAGAGCTCTTGAGAACACAAAAACAGAGAAGTTTTTGTCCGGTAAGCAATTCTATCCTCGTTCCTGCGAAGCTTTCTTGCAAACCCTCTCTTTTTCCTGTATCTATGCAGTTTTTCAAAACGTGGTTGTATTGTAGGGTATAGTCTAAATTTTGTCAAACCCCAGCCAAAAGATACTACTTCCCGAAGCGTCGGCCTCGCTCACCATAGTCGAGGAGCGCCTCTTTTAGGGCTTGTTCATCAAAATCCGGATAGAGTTTTTCGGAAAAAAAGAGCTGGGCATTGGCCATATCCCACATCATAAATCCTGCTGAGAGGTGTGGCTCGCCACCCGTCCGAATGAGGAGGTCCACCGGGGGCATGTCCCGGGTCATGAGATTTGCTTTGATCATCTCGTCGGTAACTTTCGCACCGGGCTCGAGCGTTTCTGCTACTTTGGCCATGGCGAGACGCATCTCATCATCCCCACTATACGCCAAGAAAAAATTGAGGTAATAGTCATCGTACTCCTTAGTGGCCTCGAGGCATTCATAGAGGACGCTTTTGAGTGACGCCGGAAACTGTTCTTCCCAATGTCCGATGATGCGAATCTTGGCCCGGTCCTTATGAATATCTTCGCTCCCCAAAAGCTTTTTGAAATACGTTTCATAGATACGGAGGAGTGCCTTACTCTCAGCCAGTGGTCGCTTGGCCAGATTCTCAAGTGACGATCCCCAAAATGAAATCTCACGAACGCCAAGTCGTCTGGCTTCACGTATCAATATCTCGGTATTTTCTGCCCCAGCCTCATGACCCTCCCAGGGTTCGAGGTTACGCAGAGTCGCCCAGCGTCTATTCCCATCAGGGATGATGACGAGGTGTCGAGGCAATATATCAAGTGGTCTCATTTCTCCCATGATGTTTAGAGTTCACGCTTGGTCATATACTCTGCTATCCCTTCTAGAAATTCATACGCCAGAGGAGTGACTTGTCCCTTGAGGGCCCGGAGCGCCTGCCTCCCCTCTACGATATACTCCTCAGCCAGGGCTTTGACCTCGGCGAGAGCGCCCGTCTTCTCTATCATCTCGCAAAACTCAAGCCGTTCCACTTCGGTCAATGCCGCACCGCGAGCAAGAATTTCTTTGATCCGCGTACGCTGCCCTGGGTCAGCATTTTTGAGTGCCCGTGCGACGAGGATCGTGAGCTTACCCTCAGCAATGTCTGATCCCACTGGTTTACCAATCCGTTCTTCACTGCCAAACATACCTAGGATATCATCCTGTATCTGAAATGCAATACCGAGTGGTAGCGCATACGCAGTGAGGTGAGCGAGATGCTCCTCACTCGCTCCCGCAAGGATAGCGCCGAGGTGGAGTGGTCCCTCCACCGTATACTTGGCGGTCTTGTTTCGGTACATGTTGAGAATTTCTTTTTCCGTCGCCTCACGCTTGTACTCCATGTAGATATCACGGGCCTGCCCTACGACCGTATAGGAGACGATGTCCTGAAGTCGTGAGAGTGCTGCAAACACGCGTTCGAGCGGAAATCCTGAGCGGAAAATGATATTGTTGCCGTGAGAATAGAGCATATCCCCCATCACGAGCGCGATTGAGTTCCCGAAGTGCTCGACGTCCGCTACGGGGAAATAGCGCCGACCGAAGTCAGCGTAGCGTTTGTGGAGTGTCTCCACACCATGGCGCATTTCATCTCGGTCAATAATATCATCGTGAATGAGGAGAAATGAGTGGATGAGCTCGATACTCATAGACGTATGAAGGATCCGCTCAGTATCCGTCCCACCCGCTCCGACGTAACCATAGTACATAAAAGCAGACCGGAGACGCTTGCCACCCGAAAGGACGATGGTCTGCACGTGTCCGATGGCTTCGGCCACCAGATCATCTTCCTTCTTCATGCCATCGATAATGGAAGCAAAAAACTGCTCAATCAAAGGATCGAGACGGGACTTGAACTGCTTCAATTCCGCTTGGATTTCCATAAAACAATAGCAGAGAATGTGACTCCGAGTGTAGCAAGATTTGGCTCCTCAGGCAAGACACAGTCGGTCGCGACCGACGTACCAGGCCTCACGTTCTAAAACTGGAAATAATCAACATAACGCTTGTAGAGTTCGGCTGTCGCCTCGAGGTCACGCGCATTGTACCTCGCGATGTCAGCGCTCTTACCATGAGCAAAGAGCGCCCCGACATCATCACCGTCAACGCCCTGGGCCTTGGGGCTCTCAATCCCAAACGCCCGGCACCAAAGGTGGAGACTCCCCCGCTTGCGCATCGCCCCATAAAATGTCAGCTGATCAATCAGGTCAATATGACGGGCATTCGACGGATGATAGTTCAGGTAACGATTGGCCAAGAGATTTTTGGTCGGGCGGATGCCATGGATAGCCGAACGAACCATGAGAAACGGGACATCGAATGAGCGTCCATTAAACGTCACAAAGGTATCGTACTTTTCAATCACTTCCCAAAATTTCTGGAGCATCTCTTTCTCAGTCATTACCTCGAACTTGCAGTGTTCTTCTTCAAAGTTCTTCTCAACTCCTTGTGGCGAAGCCTGAAAATAGACCGCTCCCTTCTGCCGTTCGACATCACGGATGCCAATCGCTACGATCTGCCCCGTGAGAGGCGAGAATCCCATGCCATTTTTGAGATCAGCGAGCGCCGCTGCATAATCCTCACCGCTCCCGCTCTCACGCTTGATCCAGCGCGTCAAAGCATCCTGGCTGGTTTCATCCAGGGCATCAAAGTCCTCTCCTACAGTTTCAATGTCAAAGACAAGAGTGGGCATGCTGGATAGCTTTTAGCTTATAGGAAAAAATTTACTCCTCACCTCATGATTTTAGCATGAAAAAGGCGCCTCGCGTTGCGGGCGCCGTAATGAGACGAAGAGATCGGTTGGACCTCTAGAACCGATAGCCGATGCCTAAGTAACGCTCTCGGAAACGGCTGCCATCGGTGTACCGTGATTCCTCATACTGGAGGTACCAATTTCGACCCCCGTCGTAGCGGAGGCCGACGGCCATAAGCGGGAGATAGCCCCGCTTCTTCTCAGCAAGCGAGATGTTGCCAGAGGACAACCCAACGAATCCGACCCCGACCAGGGCACCAACGCGACCGGTCACCGAAAGCTGTTCGGTAACCGGATGCTTGCCGAGCACCGACAAACCATACCCGCGGACTTCTGCAAAACGCTTCACAGCAAAATTCGCCTGAACATCGTCCAATCGCAGGGTGCCGTCAGAAGCAACAAACGCTCGGAATCCTTCGCGATAATCGAGCGACACCTCGAACGAGCGACTCATCGGGCAAGTGATGCCAAAGCGCGTGGTGTGGCTAGTGCCATCAGCATAGTAGGCGCCAGAAATACTGCTTTCCGCAAAGAGTCTCCCCTCATAGCGAGCAGTATTGATACCAGTGACCGTGCTATGACCAGCACCAAGGACGAGAGAGCACTGGGCCCAGGCGCTCGAGGAGAACGCCAGCAAGGCAAAGGCAGGAACTCTCCAGAGTGTGTTCATGTCTGTCTCCTCAGGGTGAATGGGCCAAGGCCCGGGGTGGAAGGAACTTGTTCTTCATGGTACAGTGCTCATATCAGTTGTCAAATTCGTCTTAGCAATAACTAAAAACCCCGGATAACCGGGGTCTCTTTTAGTTTCATGTAGCCCCAAGGGGGTCGGACGACCTGCGCTCCGCCTAAGGCGGATGCGTTCTATAGGGCTTCCCGGCCCGACATTATTATTCCCCCAAGGGGAGTCCTCCGCGCTCCGACGCGGAGCCTGGGCGCTACACACAGAAAGCTACGCTCGCTCGCTTTCTACTCACGCCCTCCTCCCCTTGTGATTACAAAACTTAAAACCCCGGGACAGGCCCAGGGTTTTAAGTTTCACAGTAGCCCCAAGGGGAGTCGGACCCCTCTTTCTTGGATGAGAACCAAGTGTCCTAGCCGATAGACGATGGGGCC
>CAZCNN010000018.1:0-9326 GCA_964500505.1 uncultured Bdellovibrionales bacterium | reverse complement strand
GCCGTCGGGCGGCGACGCCATTTCTCTTGAAAAAAAAGATTTGGCATTTTTGCGGGAAGGGAGGGATTCGAACCCTCGGAGGTTATTACACCTCGGCACGTTAGCAGTGTGCTGGTTTAAGCCACTCACCCACCTTCCCAAGTTTGCCTTATTTAAAGATTTTTTGTGTTTTTACCACACAAAATAACTTCCTCTTTATCATTAGCCACATTTCCCAGACTACCAACTTTTAAGAGGAAAATCAAGGCTTGGTTACAAGGCTTTTTTCAGGTCTTGGTACCACAGACCATACCCTTCCGAACTCGGATGAAAGAGGTCGCTCGCATGGTACCGATAGGGCTCAAGAAAAAATGGGTCCGTCTTTTTGTCTCGGTAGAGGTCGACATAGGTCACGCCTCTTTCTTCTGCTGCCTTCATAAAGATGTCTCGCACCTGGAGAGTCCTGCGGTGCCATAAAAAGGCGAGTGGGCGAGGTAGTATCGGGGCATTACCGACGTTCCCCGAGGTGAGAAGTATCACCTGTGGACTGACTCGCTTCGCCTCTTGAAGCACGATAGCTATATCCCCTGCTAGTGTATCCCGATCAGAAAAGTAGGTAATATCATTGCCACCAATCTGTATGATAATCTGGTCATACTGATGAGTACCAAGCACCTCCAAAACCGGGATGAGCTCGGCTGTTTTGCGACCACTGACGGAGACATTTTCTATTGACCAATCTGTATGATCCTGTGAGAGACGTCCAGCGAGCGAGTCTTCGCCTCGTGTCGCGCCCACTCCCACCCCAGTACTATCCCCCATAAAGAGCACTCTCGTTGTCGCCCCACTCACTATTTTCTGGTATGTCGCACTACTCCGGACAAGTATTTGGCTCTCCCGTATCAATCCTTGGATACGGAGATAAGAAAAGACCGTATACCCCAGCAACACCAAGACTATCACTGCCAGGCTCGAGAAAAAGAAATGCATAGAGTATACTACAAGAGTATCCATAGTATACCATTTCCCCTCCACTATGACCGAAATCACCAAAAAACGCTGCACCTGGGCCAGGACTGGACATGACCTCTACGTAGAGTATCACGACACCGAATGGGGCGTCCGCACCTATGATGATCGGCGTCTGTTTGAATTCCTCCTCCTTGAGAGCGCCCAAGCCGGGCTGTCGTGGGAAACCATCCTCAAGAAACGTTCCGCCTACCGCGAAGCCTTTGCCCACTTCGACCCAGTGAAGGTGGCCAAATTTGGTCGGCGTGATATCGACCGCCTGATGAAGGAGAGTGGCATCGTGAGACATCGGCTCAAAATTGAATCGGCTATCAGTAACGCCAGACTTTTCCTCGATGTACAGAAGGAGTTCGGTTCATTTTCGGCCTACCTCACCCAGTTTGTCGGCCAAGATGGTCCGAAGAAAATCGCCCGTTCCATCACTGACATCCCCACCATGACCGCAGAGTCTGAGGCCCTGGCTCGGGACCTCAAGGCTCGTGGCTTCAAATTCTTCGGCCCCGTCATCGCCTATGCCTACATGCAGGCCGTCGGACTTGTGAACGACCATACTACCGATTGTTTCCGTTACGAAGAACTCGAAAAACCCCAATAAAAAAACCGGCCTGAGGGTGATACCTCGACCGGTGTTTGGTCTGCTTCATCCCACTCGATAGCCAGGGAGAGCACACGCGAGCTCGCGGAGCCCTGGGATTCCACTTTCCTTGGCGTCACGACACCACATGTTGAGCGCCGTGACCATCTGATCGCGACTCAACTTGGCGTTTTGCCAGATAACGCACAGCCGGTCACGCATGTCCTGCATGACTCGCCGACGATCGTAGTCGGCATACCAATCCGTCATAAGACGGTTGATCTCGGCAACGATCTGATGCCTGAGGGCAATCACTGCCGTGACTGTTTCGTCATCACAGACCACTTTGTCAGGATCGAGCTCGAGCGTCGGCACCACCTTCTTCACCTGTGCAAGTCCCAGAAGCTCGAGTCCTCTGATATACACCCAGCCAATATCGAACTCATAGGGCTTCACCGAAAACTTGGCCGAACTCGGATAGGTGTGGTGGTTGTTGTGAAGTTCTTCACCGCCAATCAAGATGCCCCACGGGGAAATATTGGTACTTGTGTCATCGGGTATGGGCGAGAAATTCCGGTAGCCCCAGTAGTGGCCGAGGCCATTGATGACCCCAGTTGCCCACCACGGAATCCACACCATCTGCACGGCCCAGATCGTCGCCCCAATGGCCCCAAAGAGGAGTACATCGAGAACCAGCATGGCACCGACGCCTTGCCACCAGAGGACGGAGTACACATTTCGCTCGAGCCAGTCATCCGGCGTACCAGAACCGTAATGTTCCAGTTCCGTCTGAGTCTTCTCCGGCACCGAACGATTGCTCGGGATATACGGCCGAACCGGCATCGTCTTCGTCGCTTCCCGGTAGAGCTCGACGCCCTGAAGGAGAAGCTTCCTGATGCCGTAGATCTGGGGACTGTGCGGGTCATCCACAGTCTCACACTTGGCGTGGTGCTTACGGTGAACGGCGACGAATTCCTTGGTCGCCATCCCGGTCGCGAGCCAGAGCCACAAGCGGAAGATATGCGCTACGGCCGGATGGAGGATGAGTGCCCGGTGTGCCTGGGCGCGGTGGAGAAAGATGGTCACCGCACAAATGGTAATGTGCGTCGTCACCAGCGTGTAGATGACTTTGCCCCACCAGGGCAACACCCAGAGACCCTGAGCTAGCCACATGACGAGAGCATCATGTATGGCCATCAAGAAGTCAAGCATGACTGTTCTCCCTATCTGGAAGGTTGATGAAAAAGGACCATCTCTAGTATAAAACAAAAACACCCTCCTTACGAAGGGTGTTTTTGCGGTTTATCGGAGTATCACCGAAGTGACTCCAACAAGACTACCAACGGCTTCCGCCCTGGTTCTGATCGCGGTACCCACCACCGTTGTTTCCACCGGTGCGAGGTGCGCGCTCTTCCAAAGGACGAGCTTCGTTGACAGTAAGCGTGCGACCGTCAAGTTCCTTGCCATTCCACAGCTCGATAGCCTTTTGAGCCTCGTCTTCTGTAGCCATCTCGACGAATGCAAAGCCGCGTGAGCGACCGGTCATCTTGTCGATGATGATCTTGGCAGAAACGACGTTACCTGCCTGGGCGAAAGCATCGCGCAGACCATCCTCGGTCGAACCGTAGGAAACGCCACCAACATACAATTTGGTTGCCATATCGAATCTACTGACTGAATTACCGTGTAAGTGGACCTTTCCCCTCGAGCTTGTGGCTCTTTCTGGCTCGTCTTCACGGAATTCAAGTTTGGCAACCGAATGTCTCGTCTAAGCGTCTTCCAGAGAGAAAACTTACAACACCCCCATGATAGCATTTCTAAGCCAAAATTGCAAGGGCTCGACGCAGTATCACCGCTATTGACCCCGCACCTTTTACAAGGAGTAATAACTTCAAATTCTCCCTTACCAGAGCCTTTTTTAGACACGGAAATGGTGTGGGGTTGACTTTTCCTATTTTATATGCTATCATATATAGTTACCAGTTCCTTCCCCCACCCCCAACCGCTCAAAGGAGTAATCGTGATCCACCTAGCATATATCGTCCTGGTTACCTATTTCTTCTGGCAACCCTTGCCTGAGAGGGAAAGCCTCGCGAGTAATGTCCGCTTTGGGGCATTGGTGTGCGCAGGCGTTGCGGGCATCCCGTTCAGTTTGATCGCAAGTTGGGAGGCTATCGACGCCCCCCAAAATCTGCTCAAGACCATACTGGCCCTTGGACAGCTCGTAGCCTTTGTCGCGTGCTACCACCGGTTGTGGCTCGACAAAAAGCAATACTCGTAGCACCTCCCAAGGCAGCCCGCACCGCGGACTGCCTTGAACTCATTTAGAGACACTTCGGCTACTTAGAAGCTTCGCTTCTAAGTAGATTTTATTCCCAGATACGGAGCCAGACGCCGAGGTAGTGCACGACGACATAGAGGAAGAAGAGATAGCCGAGGACTCCGGCAACCAAAGTCGAGAGAACGAGATTGATAATCCGGTTTCGCTCCCGTTTGGCCTGATCCAGAGTACATACCCCCTGCCGACGGAGATAGAACACGATGCTACCCGCGAGAAGCAGCAGTCCAAACCCCCGAAACACCCACTTATACTGTCCATAGAGCACATCGGTCAGTGACGCCGCGAAGGTCACCGTACTCACCCCGAGGAGCACCAGGATAATAGGCGAGAGGCAACACATCGAGGCAAACAACACCGGCAAAGCTGATACTTTAAAAATTTCTTTCAGTTTCATAATTTTTAAATTAAATGTGGCAATTGGGCTCCCTGCCCTGTTTTTCGAAATAGCGCTGGTGGTACTCTTCTGCTTTGTAGAACGTCTCAGCCGGGACGATCTCTGTCACGATTGGTCGTGGCCACTGTCCAGAGTCTGCGAGCGCCTGCTTCGATGCTTCGGCCAATTTTTTCTGCTCGTCATCATGATAAAAGATCACCGACCGATACTGCGAGCCATGATCAGGTCCCTGCTGGTTTGGTGTGGTAGGGTTGTGGTTGTTCCAAAATACTTCGAGTAATTTCTCGTAGCTCACCACATCAGCATCATAGGTCACTTCTACGGCTTCAGCATGACCGGTATCGCCCGCACAGACCTGTTCATAGGTCGGATGCTCGAGCGCCCCACCGGTATAGCCAGAAAACGCCTCGGTTACCCCGGGCACTTTCCGAAACATCGCTTCCACTCCCCAAAAGCACCCCGCCCCAAAAGTAGCTTTGCTTGTCTTCATAGAATTATTCCCCCTAATTTTCATCTGGGATAAACTTGAGCGCATCACCATTGATGCAGTAGCGGAGACCTGTCGGAGCGGGACCATCGTTAAAGACGTGCCCCAGGTGCCCACCAGCTTTCGAGAGAACCTCGGTCCGAGTAGTAAAAAGCGTATTGTCTTCTTGGGTCTGCACAGCGTCCGGACTGATTGGCCTCACAAAGCTCGGCCAGCCAGTGCCAGAATCAAACTTGTCCTCTGAGCGAAACACGGGCTCATTGTTGTCAGCCGAGACATACGTCCCCTTGCGATGCTCCGTGTAGAGTGGACTACTGAATGGTGGCTCAGTCCCCTTGTCGCGGAGGATCTTGGCCTGCTCGGGCGTCATCTCGACACAGCCATTGATACCACAGCTCTCACCTACAGACACATTTTTTTCTTCCATATGAGTTTGGATATAATAATACGCCACCATCCCGAGGATAGCCAAGGGCATGGTCGCAAGTAACAGGGTTTTCGAAGAGATATTGTATGGCATAGCACAAAAGTTTCTGAACCGAGAATTTTCCCGAGGCGCTAAAAAGAACGTGCTTTAGGTCCGAACACCACGTCCCGAGTAAAAGAGATACCACACCGTAAACGAGAGAACGGCCGAGAGGGTGATGAGGATGATGTAGGCGATGCCAATACTGACATCCGTCACCCCGATGAGACCATAGCGGAAACCGTTGATCATATAGAGGAGCGGGTTCCAGAGAGAGACCTGTTGCCACACGGTCGGGAGCATCGAGAGCGAATAGAACGTTCCGGCGAGATAGGTGAGCGGCGTCAGAATAAAGGTCGGGAAAATCGAGATACTATCAAAGTCCTTGGCAAAGATAGCATTGATGAGACCAGCAAGCGAGAATACGACCGACGTGAGGAACGCAAACGCGAGCACATGGACAGCATGTGACACCGGAAGCGGTGTAAAGAGAAGCGAGATAAGAAGGAGAATCGCTCCCGTCACCAGCCCTCGGAGTACGCCACCCGTCACATAGCCGAGGATCATAATCCAGTATGGAGTTGGCGAGACCTGGATTTCCTCGATGGACTTCTGGAACTTGGCGATGTAGTACCCGAAAGCCGAGTGCATAAACGACTGGGTAATGACCGACATCATGATGATACCCGGCACGATAAACTCCATGTAGCTCATCCCATGAATCGGCGCTACCTGCGCCCCGATGAACTTACCAAACACGAGGAAATAGAGCACCGTCGTCACGGCTGGTGGGAGGAGCGCCTGGACCCACACCCGAAACATACGGAGAAATTCCTTCCGCACAATCGTCACATAGGCTGCGAGCATTTGTTTTCCATTCATACGCTTTGGTTCTGATTGATTTTTTGGAGGAAAAACTCTTCCAAGCGATTCGATTTGTTACGGACGCTCCGTACCCGGATATCGAGTCGATTGAGGGCGATGATAGCATCGTTGATCGACTCACCCCGTTTGACGGCCATCTCGATCGTGTTGGCATCCACCTTGTGCACCCCAAACTGTCCGACGAGAGCCTCAGTCTTTTCGGGGAGTGGCGCCTCGAGATCAAAAACGAACGTCTCCTGATCCATCTTGCCGAGGAGATCTTTGACCGCCCCGCGCTCAATGACCTCGCCCTTGTTGATGATGGCCATGTTGTTACAAAGCTGTTCGGCTTCTTCGAGGTAATGCGTGGTGAGGATAATAGTGGTACCCGACTGATTCAATTTCTCGAGAAACTCCCACATCTCTCGGCGGATCTCAATATCAACACCCGCCGTCGGCTCATCGAGGATGAGGACCTTGGGATCATGGACCAGTCCACGAGCGATCATGAGGCGACGTTTCATCCCGCCCGAGAGCGTCCGGGATTTTTCATTGCGCTTGTCATAGAGCCCCAGTTGCTTCAAGAGTTTCTCTGCCTTGGACAAAGCCTCACGGCGCGGGATACCATAGTACCCGGCCTGGTCAAGCACGATATCGATTACCTTTTCAAAGATACCAAAATTGAATTCCTGTGGGACCACCCCAAGGTGCATCTTGGCACCCTGGTAGTCATCATCGATAGACAACCCCTCGATACGAACCTGTCCGGCTGACTTCTCGACCAGTCCACAGAGGACATTGATGAGAGTACTCTTGCCGGCCCCGTTGGGACCGAGGAGGGCAAAGAAATCCCCCTGAGCCACCGTCAAATCCACTCCTTTGAGTGCCTCAACACCATTTCCATAGACTTTTTTCAATCCCTTGATTTCAATGGCATTCGCCATAATATATCCATAAGAAAATTACAAACGTTTGCTCTCGCCACGTTCATTGAAAAAATTCTTTTTGAGACCGTCTGCAGTCAAGCGGGCAGGGTTTCCGCCGGAGGCGGAAGAGCGCGACTGTAGCAGAACGAGTGGCACGCTGGGCCACGAGAGTGTCGCAAAAAGAATATTTTTCAAATGAACGTCTCCCCTGTAATACTTAATACTATTCGTTACTTCTTCTCATCATGAAACTCCACCTGTCCCATATAGTCTGTCTTGCCGATATTCATCCCGTTGTGACGGAGGATAGAGTAAGCCGTCGTGAGGTGAAAGTAATAGTTGGCGAGTCCGAGCGTATTCAAATACTCGAGACCCGTGAGCACTTTGCCCGGCATGAAGTAGATCGGGATATCACGCTCTTCGCTCCCTACAAACTGCTCCTCCTTGAGCGTATCGAGGAACGCGATCGTCTTGTCGATTCGCTCTTCGAGCGCCTTGAGCGTAGTCTCGTTATCTTCCATCTTGGGGAGTTCGACATTGGCCAGGCGCCCTGCGGTCCCCTTGGCGTTGTCACAGGTGATCTGCACCTGCTTCACGAGCGGAAACTGATCAAGGGCGAGATAGGCGCCAAGGAGCACACTATCGGTGATCTTCTTTTCAGCGACAAAAGCCTCGGCCTTGACGAGGATGGCTCGGAGAGCGAGGAGTTCACGCTTAAACTCAGGAACCGTCACGCTGTACATTGATATCTGCGCCATAGTGTTGTGTATAAATATATTAGCCGTCTTCACAGTATACCGCTCGTCAATAAAATTAGCAACCACCGATTGAGAGTGCTAACTTGCGGGTAAGTTACCTCAGATAGGCGGAGAGTTCTTCGGCCAGTCGCTTGGATATCTCGCCATAGCCACGACTATTCGGATGAATAGCATCACTCATCAGGTCCGAGTGACCAAATATGCCCGAGAGAATATCAGAGACATACACCGAGCCAGTCTTCTTGGCCAGGGCCTCATACTCATCGTCCGCTCCCCCACCGATGATACCACTCCGCACGCCGACTACGATGGTGATAGCTCCCTCTTTTTGGAGCGCTATCACTATCTGCTCCAGATTGGCAAACGTTTCAGCTCGAGAGATCTTCTTCAAGAAGTCATTGCCACCGAGCACAATGATCACGACTTTGGGCTTGAGCATGAGGACCTCTTCGAGACGCGTCAGCCCGTCACGCGAAGTATCGCCACTCACGCCATGGTTCTCGATATTTTTCCCCACCAGGCGCCCGAGCTGTTCCGGCAGTGTCTGTCCGGTCGTGGCTCCCACACCCTCGACCAAGCTATCACCGAACATCACGATTGGCCCACTGAGAGTAGATGGATAGTTATTGATTGACCAATCACGAGTGAAATACCAAAACACTCCTCCGCCTAAGAGGAGCACAAGTATACCAACAATACTCTGCCAACGTTTCATGTCTCTACTCTAGCGCAAAGACAGAAGTTTCGAAAGAGAAGAAGAGAGGAAAAGGTCGAAAAATGATGCGAACCCCGGTTCCGCAGTACGGATCCAGGGCCTCGTGCTCAGTTCAGCGTGTCAGGTCGTCCTTCACTCATGCTTCGTCACACTCCGACAGCACCAGGCCGTCTTCTTCCCTGCACTCCGACAGCACCAGACCGCTCGGAGCAATCCAGCCATCGTAGTGGCGGTCGATCATGACTTTCCCGTCACGGCGACCGGCCTGGGCCGAGGTCGGCGCCAGCACGGCTACGGTCACCGCGATGACGGCCGGCATGACCATGCTCACGGCCGAGACGGTCGCGGTCGTGGCGACCGGCGCAGTCATCATGGCCATGGCGGTAGCGATGGCGGCCAGGGAGCGGGTCAAAAGCATTCATACCTGTTTAAGCTAAAAAGAGGACTTTTTAGCTTAAACCTTTAGGGAAATGTGTAAACTCTTTTGCTGCAATGTTAACAAGTACGCAAGTAAATTGTGCGCATTATTACTAGTGCGGAAGGGATGGATTTGTCGCCTCTGGCGACACCTCGCCAACGGCGGTGGCAAGACTGTTGCTATTCTTTTTCTGGCGGAGGAGGTGACCCACCTAAGGCGGGCAGGGATTCTGAACTCACGATACTTTTTATCCAATCAAAGCGGTGTGTATTGGACAAAGTTCGAATGTATTTTGAGTTAAATCCTGATTCAGACTAAATGCGCCTCGGACACGCTCGCGGACTCGCGTGTGCAAAAACCAAAAAATTTCCTTGC
>CAZCNN010000017.1:0-11039 GCA_964500505.1 uncultured Bdellovibrionales bacterium | reverse complement strand
GCATAGACTCCTACAGTATACCACAAAAAGCTCTCTGATAAGAGCTTTTTGGCAATTATTCATCACGGAAGCGCCTTTTTGACTTTTCCAGGCGTTTCTCTATACTAAAGGGGATAGTGTTGGAGGTCCGCCCTCTTTCTCGAATGTGCTAATTTCCGAATCTCCGCTTTACGTATGTCACTTGCCCTCTTTGATAGTCTCTTTGGTTCCAAAGCCCGCTCTCGCTTGATTCGCTTCTTTCTCCTCAATCCAGGAGCCGAATTTACTACTTCAGAAGTCTCGGAAAAGACGCTTATCGCTCGGGGCGAGGCCTCCCGTGAACTCGTCCGTCTCGCCAAGATGCGGCTCGTTATCGAGCATACGCGCAAGGGGAAGAAGACTTTTTCGGTGAATGAAGATTTTCCTTTTTACACGGAATTAAAGAGTCTCGTCTCCAAGTTGAACGTCCATGCGCAGTCCCAGATCTTTCGTAAGCTCAAAATAGTTGGTGAGGTTAAACTCGTCCTCATTAGTGGTCTCTTTCTCAACTATCCCAAGAGCAAAGTCGACATGATTATGGTGGTGAACAATGTGAATCGCTCCAAGTTGAAACACGCTATCGCACATCTGGAAGCAGAAGTCGGCAAAGAAATCCGATTTGTACTCATGAATATGGAAGAGCTCCACTATCGTCTCAACATGCTCGATCGGTTTTTTATCGAATTTCTCGAGGCTCCGTACGAGGAGGTTGCCAACAAGGTGCCTGAACTCAAGCGTTTTATTGCTGGATTGAAGAAGTAAGGGCCAATACTGACACAAAAACATCTATGTCGTTTCCAGTTATTCTCTTTATTGGTATTGCTGTGGCGAGCCTCCTGTTTGGACTCGCCTTTTTCTTCTCGCGGAGCTCGAAGCGGGACGAAGGAGCGCTACAACTCTCTGAACAGATGCTCGGTCTCGAAAAGCGCTTTGATGAGCGGATGCAGTTTATCTCGGCCACACTCAACCAGCAGCTCGGGACTTTTCAACACACGCTCGATCGACGGCTCGATGACAATACGAAGCGTCTCGACCAGCGCCTCGATGTGGCGGCTCGTTCGTATGGCGATGTGCAAAAGAGCCTCGTGGAGATGAAGCAATCAAGCGACAAGATTCTCGAAGTTGGTAAGGAGGTGGCGTCGCTCCAAGAAATTCTCAAGGCCCCCAAGATCCGAGGTGGCTTTGGCGAACTGATGTTGAAGGACCTCCTGATGCAGATGCTCCCCAAGGAGAATTTTGCGCTCCAGTACGGATTCAAGAGTGGAGAGACGGTGGACGCGATTATCCGACTTCAAGGTGGACTCATCAGTGTTGACTCCAAATTTCCACTCGAGAATTTCAAGCGGGTGATGACGGCGGAGGGTGAAGCGGAGCGTAAGTTGGCCAAGCGTCAGTTTTACATCGACGTCAAGAAACACATCGATGCCATCGCGAGCAAATACATTGTGCCAGAGGAAGGGACGCTCGACTTTGCGCTCATGTATATCCCGGCGGAAAACGTCTACTACGAGATTATTATCAAAGATGATGATGAACAGAGTCTCCTCGACTATCTCGGGACAAGGCGGGTGATCCCGGTCTCGCCCAACTCCTTTTATGCCTATATGCGGACCATCCTCTTTGGATTGCAGGGCTTTCAGATTGAGAAACGAGCCAAGGAAATCATGGGGCAACTCGAAAAGTTGGGACGCTCCTACGAACGCTTTGAAAAAGAGTTTGATGTCTTGGGGGGTCACATCGGCAACGCTCACAAGAAGTTTGAGGATGCCGAGAAGTATCTCGGCAAATTCGGAGATCAGCTCGATCGGACGCGTCTCGGGCAGGGTGCTGGTGCTGCGTCTCCAGAGGCCTTGGATGAAGCTTAGTATCTCGTGACTATGAATATGATGAGTGGGAGTATGGCCGAACAACCGCTAACAGACAATACTTGGGAACGACCCCTGGCCCGGACCGAGGGAGGGGTAACTTTCGGGCGCAATCTCTTGGTACGGACTCTTGTAGGATCGATACTTGTGCTCCTCCTCGCTAATACTCTTCTCCTCTTCTTTTTTATTCGACCGAGCGAGACACCAATCGTTCTCCATTACAATGTCTATTTTGGGGTGGACCTCCTCGGTATCTGGTGGCAGGCGTATATGCTCCCAGTATTGGGAGGACTCTTTTTTATCGGGCATATTCTTCTCGCCCGTCGCTTCTATGAGAGGATGGAGCGAATCGCGTGTCACTTGATGCTCCTCTCCGCGGTGTTTCTTTCTCTCGGACTGCTGATATCAGGAGTGAGCGTCTCATTTATTAACTACTAAGGCACGTGACATGAGGATCGAGCTCTTTCTCCCTCCAGTAGCTATCGCTTTTGTGCTTTCGGGGGCACTGTCCCTTCTTTTTTTGCTGGGATCACGCCTGCTTACGCGCACCTGGCGTACAGGGAGTCGACATGATGGGAAAACCCATGTTTCACGGTTTGGTGGACTAGCGGTTGTATCGGGATTTATTGGCGCAGTGCTCCTTGATGAACATTTGGTCCTGAGTCGAGAGATATGGGGTCTCCTCACTGGAGGGGTATTCATCGCGCTCGTGGGTCTCTGGGATGACTTTCACGAGCTCTCATTTAAGGCCCAGGGCTTTTTTCAGGTTGCTGTGACCGTTATCGTTTTTATCTTCGGTATCCGTATTTCGGCTGTCAAAAATCCTTTTGGTGATGTGCTCATCCTCCCGGAGCAGGGAGTGTGGCCAATCCTCCTTGGCTTCCTCTTGCTTCTCGCCTGGATGGTGCTTGTCCTAAACGCGGTGAATTGGCTCGATGGCCTCGATGGCCTCTTGGGGAGCGTCTCACTTATTGTTTTCTTTGTCATATTCTTTCTCAGTCTCAAGCCCGAAGTAAACCAGCCACCCGTGGCGCTCCTCGCCTTTGCTGCCCTGGGGGCCGTGCTCGGATTTCTCCTCTTCAATATTCATCCGGCGCGCATTTTGGCGGGTACATCCGGATCATTTTTTATTGGTTTTCTCATTGCGGCGCTCGCCGTCATAGCTGGTACCAAGATCGCGACCGCCCTCCTGGTCCTCATACTGCCGGTGGCTGATGCCCTCTTTGTTATCGGAGCACGACTGCGGGCTGGCGTCTCTATCTTTGAGGCTGATGAGCGACATCTCCACTATCGGCTCCGAGCCCTCGGGTGGTCCGAGCGACGGATAGTCGCTTTCTTTATCCTCCTCACGGGGAGTATTGGTGGTCTCGCGCTTGCGACGGTAGCTCTGGGGAAATTTGTTGCCTTTCTTTTGGTACTCACCCTGGTGCTTGTATTTCTCTTTTGGGTTGAGCGGGAGCTTGGGCGTAAAAAACCTACACTATCCTCGGTATGAAGCGTTTTCTTCTTGGCGGATTCGCTGGCGTCGCGCTCCTTTGTGGGGCACTCTATTGGTGGGGATGGTGGGGAGGACAGACGGAGTTCACTGCTCCGACTCGAGTGAGCATAGGTAGAGAGTCGTTTACTCTTGAGGTCGCGATGTCAGATGACGCTCGGGCAATGGGACTCGGAGAACGGGACAGTCTGTGCCAAGAATGTGGGATGCTGTTTGTATTTCCGAGGTCAGAGAGATACGTCTTTTGGATGCAGGGCATGAGATTCCCCCTTGATATCGCTTGGATAGAAGATGATGTCGTTGCTCATATTGAGCGAGGGATACCGAGTGAGAGTAAAGAGCGGTATCAGCCAGCGCGGCCCGCATCACGGGTCCTCGAGGTCAATGCGGGAGCACTTGATGGTGTCTCGGTGGGTGATTCGGTCGCTTTTCAGTAAAAGGAGCATAAACCCAACAAAAAACCCCGCCGTTGCGGGGTTTTTGCTTTTCTCTAGAGAAAGAACGGAGAGACTTACGATAACGGTCTTAGCGGTAAGCGTTCACGCGAGCAGAATACTTCTTGAGATTCTGGAGCTGACGATCATTCAGAGTCTTGGATTTCTCAATGGCCTGGTTAATCAGAGCCTTGGAGAATTCGATCGAGCTTCCTACTTTCACAGCGCCATTGTGGGCGACGTGCTTGCGGAGGTAGTCTTCGATGTAGATCTTGTGTTCGGCAGTGAGTGATGAATCCGGATTCTTTTCGAGCGTGTGGGCGAGGGCGCGACGAGCGAGATGAGTCGCTCCATCTCCGCGTCCTGCCTGTTCAACGAAAGAAACTTCAGTTTCGCGGCTCTGCTCTGTAGCAACCGCTCCATTGGTCGTGACGGCGTTTTTGACACCGGTCGGAGCAGGAGTGGTCTTGCTTTCTTCATTCATGACTACCGAAGCGTCATCACCATTGGTGTCAAGGAGCATACTGTCATCAGTCACTGTCTGTGACCGCTGTGAGTACGAGTAGATACCAAAGGCGATAGCTGCAACGATAAAGACGCTGACGAGAATGCGGAGGTTTTCCTGAACCCATGCCTTGACTTGGTTAGCAGACGTTTCTTCTTCAAACATCGGATCTTGATGTTCCATAGTGTACACCTCTCTTTCTAGGTTCTTTGATATTTTTTAAAGTTCTGCTTGCGTTGAAGCTCGTGGCAGGGAAAGTTTTGAGGCTTTCTCAAGCCATGTCGACCCCCTGTCTCTTCATAGTAAAGGGTGAGAAATACACTGTCAACTAGACAAAAATAGCTATTTTCAGCCTGGTATGGGGAGTATGGCGCGAGTACAGAGCGGATTGTTTCATGGGAAAGCATGAACGATTCGGTGAGTCTAGTTAACTTTATAAATTTAAATTTGAAATTTAGAATTTTAAATTAAATATAAAAAAATTTTCTGAGGATCTTGGCCAATGATGGCTGATTCAAAATTCATAATTCAAACTTCATGATTCAAATATATAATGAAAGGAGAATGATAAGATTCAGCTGATACTTATTACATGAAAAAACAGAGTGTGAGGGGTTGACAGTATTTTATTTTACTTTGCATTTTCAAAAAAAAGAGTATAATAAATACATACAGAAAAAATCTGTATCACGCACAAAACTTGTGACGTGAAAAATAAAAAATAAAAGTCCTCATGTTCTACGCTTTGGTGTAAACTTACATCAAACAAAAAAGAACAGAGGTTTAGAAGGAGGTGAGTATTATGGCAGCAAAGAAAAAGGCAACAAAGAAGGTTGCAAAGAAGAAGGTGGCAAAGAAGAAGACCGCCAAGAAGGTAACCAAGAAGAAGGCCACCAAGAAGCGCAAATAGTTTTGCCTTCGGTCTTTGGGTAAAACCAAAACAAAAAATCCCCGTTTTATCGGGGTTTTTTGTTGTCAAAAATTTTAAATTGTGGCTTGGATGAGCCGGTCTCGACCACTGAGGTCCTGGAATACGAGGGGTGTGACCTGGGGGAATACCGTACGAATATGTGTGGTGAGCAGGGTGGTTTGTTCGGGACTGATTTCGAAGAAAAAAGTGAGAGAACGAACGTGCGGGAGGAAGGTATGGATTTCTGTGAGGAGTCGCACATAGTGATCGAGTCCATCCTCGCCACTTACGAGAGCGCTCGCGGGCTCGTAGTCCCGTACATCAGGATCACTCTCGTGATAGATGTTATGTGAGAGATAGGGGAGGTTCGCTGTGATGATGAGATGATGATCTTGGAGGAGAGAGACTGGGAGATGCTTTAGGAGATCGCTTTCAAGAAAGGTAATTTTTGTTGCGATGTCATGTCGCATGGCGTTGTCCTTTGCGATAGCAAGTGCGCTTTTTGATATATCGAGTGCAAAGTACTTGATCTCTGCTTGGTGAGAGCGCTTCTCAATTTCTTTGGCGAGCGTGATGATGATGTTGCCACTGCCAGTTCCTACATCAATGATGTCAATATTTTTGAAAATTGAAAATTGAAAATTGAAAATTGCATTGAGCGCAGTCTCAATGAGGTGTTCGGTTTCTGGACGAGGGATGAGGGTATCTCTCGTTACGTGAAATTCGCGCCCATAGAACTCGCGATGACCGGTGATATAGGCCACCGGTTCGTGCTCGAGGCGACGACGGAGGTATGCTTCTACCTTGGTGGCCACCTCGGGACTGAGTTCGTATTCTGGATGCGCTAGGAGAAAGACCTTCTCCTCTCCGGTGGCGTGAGCGATGAGCAGAAAAAAATCTTCCGGCGCGAGGGACGGAAGAAACCGGGATTGGAGCTCACGTAGAGTCATAGATTACCTCTCAGTTTGTTCCAGTTTACGTCGGATATCCTCTGCTTCGAGGGCATCGAGGATGGGGTCAAGGCCGCCACCGAGGATAGTGGGGATACTACTCCAGGACTCTTTGATCCGGTGATCGGTGACCCGATCCTGAGGGTAGTTGTAGGTGCGGATCTTTTCACTGCGATCGCCGGTCCCAATCTGGCTCTTTCTTGCATCGCCAAGTTCTTTGGCCTGACGCTCTTCTTCGAGCTGAAAGAGACGAGAGCGGAGCACCTTCATGGCTTTCTCGCGGTTCTTGATCTGAGATTTTTCGTCTTGGCAGGAAACGACCAGTCCGCTCGGCATGTGAGTGATGCGGACAGCGCTATAGGTGGTATTGACCGACTGGCCACCAGGGCCTGAGGAACAAAATGTGTCGATACGGAGGTCGGCTTGGTTCACGGTGATTTCGACATCCTCTACCTGGGGGAGGACAGCGACGGTCGCAGTGGAGGTGTGGATTCGGCCTGCTTTCTCGGTCTCTGGTACACGCTGGACACGATGGACACCAGACTCATACTTCATTTTTTGATAGACAGAGGTCGTGCTCCGGCCCCGGTTGATTTCGAAGACGGCCTCCTTGAAGCCTCCTACTTCAGTCTGGTTGGAATGCATCATCTCGAGGTGCCAGCCTTGCTTCTCAGCATAGTGCGCATACATGCGGAAGAGTTCCGCCGCGAAGAGGGAGGACTCATCACCGCCAGCACCACCTCGGATTTCGACGATGACGTCCTTGTCATCATGTTTGTCTTTGGGGAGGAGAAGACGGGTGAGATGGCTTTCCAAGGCGACTTTTTCTTCAGCGAGGGCGATGTTTTCTTCGACGGCCATGGTCTTGAGCTCTGGGTCGGTGGCTTCGTCGTGAGTGAGCTCGGCATTGTCACGCATGCTTTTTTCGATAGCTCGAAAACGACCAATCCGTTCCATGATGGTATCAAGTTCGGTCTTGCGTCGACCGAGCTCAGCAAATTTTTTATTGTCACGAACGACGTCCGGTTGGCTGAGAGCGGTCTCAACTTCTTGGTATTCGCGTTCGATTGCGGCGAGGAGGTCCTGCATAGATGTTAGTATACCACTTTAAAGCAAAAATCCCGGTCTGTCAGTCGACAGAGGGATTTTTTGCGCTTCCAGAGTTTTCAGACAGAAGATGAATAAAGAAAGCGCGCGAAGCACGAGCTAAGCAGCAACCTTCTCAGCTTTCTTGGCATCAGCCTTTTTGTCGTCCTTTACCTTGGGTGCCTTCTTACGGGCTACCTGCTTGGCCTGAGACTTCTCAGCCATCTTTTTGAAGCGATCAACACGACCAGTCGTATCGATGACCTTTTTCTTGCCAGTGTAGAGGGGATGACAGAGGGCACAGATTTCAGTGTGCATGGCTTCGACCGTCGAGCCGGTTGTGAGGACGGCACCACAGGCACAGGTGATAGTGGCCTCGGCGTAGTATGTTGGGTGGATGCCTTTTTTCATAGGAAAGGTCAGAGTGGAGAGAAGTTATAACGTAGTCGAGAGTGTAGCATGGATATCTGATATTGGCAACCCCGTACCGTTTCCGTATGGTTTTCGGGTTTCTTTTGAGGAAAAAGGCCTGGGGTTGCCAAGGGACCAAATCTTTGTTACACTACCCGCTGTATTTGTCTGTCCTCTGGAATCTCCATATAGGACGGTAAATCAGACATATTCTGTCGTCGAGTCTCTTCCTGGCCTGCCCTGTGCAGTGCTTATGAGGCTCATACAAGGCACAGAATAGGTGGCTCCTTATGGAGCATATAATTACCTAAGGAAAAACAGTATGAGCGAGGTTACGAAGGAAGTGGGGGCTGAGGCCCTAAAGCAGGTGGTAGTAGAGAACTACTTCTCTACTATTGATATGAAGAAGCTCGATGTCAGTCTCGAGGGACTGCTCAAGGCAGGTGTGCACTTTGGCCACCTGAAGTCGCGTCGTCATCCCAAAATGGATGAATATATCTATACGACCCGCAAGAGCATCAATATCTTGAATCTGCAGAAGACAGTGGAGAAGATGGATGAGGCCGCCCGTTTCCTCTCCAGTGTGGTGAAGAATGGTCAGCCGATTCTCTTTGTCGGGATGAAGAAGCAGACCCACGAGACCGTCAAAGCGCTGGCTACCTATGTCGGCCAGTACTATATGGTTGATCGTTGGCTCGGTGGGACCCTCACGAACTTTGAGTGTATCCGTGGACGTGCTCGTCACCTCCAGGATCTCGAAGCCAAGTTTGCCTCTGGTGAATTCAAGAAATACACCAAGTTTGAGCAGGCCAAGAAAATGGAAGAAGTGGAGCGTCTCGAGAAGAAGGTCGGTGGTATCAAGGGGATGGAAACGTTCCCAGGAGCCATCGTCATCGCTGATACCAAGGAAGCGGGTCTCGTCCTCCACGAAGCCGCCAAGATGGGTGTGCCAGTCGTCGGCATCGTTGACACCAATACAGACCCATCCCACGTCGACTACCCCATCCCAGGGAATGATGACGCCCTCTCTTCTCTCCGATTGTTGTTTGCCTATCTTGGTCAGGCCATCATGACTGCCAAGTCGGCTGCCAAAGAGGCTAAAGAGACCAAAGCTACTGAGGCCAAGGAAAAAGTGACTGCGTAATAGCAAAGACTAAAAGTCATATCATATGAGTCAAATGGAACAAGTGAAGGCTCTGCGTGAGAAGACCGGAGCTGGTATCGTAGACGTGAAAAAAGCCCTTGATGAGGCAGGGTTTGATGAGGCCAAGGCCATCGAGATCCTCCGCAAGCGCGGCCAAGACAAAGCCATGAAGAAAAGTGATCGTGAGACCCACGAGGGGCTCGTGGTGTCGTATGTGCACTCGAATGGTCGGATTGGTACGCTCGTCAAGCTGTACTGTGAGACCGATTTCGTGTCCCGGAACGAAGAATTTCAGGAATTGGGACGCGATATCGCTATGCATATCGCTGCGTTAGCACCGCTCGTCGTGAAGCCCGAAGAGGTCAGTGATGAGGTGGTGGCCCGAGAAAAAGCCTGCTGGCAAGAACAACTGGCAACCGAAGGCAAGCCAGCCGACCTGGTTGAGAAGATTCTCGTTGGGAAAGAAGAGAAGTTCCGGAATGATGTCGCTCTCTTGGGTCAGTCGTTTGTCAAAGACCCAACCAAGACGGTTGGTGCACTGCTCACTGAAAAGATTCACAAGCTGGGCGAAAATATCCAGGTGGGGAGCTTTATCCGGTACGAGCTCTAGTCGGATTGTTTCTCGGTATCATTCTCTCTTCAACACAAACCTAACTCTGTTACCATGTGGTATCTCGTTGTTCCACCGATAGTCGTCGTCCTCTCCCTTTCTTTTTTGCTGTGGTACTTGTCCCGCAAGGGTGAGGATCCGACGGTGGTGGAGCGCGTGCTTGAAAATGAAGAGCGGGGGGCGGTAGCATTTCCGCGGACCAAGGAGTTTTTCTTGCGACTTTTGGAAAAATTCGGACAGCACTTCAAAGTTTTGTCACTCCGGATTCACAATGCTTTCCATCAGTTCACGCAATCGGTGCGGGCGAGCCGCGTCCGGGTGCATTCTACGTTGGAACCAGTCGAACCCGAGGTGCGGGTAGAACCAGTAGTGGAACCAACGAGGCCTGCGTCCGGAGATAGTATCCTTGCGACTCCATTGGTGCGTCGTGAGCGACCATCAGCTCCTTTGGCTCCTGTCTCGGTAGAGAAAAAGGAAGAAGTGCCCCGTCCCATGGTGAGTGAGGTTGCCGTCCATCCGGAGAAGCACAAGCGGCTACAGCGTTCCAATACCGCTCGTGAGGAAGAGTTGATCGCCCGGATTGCTCGTGATCCCAAGGACTTTACCTCATACGAGGCTCTCGGTGACTACTATCTTGAGTCAGAGAACATCAGGGATGCCAAGGAGTGTTATCGGCAGGTACTCAAGCTCTCTCCGGTCCATCGTATGGTTAAGATCAAGATTCGTCGGCTCGAGAAACTCTTGACCAAAGCAGGGGAATGATGAGAAGCTAAGAAAGCTTCCGAAGCCATCTTAGCTCAGTTGGTAGAGCAACGCACTTGTAATGCGTGGGTCGTCGGTTCGAGTCCGACAGATGGCTCCAGTTGAACATAAAAGAGAAGTCTTGTAACATGTTTTGGTGGTACCTTGTAAAATATGGGTAGGTGGCCGAGTGGTTAAAGGCGGCAGACTGTAAATCTGCTCTCTCCGGAGTACGGGGGTTCGAATCCCTCCCTACCCACAAATCGAAAAGTCCCCGCTTGGGGATTTTTTCTTGCCATACATCAGATTTCCTGGTAGCCTAGTTGGGTACATTTGGTACAGCTAAAGCCGTTGTAGCTCAGCTGGTAGAGCACCACCATGGTAAGGTGGGGGTCATCGGTTCAATCCCGATCAACGGCTCAAAAAGGAGCAAAAAGTATTGACCACGGCGCTCACGAGCGCCGGTGGTTGACGAAAACGCGTTTTTCCCGTACAGTGGAAAAGCTTTCAATTTATCCGATTTGTAAGGACTGGTATGGGACAGATTAAAGATACAATGGCCAAGCTCAAGTGTAGTGCTTGCAGCCGTATTACGCACTACACCAAGCGTAATAAGAAGAAGGTGAAGGAAAAGCTCTCACTCTCAAAGTACTGTCGCTTCTGCAAGAAGAACATCACCCATACCGAGAGCAAATAGTTCTCGGTTTTTGGTGGCGCGTGTTACAATGTGGGAGTTCGGGAGCGTCGTATAATGGTAGTACAACGGTCTCCAAAACCGTTTGCGTAGGTTCGATTCCTACCGCTCCTGCCAAGAAGGCCCCATCGTCTATCGGCTAGGACACTTGGTTCTCATCCAAGAAAGAGGGGTCC
>CAZCNN010000016.1:0-13783 GCA_964500505.1 uncultured Bdellovibrionales bacterium | reverse complement strand
AAAAAGGCTTGCCGGGCGTGGCCGGTAAGCCTCTGCTAGATTTGGTTGAGACGCATCTGGAAATGCTGGGGATCAAAGGGCTCCTGCCACCGTCCACCCCAAGTAAAACCCAGGTCCACGAACATCCGGACTACCCAGGAGTCCTGCGAAAGACTACCTGGTGCATCGGGAACATACGGTGCGTCGGGAGTCCAAAGGCCCTCGGAGCAGCAAGGATTCCACAAGGGGTTCAGGTCAAAGGCTAGGCCGTAGGCATGGAGTGAGGGTCGAGGCGGTACTGAACCAGCA
The DNA here is from genome assembly GCA_964500505.1 of uncultured Bdellovibrionales bacterium. Classification (GTDB taxonomy): domain Bacteria; phylum Patescibacteriota; class Minisyncoccia; order Moranbacterales; family UBA1568; genus UBA1568. The sequence goes on along the minus strand of CAZCNN010000016.1, from coordinate 13,495 downwards.
ATGGTGCGGTAGTTCCACCCGCTCGAATTGTTGGCCTGCATCGACCGGAGATCATCCCAACCATGGGCCACGATGGGCACTATGCTATGAATCGGGAAGTGCGCCGCACACATCCTACTGAGTCCCCGAAGAACGAGTGGAGCGATAGCCCGATGGAGAACCATCTGACCGGTGCGTACCTCCGCTTCGAGGGACCAGTAGTCAGGGTAGACCACTACCAAGTCACGCAGTACTTCAGGCGGTACTGGTCTTGGACAAGGATAGCGCGGATCGAGGCCGAGAGCTGTCGCATCAGGGTAGCGATGCATAGCCATGTCACATCTGAGAGGGATAGTTCGTTCCTCGCGCTGTGTAGCCATGTGGTTGTATACCTGAAGGAGGTGTGATGCCCCCTGCCAGGTACGATTCCCTACCGGGGGCTACCAGCTCAAAGGGTGCCAACGTACGGACATCTCCCAGTTCGTCCGGGGTTTCCACTGGCCAACCTGATTGAAAAGATCGTTGCACGAGGCAACCCTCAATCAGCGAGAGTAGGCGCGCATCACCCACATCTGCCACGATTGAAATGAGTCGGGTCATGCGTCTCACCGTGAATTGGTGGATCGTCACGAACCCTGCCTGTTCCGCCAGCGTGATAACGCGAACTGCCCGATCGCAATCTTGCCGATCAATCCGAACTCCAACGACCAGCCCGGTGCTCAAGAAATCTGGGTCAACCCGCAGTTCCAGGGCAGTAAGTGCCTCCCAAACCGCCGACTGCTCAAGGCAACCAAAGACCCTCCAATAACGAATAATCATTCATTCCTCACTTTGTTGGAAAAAAAACTCCCCCACCTGAAAGGGTGAGGGATTCAGAATACCGCATTTTGAATACAGCCGTCAATTAGTAGTCTTTGAGCTTGCGGAGGTGTTCGTGCTCACGAATCTTTTCGAGGGCCTTGGCTTCAATCTGACGAATACGCTCACGAGTAACGCCAAATTCCTGTCCTACTTCTTCGAGAGTATGAGTGACACCATCCTCGAGTCCGAAACGGATGCGAAGAATCTTTTGTTCCCGTGGGGTGAGTTCGCTCAAAATATCAGAGATGTGGGACTTGAGTAACTTGCGAGACGCCGCCTGGTGAGGCATGACGGTCTCGGTATCTTCGATAAAGTCGCCAAGGACGCTATCATCCTCGTTGTCTCCGACCGAGGTCTCGAGCGAGACAGTCTCCTGAGAAATCTTTTGGATGTGGCGAATCTTCTCGACTTCGAGGTTCATTTCAGCCGCGATCTCTTCGGCGAGAGGCTCACGACCGAGCTCCTGCACGAGGCGACGGGTCACCTGAGCATACTTGTTGATGGTCTCTACCATGTGAACCGGGATACGGATGGTGCGGGACTGGTCAGCGAGGGCCCGAGTGATGGCCTGACGAATCCACCAGGTGGCATAGGTCGAAAACTTGAACCCCTTGCGGTAGTCAAACTTCTCCACGGCTCGGAAAAGGCCGATATTCCCCTCCTGGATAAGGTCGAGGAGTGAGAGGTTGTGCGAGCGACCAACGTACTTCTTGGCGATAGACACTACGAGACGCAGGTTGGCCTCGGTCAGACGCTGCTTGGCATTCAAGTCATTCTTCTCGATAGCTTTGGCGAGACGCACTTCTTCTTCACCAGAGAGGAGCGAGACTCGACCAATTTCCTTCAAATACATCTGGACCAAGTCTGATGTCCCATCGGCCTCGTCGCCCATATCCATCATCTTCTCCTTAGGCTTGGCTGGGGCTGATTCCTTTTTGACCTTGCCTTTTTTCTTGCCAAACTCTTCCCCTACCTTGTCGGTCTCGAGCTTGAGCATTTCTTCGGACCCAACCACACGGACTCCAGAAGTCTCCAAGCGCTCATAGAGCGTCTCAAGACCTTCGAGGTCTTGCTCGACATCCGGGAGGATGTGGATGATCTCATCTTCCGTCACAAAGCCACGCTGCTTGCCACGAAACAAGAGCTCGTCAAAAGCGTTTTGCTTGGTTTCGGCTTTGGCTTCTTTACTCGTTGACTGCTTGACCGCCTTTTTCTTGGACTTCGCCGGGGCTTTCTTGGCGACCTTCTTTTTGGCAACTTTCTTCTTTGATTTGGCCGGGGCCTTTTTGGCAACTTTCTTGGTTGCCTTTTTCATAGTTTTCTTTGCTTTGGTGGCAGATTTTTTGTGCACGGGTTTCTTGGTCTTCTTTGCGACCTTCTTTTTGACCACCTTTTTTGCCTTCTTCAGCACTTTCTTCGCTTTCTTGGTTGCCATAGTGGGCGGGTTAAAAACATTAGGAATTCCTCTTGGCTCATCTGTATTGAGAGCGCTTCTTCTAGAGGTATTGTATCATAGCAAATCTTGTCTCACGAGGGAAGGCCCCCACCCACAACGCTTCGCGTAGTGTGGCGCCGTGCCCGCAGTGCTACAGCGTTGCAGGCGGGGGGCAGGCTACCCATCAATTTCATTCTATCTTTCCAAAAACTTATTTCTGACTCCCTCCGGATATGGCGACAAATTCGGCGAGAAGTTTTTGCTCAAGCACCTTGTCCTTACTCGCTCGGGCCTCGGCCAGTGCTTTTTCGAGATAGAGGAGCTTTTCTCGCTTTGTCACTTCGGTATGGAGGTCCAAGAGGTAGCGCTCGGCCATCTCGGTCAATTTGGTGAGACGCTCTTCCCCTGCTGTCCCTGAGATCTCGGGTGACTCGAGGACCCGAAACGAGAGACGCGTCGCTTCGGCTTTGCGTTCCTTGTCTTCGATAAGCGAGAGCGGGTCACGAGTCCCGCCGGACTGAACCAAAAAGAAGTAGAGTGGATGGGCTTCAAAAAAAGTCCGCACTTCATTGTCAGCCAACCGACCGAGGAGCGTGCGACAGACCGCGGGCTCAGTATACATGAGGGCGATAATCTCTTCCCTGAGGAGCTCCGAGCGTTTGCCAAAGGTGTGCTGATCACGAAAGGGATCCTCGGGCGGACGAGGTATCGCCGGCCCATCACGACGCACCTGTTCGAGAAAAAGCTGATTGACCATGCCCGTGATGAGGCGCTCGTCCATATCGATGGCTCGGGCGAGGGCCTTCACGGCTTCGGCTCGCTCGATCGGGTTCCGGATAACTCGGAGGAGGGCAACATACTCATCCACTACCTGGCGCTTGCCATTGGCCGTCGTGGTATCGTATTTCCCGACACTTGTCCGGAGGAAATATTCCTGAGCTGGTATCGCCTCGGCTACTACCTGGCGCAGCGTCTCGACATTGTCCCGGCCCATATCGGCCGCGTCCTTACCAAATGGGAGCGCCACCATACTAACTCGGAGCTCCTTTTCGAGGGCAAGCTCGGCGCTCTTCCTGGCCGCCTTCTGTCCGGCACCGTCCATATCAAAGAAAAGGCGCACTTCGTTCCCGTAGCGCTTCATGAGATTCAACTGCTCATCAGTGAGTGCCGTCCCAGAAACAGCGACCGTGTGGGCGAGGCCGGCCTGGTGCATCGCGATGACGTCCATATTGCCCTCCACTACTATCGTCATCCCTGCTTGCTTCATGGCTTGCTTGGCCTGAAAGAGGCCATAGAGGGCCCGACTCTTGTGATAGATCGGGGTCTCGGGCGTATTGATGTACTTGGCCTGTGACTCATCCCCCCCTGGTGCCACCCGAGCCGAATAGCCAATGACGTGACCAAAGATATCGAAGATGGGGAACATAATCCGGTCGCGAAATCGGTCATACCCGCCCACATCACCCCGTGAGGTGTGGCGGGCAGGGTCGGCTTCTTTGCGAATCAAGAGTCCGGCCTGCTCCATCTCAGCGAGCGTAAAGCCTTTGCCGGTAAAAAATTCTATCTGGTGTCGCCAGCCGTCCGGTGCGTAGCCGAGGCGAAATGTCCGGATACTCTCATCCGTGAGCCCCCGCCCCCGGAGATAGGTGAGAATCTGGTCCTTGCCGACGCCATCCCAGAGCTGTTTCTCGTAGAACTTGGTGGCAAGCTCAAGGAGGGTAAAAAGGCGATCTTTGTTTTCCTTTTGCCCTGGTTCGCTTGCTTGGTACTTAGGGAGTTCAACACCAGCCTTTTCAGCGAGCATGGTGAGTGCCTCCCGAAAATCGAGTCCCTCAATCTCCATGACAAAGGCAAAGGCGTCCCCTCCTTTGCCACAGCCAAAACAGTGCCACATGTTGCGCTCTTCATTCACCATGAAAGATGGCGAACGTTCCTGATGAAACGGGCAACAGGCCTTGTAGTGGGCGCCGGATTTCTCCAACCGGACATAGGTGCCGACCAATTCGACGATATTGATGCGGGCTTTGATTTCTTCGGTCGTACTACTCATACTCATACGGTAGCGCCAAATGGCCCTAAAAAGCAAATCTCCGGGGCTCGCCCGGAGAAAGTGTGGGTCTAACGGACTATTTTTGTCCCACAATGATAAGGAGGTCCGCATCCGATGGGGCTGTTTCACCATTGGGGAGTCCAGCCACGATACCTCCGAGATTCTCAGCCATTTTGGTAGCAAGCTCAACGCTCTTCCCCGTAACATCGACTACAATAGTCTGAGTATAGTCGCTCTTTTGAGCGGTATCCTTGGTCACAACCGCGATATTCGGGAAGGCGCTCGTCAGTTGTTTCTCCAACGTATTGGTGATACCGACTGTCTTCGAGCCATTGTAGAGAGCGACCCTGGCAATGAGTGGTGCCTCGACTGCCGCCTCTGGTGTCGGAGCTGGTGTTGGTGCTGGTGCTGGTTCAGTTGGCTGGGTCACCCCTGGCGTATTGATATTGACAGTGGTCACGTCTACAATCTTCTTCTGGCTGGGCCGATACAGGATAGCTCGACCCGTCTGGCTATAGATAAGGACCTTGTCGCCGTTTTCAGCCTTCTGAAAAAATGGTTGTTCAGCGAGCTTTTCACGATCAGTGACCGTGGCGAGAGTCGGCGTCTCACCCTCAGGCAAGATCATAAACTGACCGATTTCTTGAGACAAATCGGCAATCTCCTTGGCATCAGCTATCTGCGCAGAATGACGATACTGGTAGTAGAAATACCCTGCTACTGCCAACGCCAAACACAGGAGCATCCCGAGAACCAGTACCACTGGCCACAGGGACTTCGGTCGTGGCACTGACGCGACCGGTACGTCACTTGATTCTTGAGGTTTGAGACGAGTAGTCCGCGTTACACGTGGTGGCATAAACAAAAAATATAACCAAGTTCCCCTCTAGTATACACCCGTCCAAGCAGAAAAAAAAGTGCTCAGTACTGATCATCAATCTTTTGGTAGATGAAGCGAGAAATTTGTGCAATAACCTCTTTCAATGTTTCGGTGTTTTCTCCCCGAGTCATGATACAAGCGAGATATGGGTGTCCAGGAAAATACACAATGCCACAGTCGTGTAATTGACGCTCCACTGAGCCCGTTCCCGCTTCGCCGAATTTATGGGACACCGTGATGGTATCAGGCACCCCTGCTGGTAGCGCATCACGGTAGTCCGTCGTAGCAAGCAAAGCGAGAGCTTTTTCGGAGTTCTCACGAGATAGATAAGAGCTATTGAAAAGAATCCGAAAGAAGCTGGCATATTCTTTGACTGAAAGCTTGGCTTCAGGGTCACTGAGCACTCTCGTATCAGCCCCCAGCATGGCAAACAGACTCTTTATTTCAATGAGCGGGAGCCTACTCGTCAAGAGAAAAAGCGCTTGGTTATCAGAAAACACAATCATACGACGGAGCAGTTCGTCTACCCGGTACACTTCACCGACTGTGAGCGATTCACGCGGAACAATTGTCTGATCGATACCAAATTCCATCACTTTCTCGAATCGAACTTCGGCTTGCAAAAGATTCGGATTGGATTCAGACAAGTGATAGTATGCCATCAAAACAGGTACCTTCAGAAGAGAGGCTGGGAAGAATCCGCTGTCCAAGTTCAGTCCAAACGCCGGCCCGTTGTTCAGATCTCGAAAATAGAATGCGACTTCCGATACCTTGTTTTCTTGACGAATTTTGGTGACAAACTCCTCCAACTCATCGTGAAAGTTTTCTTTTCGCGCATCAAGCATACCATCGGCCACTTCACACTCAAGCAGTGGGTTGATATACTCATACCCCCCATCCTGACGCACCTGCTGAGAACTCATTTCTCGAGGAACTGAGTGCTCACTTTTCCAGGAGGCACCAAAAAATCCAGCGACGACGCCGACCCAAAAAACACCTAGAAAAGCGAGGATAGTCTTGGTATTCATGCCTCTCATTCTATCATATCTCCCTCTCGTTTCGTAAAGAAAAAACGACCCCGCTAAGGAGTCGTTGCTTCAGGTGAGACGAGAGCGGGGACTGGTTCTGTCTCTGATGTCACTGCTTCCGGGAGAGGGAAGGCCGAATCAACTGGCACGTCTGGTACCAGCTGTGGCGCAGGGATTGGGTCTGTGGGAATCACCTCTTCCACTTTCTCCTTTTCCGAGTTGAATGACTTGGCTTTATCAACCGAGAGGGCTACCCAAGAAAATTGGAGATGCCGGGGCGCCTTTTCGGCCAAGACAATCGTAAATCCACGAGGAGATTTCTCCGTCACCAAATATCGAATATCTTTGTCGAATACCGAATCCAGATACTCCTTTTCCAATACTTCGATATCCTGCTTCAAAGTCTCATCAGCCTCAGACAGAAGTGGGGAAGCATCATTGGTGAGTGTTGCCGTGACAATAGGTTGCTTCTCATACGGTGTCTCAAATGTTACCCGAACCTTTCTCGCCCCCTCCTCAATCGTAGCAAAGCCAGCCGTATCACCACCAAAAAGCGGTGACTGTTCAAACGAAACCACTCCCTTAAACAGGGTTTTTCCAAAGAAACTCGTGAGCTTGGCAAAAGTAGTTTCTCCCCCAAACTGCGCCTCACCCCCTACTGTCATACCTCCAGCGAGGGCCAGTTTTCCGAGAATGGACGCATCGAGGGTGACACGAAACGATCCTACAGTGAATTGCTCGAGATTCGTCAACGCACTTGGCGCGGGGGCAGTACCATAGGTACTAGATTGTCCTTCGTTGGCTACTTGAAGACCAGCATACTTCTGCTCCAGGCTGGCAATCTGATTGGTCCAAATAGAGAGTCCTTCAATCGAATCAGCCTTGATACTCTTGGCAAAGATCTGGTCGGCATAAAGTGCTGGGGTAATCACCTCAGTCGAAGCCGAAACCCGACCAGTAAATACTTCGGATGAGGCACGGGCACTCGCTACCTGCTTGGCACGCAATTCTTTCAAAAACGCGAGGATGTGCTCTTGCTTAGTCGGCATACTCGTTGCAAGACGAATACTCTCCGTCTCAGAACCGAGTCCCTGTTCTGCACCATCAAGAGTGGCGCTCCCTGACAATCCATCAGCACCAGGCAGGGTATCCCGACTGGCCATGGCGAGCTCCACACTCTGCCCGGTATAGTCGGTCAAATTGACGAAAACCAAGACCGTGGTACAAAGAAGTGCATCACGGCTGAGAGGATCTTCGCCGTCACAAACCGCCCAATCGACGGCATCAGAAAGTACTTCGCCAAGAACACGTCCCGACTGATAAGCCCGCATGGCGTATCCTGCCCTACTGGCCGAAGTCAGGCGGTCGCCAGCATAGATTGGTCCGTTTTCATTGGTCACTTTGACCGGTACGCGACCAACGAGCGCAACGGGATAGCCGTTGGTACTCGGATCACCAAGCACGATACCGGGACTCGTCGCTACCACGCCGAGCATATCACGCTGATACGCCCCCGTTGTCTGTGCGACATAGGCTGGTTGCGTCGCATCGAGTGCTACCACCGTCCCTGCCTCAAGCGGAGTATCGGAATAATAGTTTTCTGCCAAGTCCGCTCCGCCAGTAAAACCAACTTCTGATGCCGTACTACCGACTGCGGTGATACCATCGAGCACAATTTCTTGGCGAATCATGTACAGCTGATTGGCCAGATAGTCGAGTCCTTGTCCGAGACGAACGGTTTCGGTAATACTCGTGATATGCGCTTCTGAAGCCATGAGAAGTGTCCGGGTCGAGAGATCGATAGCGACCATTTCGTCATAATTCGATCCGGTCCAATCCGTACCGGTATCATCGGTCTGGCTGGCCTGGCTATGATAGACATCGGCGACGATGCTCGGGCCCGCCTGATGGTTATAGCAGGTCACGCCACCAGTATCGCTCCCGCTATTGGTCCCGATACACATTTGTCTCGCCTCACCGAGGGGAGACTCAGCCGTAATGCCGATCCCAGCCACACTGCTCGATCCACCATAGAGAGCTTCCGGATCCACCTCAAAATCAGCACTCGTATCGAGCGTACAAGCTCCGGGGACGGCCGGAGTAAATGTCAGTGCTGTCGCGGTATTCCCGGTGATTCGACGAGTAATGCCGACACAATCGGTATCACTACTCCCAGTAATCTCGACGATGAGACCAGCGAATTCGTTTACATTCCATGACTCACCCGTATCCGTAAGCGAGGTAGAGGTCGCCGATGTCGCATCCGTCACTGTAATAGTTTTTTTAGAGACTCGAGGACGCTCTACATTGTAGAGGCGACGCACTTGGAGAGCGGACAGGGTAGCCTGAGTGGTCGTACCAACGAGGAACTGAGCATCATCGAGCTGTCCATCCCAAAAATTGAGCGCGTTGGCTGCAGCGCAGTTGGCACCAGTCGTGGTACTACACGATGCACCAATAGTAACTATTTGACTACCATCTAACGTTATAGTGTTCCCCGTTGCATTCGATAGGTTCATACCATTACCGTCGATCCACGAATCAACATCATTAGCATTGGTACGAGATATTACCAAATGATGCCATTGATTATCGTTATAGGTATAGGTAGAGGTCGCGGTCAGATCGTAAGATGACCCTTGAGTCCAAGTAGCATCATCGTCATTGGCTACTACAACCGTACCAGTAGTAGTCATATAGGCGGCCACACAGCCGGTTGCCTGTGCTGGTGCTGCTGTGACACATTTTTCAAAGATCATATCTACACCTGATGCTGGTGCGGTTGTCGAATGCCGGAACCAAATACTGAAGGTCCAGCCGACCGTCGACATATTGAATGCCGTGTCGACGTCACAGGTGTTGTTCTGGTCAGCATCGGAGCAGAGGTAGTCATCGGTGTTATCAAAATTGATCGCCTTCCCCGCCACACCGTTCACCCCGAGCGTCGGCGTGCCCTTGATGGCCATATCCGTATTGGCAATAGCCAAGTCCTGCGCTTGGGTACCGGACGTATCATCCATCGGAAGCACCATATCGTTGATGCCCGCAACCGGCATCATTGGTGTCTGGCGCGTCGAATTAAAGTACTTGACCCAGCCGAAGGCTTGCGTCGTATGGTCATGGAGTTCAGCCAGACCGAGACTGTGGCCAGCATAAATAACGTCTTCGCTGTCGAGCGTCAGCGAGGCACGCTCGGCGATTTCTAGGTTATCCGGCCCTGGAAAGACGACATTGAAGGCGGAAGAAGCGATAGCCGGGCCGGTAGCGATCGTTTCGTCCCACTTCCTTGTATAGGTACCGTTCACCTCACTCGCCTTGTCGGTATCCATCGTATCCCACCGCTCGAGCTGATCCTGGGTCGTATTGAGAGCATAGAGATAGCCTCTTCTCGAAATAACGACTGCTGTATAGTCATCGTCTGTCACATCGGAATACTGGTTCAGCGTCCCAGCGGTGAGATTGATTACCGTGACACCAGCATCAGTAGCCAAGGCCACAAAAACCTTTCCGTTTCCAGGCGTGGTATTGGTCGTTCCGCCGATTGCTGCCGCCGAGATACTATGGGTGATGACCGCCGCATAGACATCATTGACATTCTGCCAGTTAGCAGCGGTGCCCGTGACGGCCAGGTCAAGCTTGGTATTGTTATCAACATTGTAGGTCACAGCTGCATTGCGCCCACTGATACCGGTATCCGCTCCAGACCGGTCAGTCCCGTCATAATTCCATATCCGATCATTGACGAAATCAATCGCATAGAGACTGGTCGTCGCGGTACCGCGGAGACCAACATAAATGACACCGTTGAGCGCTGTGACGCTCGACGGATCATTGTTGGTATCAACACCAAGGGCGTAACCAGATGCATTCTGGCTGAACTTCATCCACATATCGTTCGTCGCCGCATCAAAGATATAGAGGGCCGAGGTCGTCACGACGAGGATAGCTTTGCGAGGGAACGATTTTTTATAACAACGATCATCGCTTGAGATATCGCACGGATCGTCTGGTCCATCATCGAGTGACTCTGTATACCAGGACAGATTGTCCGTCGTCGCCCAGTCCACCCAGCGGCCACCATCACTGTCTCCAGTCGTGTCGTAGACAAAGGTATCGGTAATCCCAGACAAAGCCAAGTGCCGATCGTGACCAACACTTATTATTTCTCCGTACGTTGCCAGATTTCCCCGTTTGGTTTCCGATCCGACTTGAAGCAGCCGTTCCGTGGAAGCGTCAGCACTAATCGCTGTCGTTCCAATCCCCACTCGGCCTTCGCCGTCGATGATGAACGGCGTCGTATCACCTGACTCGTCATCTACCCTTACAGCCAGGTTACCGGTACCGGTCGCTCGATGATCAACAAAGAGAGCTGTATTGGCGCTCGCAGTCCCGGTATTCGATACCGCGAGCACATTACCCGTATTCGCTGCGTTCGATCCAGAGAGCGTAATATCGGCGAGATTGCCTGTAAAAGCGGTCGCTGACGACGCGATACTAATACCCTTACCCGAAGTCAGGCCATTCGTAGTAATGGCAAGACCCGTCTCGCCGTCAATTGAGTTCGCGGTCAAATTGACGGCATTCGAGGCATTGGACGACTGGACGATATCGAGAGCCAGCATGTTGGCGGTGGTGTTGGCCTGGTCGAGCTGAAGTAAGAACGTCGAGAGATTATTACCGCTTGAGCTTGGATTGGTAAAAATGAGTCCATCGTCAGCCGCAGTGAGAGAAATAGTGACATTTGATCCATCGGCATCAGCATCATAAGCGGTCTGCAGATCGCCACCAGAACCACCAGTACCTATACAGTCTGTCCAGCCACTATTTTGATAGCAACGAAATTTATTATCAAACGTATTGTAGTACATGGCCCCTTCAAATCCATCCGTCGGATCCCCGGTACTACTCCGAACATCAAGACCCAGGAGCACTGGTTGAGACACCCCGGCTCCGCCATCCCCGAGTTGCACTCGGCGCGTATCGATAGACCCCGCTCCATCGGAGAGCGCATAGAGAGATAGCATACTCTGTCCATCGAGGAGCGCCGTGTAGGACTCGACGGTGTTGTCGGGTGATGAGGCAGTAACAGGCATATCGACCCATGAGATGATACCGGCATCGGTATCAAAATTCGTAGCCCCGAGGTTGAGGTTCGCAATGGTAGTGACACCATTCGCATCTATCACAAACTCATCACCAGAGCCTAAACCATCACCGGAGTAGATCTTGAATTTATCGGAGTCGGAGTTGTCGACACCGAGAGAGAACTGAACCGCTGGACTGGCCTCCGTGCGGAACTTCATGACCGGATCATAGGTGGCATCGGGAGCGGTCAAGGTAGCCACGATATCTGCTGCCGTCGTGCCATAGAGTTCAAAGAGGGAAGTCGGAGCTGTCGTCCCGATACCCACTGCACCGGTGCCATCGATAACGAACGGGGTCGTATCACCAGAGACATCATCCACTCGGAAGGCGAGGTTGTTGGTACCAGTGGCGTAGTGCTTGATATAGAGGGAGGTGTTGGCGTTGCTGGTGCCAGTGTTGTCTATGGCGACGAGAGAGCCGGTGTTCGAGGCGTTCGATCCAGAGAGAGTGAAGTTGGCGAGCGACCCGGTAAAGGCTGCAGAAGAAGAGGCAATATTCAAGGCTTTGCCGGAAGTGAGAGCATTCGCGGTCACGGTCAAACCAACCTCTGTATCAATAGAGTTGGCCGTAATATCCACGGCATTGGCCGCATTAGATGCTTGAATGAGGTCAAGTGCCGTGATAGCAGCGGTGGTGTTGAGTTGTGATACCTGGAGAGTAAAGGCGGAAAGATCATTCCCGCTCGAACTTGGGTTGGTGATAATGAGTCCGTCATCAGCCGCGGTGAGCGAGATAGTCGCATTGGAGCCATCAGCATCAGCAGCATACGAAGTTTGGAGATCACTTGATCCACCACTGCCAATACAGTTGGTCCAGCCTGAGTTCTGATAGCACCGAAAGACGTTGTCACTGGTGTTGTAGTACATTGCCCCCTCAAAGCCTCCAGCTGGATCGCCAGTATCACTCTTCACATCGAGACCGAAAAGGTCTGGGGTGGAGTTGCCAGCACCCCCTGCCCCCACTTGGACCCGGTTCACCTCACTCGTGGTGCCAGCGACCAAAGTCAGGTACTCACTTGAGTCAACGTAGATAGCTCCATCGACTGTGCCATCCGTATACGAAAGACGGAGCTGCTGCGAAGTCGAGGTGATTTCAAACGGGTTGTCCGGCGTCACATCCCCCACCCCCACATTACCTCCTGTAAAGATACCAGCGTAGTTGGTATCAGCGCCAGAGACAGCAGCATAGAGACCATAGGCTGTACTCGTTCCGCTTCCCGCATTGTCAGCGGTGACTGAGATGTAGTTCCCATAGGTATTGATGGTACCTCCGGTGGCTCCCGTTCTCGTCACACTCGTATTCACACCATAGGTGGTATCAGTCCCAGAGGTGACGACTCCCGTATCTGAGAGGACATTCCTTTGGGCATAGAGGGTATCAGCGGTGGTATTGGTACTTACGAGGGAGAGGTCAAGTCTCGCTCCAGGAGCCGTGACTCCGGTACCAATCCCGATGTTGCCTGTACTGTCGATAGCCAAGAGGGTACTAGAGCCTACCGTAAAGCCAGTCCCAATGGTGAAGTAGCCTGTCGTATGGTCAAGACCAGCGTAGTAGTCTTGGGAGGCACCGTCAAAGCCGATAGAGTCATCGACACTCGCTCCGGTTCCTATCACAAACTGTGATTCAGAGGTATTGGATGAGGTAAGCGAGAGGGTACCGTCAGAGGCTGTAGAGAGAGAAGCATAGTTACTGACATCATACGAGAGACGGAGGGCGTTACTTGAGCCTAAGATAGAGAGCTGAGCAGCAGGAGAGGTGGTACCGAGTCCTAATCGGTTGGTGGAGTTATCGAAGAAGAAGGAAGCATTGTCTTGCTCGAGGATACCACTTGTTCCGGCAAAGATGACACTCCCGGCCGTAGGAGTAAAGAAGGTGGGGGCGCCAGTCCCTCCTGAGACGAGAGCTTGACCTGCAGTGCCTACGGCTGAGAAGGCATAGGCGGTACCAGTTGAGTAGGCGATACTACCGGCTGATCCGACTGAAGTAGCATTGGTGCCACCATTGGCTATGGGGACAGAGATAGTGGTGCCTAAGACACCGCCAGAGGTATTGGTGACGATACCAGCGGTAGAGAGGCCGGAGAAGGTGATGGTGCCGGAGGAGGTGATGGCGGTGGC
>CAZCNN010000015.1:0-19821 GCA_964500505.1 uncultured Bdellovibrionales bacterium | reverse complement strand
GGCGAAGTAACAAGACGGAGGCCATCATCAGGAGTGGTCTGAGCGGAGGCGGGGAAGACAAGAAACAAAAGTAAAATAGCACTGAAAAATGTCGAAAGAAATGACAATGGGAGTATGGCTTTCATATGGTTATGGCTATTATAGCGCATTTTAACCGCCCCTGCCTAGCCAAACAAAACCCCCTTCCAGGGAAGGGGGCCTATCTTTTCTTGTGGAGAAACTCACGGACTAGAATCGACCAGCTGCGACAATGGTGAGAGTATCAGTATAGTCAGTGGCAGCGGCCTGGACAGCACTAATCTTGGCTCGTTCAATGAGAGTCAAGACATCGCCATCAGTCGTACCACTCGAAGCCGCAATCGGCTGGAACGTCGTCGACAGAGTACCACCAGAAGTCGAGTTGGAACCGGCGTATTCAGCCCCGTAGTTTGAAGCCTGAGTAACGGTACCGGTACCAGTACCGCTGTCCGTCGTGATATCGACATCGAGAACATAGCCCGTAGAAGAAGCCAGATCGGTCGGGGTATTATCAACGGAACCTGCGGTGGCGATGGTCGCTCCGGTTCCGGCCGAGTTTAAGGCCGCGTTAGCACTCTTGACCCAGGCCACCCACCCCGAAGCAGCGTTCGTTGAGATAGTCACGGTTTTACCAGAAGTCGAGGTTGTGGTCGTAGAGAGGTTACTCGTAAAGGTATCAGTGTTGCCAGAAAGGGAGAAACTAAACGTCGCTGGTACCGTAGCCGTCACCACAATCTGATCATCTGAGACGAGAGAGAGCGCGTAACCAGACGAATCGATGGTCGCTGGACCAGAAGTCCGAGTCGTCACGGTTCCAGTCTTGTCATTACCAGCCGTCGTATTGGTGAGAGTGCTGGTACCCGAAAAGTTGAAGCAGTAAAGGGTTCCTACGACGAGTTCACCTGAAGGAAAGGTCACTGTTTGCCCAGAAACGGCGCTCGCTGTCCCGATACTCACCCAAGCGGTAGCACCCGAGGGCAGGTTCGTGGTCGTAACCGTCCAGTTACTTGCCGTGGAATTAACCGTAAAGCCTGAAGGAAAGACCACTTGGACATCTGCTTCAGTTCCTACTGTTTGTGGTTGGGCACAGACCGTACCACCGGTAGTCGTAGAAGCCTTGAGGCGATCAAGACGGATATAGACCTGTTGAAAGTTACCAGCCTGAGCCCTATTCACCAGCAGAACTGGGAGAACAAGCACGGCCAACAACACTATCAACCCAAAAAAAGGAAATTTTTTTGATCCCGCTACGCTCATATTGAGATATTTTTTATATTGGACCCAGTTGAATCTCACACATAATAGAATACCACATCATCACAAGAATCGACAAATATTCTTCTTCTGCATAACAAAACCCCCTTCCAGGGAAGGGGGCCTATCTTTTCTTGTGGAGAAGCTCACGGACTAGAATCGACCAGCTGCGACAATGGTGAGAGTATCAGTATAGTCAGTGGCAGCGGCCTGGACAGCACTAATCTTGGCTCGTTCAATGAGAGTCAAGACATCGCCATCAGTCGTACCACTCGAAGCCGCAATCGGCTGGAACGTCGTCGACAGAGTACCACCAGAAGTCGAGTTGGAACCGGCGTATTCAGCCCCGTAGTTTGAAGCCTGAGTAACGGTACCGGTACCAGTACCGCTGTCCGTCGTGATATCGACATCGAGAACATAGCCCGTAGAAGAAGCCAGATCGGTCGGGGTATTATCAACGGAACCTGCGGTGGCGATGGTCGCTCCGGTTCCGGCCGAGTTTAAGGCCGCGTTAGCACTCTTGACCCAGGCCACCCACCCCGAAGCAGCGTTCGTTGAGATAGTCACGGTTTTACCAGAAGTCGAGGTTGTGGTCGTAGAGAGGTTACTCGTAAAGGTATCAGTGTTGCCAGAAAGGGAGAAACTAAACGTCGCTGGTACCGTAGCCGTCACCACAATCTGATCATCTGAGACGAGAGAGAGCGCGTAACCAGACGAATCGATGGTCGCTGGACCAGAAGTCCGAGTCGTCACGGTTCCAGTCTTGTCATTACCAGCCGTCGTATTGGTGAGAGTGCTGGTACCCGAAAAGTTGAAGCAGTAAAGGGTTCCTACGACGAGTTCACCTGAAGGAAAGGTCACTGTTTGCCCAGAAACGGCGCTCGCTGTCCCGATACTCACCCAAGCGGTAGCACCCGAGGGCAGGTTCGTGGTCGTAACCGTCCAGTTACTTGCCGTGGAATTAACCGTAAAGCCTGAAGGAAAGACCACTTGGACATCTGCTTCAGTTCCTACTGTTTGTGGTTGGGCACAGACCGTACCACCGGTAGTCGTAGAAGCCTTGAGGCGATCAAGACGGATATAGACCTGTTGAAAGTTACCAGCCTTTGCTTGGTTGACGAATAAAAGTGGCAAAACGAGAACTATCACCAAGGAAAAGATTCCGAGGAGCGCCAAATTTTTTGAATCACGCTGCGTAGTCATAATGAGGCGTCGATAATTTTGTTTTTGTTTTTTAAAAAAGAAATCCGGAAGGGATTCCTTCTTCATCACACCTCAATGATAGCACAAAAATTGCCTCTTGTCAAAAGATTTTTTCAAATAACGACTTGATTTCAGAAACTTGCCGAAGCAATCACAGTAAGGGACTCGGTATAGTCGCTCGCCGCTGGCGTCACTGCTGATGATTTGGCCTTGAGGAGAAACGACCCTCGTCCATCAGTCGTAGGTGAGGTGGTTGTAAAGATTTCTCGGATAGTCGTATCAGTAATCGCTACATTATTTGACGACAAACTATACGCGGTCGCAATAGCAAATGGTCCCCCGGCTGACTGAGTAGCACTTGACCCCTGGGCGCCAAAACCCTCGCTCAGACTCGTGAGATTGCCAGTCACCGCACTGATAGTATAGGCCGCCCGAGTACTCGCAAGACCGGCGTTACTCCCATACACGTAGACTCGTCCGCCACTTTCCCCGTTGGTTGTGAAATCAACCCAGATTTTCTCCGGACTATCAGTCACAGTAGAAGCAATCAGATTACCAAAATTGGTCGTAAAGGGTGGACCCGTTTCGATATCACTCGCGGATACATCGATATCAAATGTCATCTGTGGACTGACCGTAGCTGCCGAAGCAGTCGGCCCATAACCGGACTCGGTAAATTTTCCCTGCATGGCTTTCACCTTGACCTGGTACGTCGTCCCAGAAGTGAGCCCTATGATGAGCGTCCCAGAGGCCCCTCCCCAGCTGGTATAGGTCTGGTAATCCTCGATTCCCAAGGTACTTCCGACTGTCGCATCACTTTGGACATAGCGGGTATCACTCACAAAACTATCGGTGCTGATAGCGATAGCAAAGAGCGTATCGGAGGGGTTACTCCCTGTATCAAGGACAATTTTCAGCTTATTATAGTAGCTACTCGGATTGGTAAATGCCGGGGCCGGTGGGACATTGGCCTGGTTGGTAAACTGCAGTCCCGGACCGATGTCGTAAGTGGCGCCTGTAAGTTGTCCTGCATTTTGCTCTCCAGCGATACCCTCGAGGGCATAACTCGATGAGGTGCCATTTGCTACTCCGCCACCACCATAGCCAAAATCTTTTAGCTGGTAGTTGGTGCTGGCTGGGAGCGCCAACATCAAAAAAGCTCCTGGAATTGAAAGGAGTCGACCGAAGAAATGCTTGCGGAATAGATACTGGAGCCACTTCATAGAAACAGGACTAGCGTGATACCTCATCAATGGTCTCATCACCCGAATCGCAGGCACGGATAGTCACAATATTATTACTGTCCACTGCCACGGTATAGTGTGTTCGTTCGACGCTACCCGTTTCAGGATCATAGGGCATATCTTTGAGATATGGCGCGAGATCTGTGGACAAATTCAAGCAATACGAGAGATTGGCACTACAATTATTATAGGTCAAACACAGCCACTATCCGACGTCCCAATTTGCATTTCATACGTGCTGAGACCACTAGGGAGTTGTCCTTTGTGATCGACTATGTACTGTTGCACAGCCGAGAGAATACTCTGGATATCCGCGAGGCGCCTGGCATCACGAGCATTTTGAAAACGCGTAGCCGGATCAAGCGAAACCACCACCACCGTGGCTAAGACAGCAATAATACCAATGACCAAAAGAATCTCAATGAGGGTAAATCCCTGCTTGGTCGAAGAAAATCTATTCACACAGGTCTAAAAAAGTTTGAAAACTATTTTCATAGTACCAGTTTTGCAGAAATTGTCTATGCGCTCACCGGTCGTTTGATGAGTTTTTGCCACCAAGAACGCTCTGGTTTGATGAGCGTATCGACGATGCGGATAATCGGTGGATCGGTCTCACGACTCTTGTCTCCGGCTTCACGCATGTCAGAGAGGATGAGCTCCTCAAAGGCTTCGGTCACTCCTTGGCGATAGCGCATGAGTGCGTTCTCCAAATCGCGCTCCATAGCCAGCGACACCCGTACCGGGAGTCCTAGTTTTTTCTCAAGGAAACTCCGAATCTCGAGATTGCCGGGGTGGGTCATCGCCACATGGACACCGTCTTGGTCGAGAGCAAAGGCCATGACTCGTTGCTTATTGGCTACGATTTCCGGTACAAGGGCCAGCACAGCGGGGTCAATCGACTGCTCACCCAGAACGACAAATGGCACACGCAAAGCGTCTGCCATCAATTTACCGAGTTCTTCCTCGGACACCAGATTGTACCACAGGAGGGCCTGGGCAAACGTCCCGCCCTCACTCTTCCATCGCTCTTCCGCGAGCTCTAGGTCCTTCACCTCGACCACACCAGATTCAAGCAACAACGTTCTTAAAACATCATGGGTCAAAATATCGCTCATAAGAAACTAGAGCCCCAGATTATGCTTTACTTTGTCGATCACCTCTTGGATCGGAACATTGGCTTTGACCAGATACTCCTCAGCTCCAAGCTCCATGATGCGCTTGATGTCTTCTTCCTGACTCAAGTTGGAAAGGACAATCACAGGAACATCCTTGAGTACTGGATCAGCCTTGATTTCAGCCAGGGTTTCAAACCCATCTTTCCCGGGCATAATGAGGTCAAGCAGGATAAGGCTCGGTCGGCGCTCGCGCGAGACCTTGAGGGCATCATTGCCATTACCCACAATTTCAGACAAAATATGCTCTTTGGCGAGTTTTGTCTTGTAAATTTTCGAATAAAACGGGTCGTCCTCCACCACGAGAACGTATTTGGCTTCTCCCATACGGATTGCGTTCAGATATCACTTAGTTTTGGGACGATCTTTGGGCAGTGGCACTCTCACAAAAAAAGTTGTTCCGTGCGCCTCTTTACTTTCAAAACGCACAGTAGCCCCTGCTTCTTCCAAGTATGATTTTACCACAGAAAGACCGAGTCCGCTACCTTCTGTTTCTTTGAGGACCGCATTGGCGGCTCGGAAAAACTTCGAAAAAATCTTGGTCTGATCATCTTTCGGAATACCGATTCCTGTATCGCTGATTTGTACCTCAAGTGCGTCCTTTTCTTCGGAAAGTCTGACCCGGACCGTTCCTCCCTCATGATTATACTTGATGGCATTTGATACCAAGTTTTGAAAGGCCTCATAGAAATGCTTCGGTGGTACCAATACCAGGGGGAGCGCGTGGCGCATCCCCTCAAACTTGAGATCGACTCCACGACGTTTCCCCTCCGGATGCATCCCTCGAATCACATCATCGAGCATTCCGCCCAGGTCAACCAAACGAAACTCTTCCTTCCCCTTGTGCTGATTAATCCGTGAAACGTTCAAAAGATCGTTAACAAGCACAATCATGCGTTGACTATTTTCGTATATCTGAGCTACGGCGTCTTTGGCCGCTTTCGGTAGACGACCGAGGTCTCCCCCGAGGAGGAGCTCCATGTTCCAGCGCATACTACCAAGCGGCGTACGGAGCTGGTGCGCCGCCACGGAGAGAAAGCTGTCTTTCATTTGATCCAATTCATGCTTTTTGGTGATATCCTGAAAAACCGTAATGGTACCAATACTCTTTTGTTCTTCATCGCGGATAAGAGAACACGTGCCGGAGATCGGTATCTCCTTATCTTCACGCACCAAAAAAGTATTCTGCGGGAATGAGATGGTGCGACGCTCCCTCAGGGTCAAGCCGACGATGTCTAAAAGCTCAGAACCATCATGTCCCTTATGAACAAAGGAGACTATTTTGTCATACGGCTGATTCTGACAGCTTGAAAATGATTGACCAACCATGAGCTCTGACGCCTCATTCATAAATATAACTCGCTCTGCATTGTCAGTGGCAAACACGCCCTCGCCAATCGACTTGAGAAAGCGAAGGATGCTTTCGGCCCGGTCCTTTTGCTCTTCAATATGAACATTAGCCTTTTCGAGCTCAGCCGCATGACGTACGATCTTGAGTTGCGACTTACGCTCCTCAGTGATATCACGCTCGATCCCAACAAAAAACTTGATCTCCCCTTCCTCATCAAAGATTGGGGCGACCCGGAGACTCGAGAGATACTTTGTCCCGTCCTTTCGTCGATTGGTGAGCTCGCCGGCGTAGCTGTTTTTCTCGATTTTGATAGTGCGCCAAAAGGTTTCGTAGAATTCATGTGACATCTGCCCACCCCAGAGAGCCGGTGTTTGACCGATGATTTCCTCTTTGGAATACCCCGTCATGAGTTCGGCCGCATGGTTGGCATAAAACACTCTACCATCAGGATCGGTGATGACCACATGATCAAAACTCGCATCAACCGCCTGGCGGAATTTCTCAAGCTCTACCGTCTTGGCTCCGAGCTCCTTTTCCGAATCCGCCACGTCTTCGAGCACGTTGAAAATAGCTCGTCGTGTATTTTCGAGATACTGATTACGCTCACGTAAATCCTTCAGGTCGGTCTCCAAAATGGACTCTGACCGGAGAGAGATTTTGGGATCGGTACTCGAGGAAGCAGTTGACTTTGGCAACGTATCAGACATGACGTTCCAATTTTTTTATTTTCTCCTTGAGCTCAATCATTTTGAGTTCGCGCTCCACCATGATACGATTCATTTTTTCAATTTCCTCGATATAACCAACGCGTCGCTCTTCGGCCTCTTTACGCTCCGTAATATCGACACAAGAACCGATGTACCCGAGGAATAACTGATCGGTAGTAAAGTGCGGGACGGCTCGGGCAAAGAACCATTTGTAGGTACCGTCGCTTCCCTTCAGTCGATACTCGACACTAAATGCCTGTTGTCGAGCAAAGGCCTGCTCATACGCATCATCCGAGCGTTTTACATCATCCGGATGGACATCACTCTTCCATCCTTGACCGAGCTCCTCCTCAAGTGAGCGGCCCGTATAGTCAAGCCATACTTTGTTGACATAGGTACATTTGCGATTGATATCCGACATCCAGATCATAACCGGAGCCGAGTCCGCCACCGTGCGGAATCGTTTCTCGCTTTCCTTGCGAATCTCTTCTGCTTCACGAAGCGACAGAAGCATCTGGTTGATCCGTTCGGCCAGGCTCGAGAACTCATCCTTTCCAGAGAGCATGACCCCCTTCGTGATATCACCACTTTCTCGAATCTTCTCCACCTGATCACTCAAACCGGACAACCTCCGGAGTACCAAACGATTGAGCAAAAAGAAGAGAATCGTACTGAAGAGCATCATGGCCAGCGCAAAGGCCCGAGTAAAGAGGATGATGCCTTCACGTCCCTTCTCGTACGTATCCCGATTGGTCGTCACCCGAAGAATGAGCGTCCCGTCTTGATCTTCATCGCCGATAAATGTATACGATTCAATCACCGAACCCTTCCCGGGGTCACGAATAAAAAGCGGGTTCTCACTACTCACTTGGCTTCTGGCTTCGACAAATCCCGTATCAGTCGTCTCAGAATCATACGTCAACATATCCACCTTGAGGTGAGTCACTTGCGATAAGTGATCAATTGCATCTTGACCCAAGAAGTATCCAAAAACGATATAACCATTTATTGGTGCACTACCATCGCTTGACGTTACTGGCCGAGCAGCATACACCACTACGCCACCAGAAAGCTTCGTAATTTCCTTGTGCATCCCATTCGGAGAGATATCACCACGTGCCACATCCCCCACAAGATGTTCGATGAATCCGGGAGTCATAGGCTCCTCCATCTTGTTCTCTACTTGCTTCTGAAACAATATCTTTCCCTCTCGGTCCAGGATAACCATCATGTTTATCTTGAGAATCTCAAAGGACTCATTCTGCAAGTTGGATTGGATATAGTCCTCGTTTGACTCCTGAATAAACTGATAGGTGTCATCCCACTGCGCCCAGTCACCGAGCTTAAGCGCTAATTCATCCAATTTGCTCGCCAGTGCGTCGGTTACTCGCAGCGCATTTTCGGTGGTTTCACGACGCTCCAAATCATAAAAATCCTTGGCGATAATGGTCGACAACAGCTGAAAGACAATGAAAAAAAACGTGACCAACACGCCTCCAATAATCAAGAACACTTTTGTTCGTAGACTCATATTGTATTTGTGTTATGTCTATTTTTGTTGAGATCCCCCTACTTCCCGAGTATCACTGTGAGCGGGGCAGCACTCGTCTCTTTGTTGTCTTTGAGCGCCTCCTTGGTGACGGCTTTGGGATAGGATTTGAGGAGAGTATCCTTGACGATAGTAGCGAGCGCTCCCTGATCAGGGGCAAAGTAAACGGTCACTCCCGTATAGTCCAAGGTCGTATTGCCAGTCGTCACCTTGGTAAAGCCATCTTTTTTGAGAATATCAGCTCCAGTCGTCGCACTTCCCTTGGGAGCACCACCGTTTAGCACCTTTACTTCGGTGCCTTTGGCTTTTTTGAGCGTCTCATCCGAGGTAGTAGGCTTCTCTTCCGGCTTGGTTGGTTCTGGTGGTATCACCACCACGTCGGTTTTTGGTTCTTCCCCTTTGGGGAGAGTAGCGATAGATGGGAGTGCTGCTACATTTTTCTGCAGACGATATCCCTGATACCCGCTCCATCCCAAAAACCCGAGGGCACCGAGGATACAGATGATGAGAAACCCAAGGAGGAGTCCTCCAAATAGAGGTCCGTGCGATACATTCTGTTTTGGTTCTACCTCTCCCACTGTTGCCTCTTTCTGTACTTCGGCCATAGTCAAATATGATGATAAAAGTATTTGTAGTATAACACAAAAGACGCCGGGTGAACCGACGTCTTTCTCCTCTCCTGCTACTTTATAGCCTTGGCGACTGCCTCGACCACCGCCTTATCGAAAGTGTTCGGCATAATATGCTCGGCGGTTGGCTTTTTGACGAGCCCGGCGAGGTTCTTGGCTGCTTTGATGAGCATGGCGTCAGTAATCCGCTTCACCCGATGATCGAGTGCTCCACGGAAAATACCCGGAAACCCAAGCGAGTTATTGATCTGATTGGCAAAGTCCGAGCGACCAGTCGCCACCACGAGCGCTCCGGCCCGCTTGGCAATATCTGGCATAATTTCGGGAATAGGATTAGCCAGCGCAAAGACAATGGCGCGCGGGGCCATGCTCGCTACGTGCGCTTCGGTCACGGTGCCACCCTTCGATACTCCAATAAAGACATCTGCTCCCACGAGCGCCTCGGTGAGACCACCTGTTCTCCCGGTGCGGTTGGTTTTTTCGGCCAAGCGCTTTTTTTCAGGCTCCAGGTTAGCGCGCTTGGTATGGATGATCCCCTGACTGTCGATCATGATAACATCACCGACTCCGTAGAGCATGAGAAGTTCGGCGATGGCGGTCCCAGCCGCTCCGGCTCCAGCAATGACCGTCGTAATTTTCTTCGGTTGTTTCTTGGCTACTTTGAGAGCATTTATGAGGCCCGAGAGGACCACGAGTGCTGTACCGTGTTGGTCGTCATGGAGGACCGGGATTGAGAGCTCAGCCTGGAGACGACGCTCGATTTCAAAACATCGCGGAGCCGCGATATCTTCGAGGTTAATCCCGCCAAAGACTGGCGCGATATTTTTGACGGTCCGAATGATTTCTTCGGTATCCTGAGTGGCGAGCACAATCGGAAAGGCATCGATACCGGCGAGCGCCTTGAAGAGCATCGATTTTCCCTCCATCACCGGGAGCGCTCCCTCAGGACCGATGTTGCCCAGGCCGAGCACCGCTGAGCCATCAGAGATGACCGCGACGGTGTTACCTTTCATAGTGTACTCTGCCATCTGGTCCTTGTGTTCGGCCACATATGACGACACAGTACCCACTCCCGGGGTATAGACGAGGGCGAGATCAGCCCGATTCTTGACCTTCATCTTTGGGGTGATACTTACCTTCCCCCGGAGCTTCTTGTGGAGGGCGAGCGACGCTTGACCCACGGTCTGTTTTTTGACTGTTTTCATAAGAGAACGTTAGAAGTTGTACCACGCCTCAGTATAACGCCCTCACCAAAAAACAACAATCCAGGCCGGTTAGACCTGGATTGTTCGCTTCATCAACTATCTAACTAAAAGACTTGCTTCAGGGTCTGCCGAGCGGTCTCAGCGGTTGCCTTGAACGTGGCGACGGCACTCTCTACCGACTGCTTGCGCTCTGCCTTGAGGGCAGCAAGGGCCTCCTTGGTTTCTTCGACTGATGGGCGAGTCGTCC
Organism: uncultured Bdellovibrionales bacterium; assembly: GCA_964500505.1. Lineage (GTDB taxonomy): Bacteria > Patescibacteriota > Minisyncoccia > Moranbacterales > UBA1568 > UBA1568. The sequence goes on along the minus strand of CAZCNN010000015.1, from coordinate 9,242 downwards.
GGAGGATTTCACGGGCGGCCTTGAGGTCGGCCCGGAGTGTCTCGCGTACTTCATTTGACGCGACATTACCCTGACACGATGCCTCCGCCTTATCAAAGGCCTGGCTCACGGCTGTATCAAAGTTCTTGGTAACTGTATCCAGTGCCGACTGATGAGTCGTGATGGTCTTCTCAACACCGGTCCGGAACGTCTCAATAGCCTGATCAACCGCTCCCCGACGGAGTGCGATGGCTTCGGTCATGGTTTGTTCGTAGGCGGCGACAGCTGCCTTCTCAGCATCAGTGTTGGCCTTTTCGGCGAGCTTGTCATACGACACATCTCGCTTGTCGTCCCACTCGGCGCGTTTCGTCTTGAGCGCCTCATCCTGCTTCAACTGACGAGTATCTATCTTTTTGAGTCGCTCATCTTGGCGGGTATCAATCTTTGTCATCCGCTCATCAATCTGACCTTCTGTCTTCTCACGGACACTCGGCAGACGATTGCAGAAGGCATTGTTTTCTCGTACCGCTGCATCGGCCGTGTACGGAAAGGTAGTCGGGATGAGCACAGCCAGGGCCAAGAGACCCATAGTTCGTTTCATCTTATAAGAGTGATTCATCATACATCGTGTTGTTATCAATTAGGGCATCATCGGAACTCACATCGAGTTCAGCATCATCATCTGCAAACGTCTCTACCCCCTCACTCGCTCCTACCGCCAGAATAAGTGCATCGATATCCGGGCGTTCTCCCGTGACCGAAGGAGTCGGGGCTGAGGGCGTCTCAGGGACAACCGGTACGGTCGGGGTAGTGACCGATCCCTCTGTCTTGGGAACGACTGCTACCGGCGTCTTTCCTTTTGGTGTATTCACCTCGGCCACCTGTTCCTCTGATGAGAGATTGACCGTCACGAGGACCAAGAGGAGGAGGGCTCCACCGGCGAGAGCATATCTCGACGAAAAATTGGACATAAAGGTTTCCCACAGTTTGTTTATGCTAGAAAAACGCGTCCGTTCTTCCCTGCCTAAAGTATAACGGTCGGCGGTCGAAAGTGTGACATCCATCCGGTCCCGCTCATCGGTGAGGAGATCAAAAAGCGCCAAATAGTCGAGCGCCTCCTGACCATGCCCCTCTTCCGTAAGGGTAGCTTGGATCATCTCACGCGACATACCGGACTCTTCTAGGGCGAGGATCCGAGCGATGAGCGCTTCTTCGGTTTGTTCTGATCGTGGTGTCATAGGTGCGCGTTAACAATAAGCTCTTTCCTCAGTCGTTTCAGTCCGCGACACTCTAGCTGACGGACATTGGCTTCACTGGTTTCAAGTATCTGACTAATTTCCCGAGTAGTCCGGTCAGCAAAGAATTTGAGGCGGAGGGCTTCACCTTCAAGGGGTGGAAGGGTTCGGAGAGTCTCTTCGAGGGTCCCGTGCTCCTCGGCCACTTCACGTTCTGCGAGAGGATCCCCCTCGGGTGTAGCGATACCCTGCCACAGAGGATCTTCTGGGGCATAGAGTATTTCTTTTTTCTTCCGGTAATAATCAATGAGGGAGTTTCTCGCGATCGTATAGAGGTACGGCTCGGTCAGGGCTCTCCGGTCTTGGTGAACTGCCTGCCAGAGACTCAAAAAGGCTTTTTGGACGATATCCTCAGCGAGATCACGCTCTCGGATACGCGAAAAGACATAGCGAAACAAGGGTTGGTAGGCCTCGGCATACAATGCCTCAAAAGCCTGACTCCCCTCATTTTTTTCGGAGTGTGGAGAAATGCTTTTCTCTTCCATACTGAGGACAACGTATTGGGTAGACCAAGTGTGACAAAAAAGAAAACAGGCTCCGAGAGCCCGTCTTCTTCCTACTTCTTATCGAGTGTGTCGAGCTTCAGGAGCTTGACTCCGTAGTAGACCACGAGAGCGATGATGAGGAAATCGATGAGGACACTCAAGAAATCGCCCCAGAGAATCGCTACGTCCCCAATATTGATACTCGCCTTTTTGAGGCCGTCAGCTGCTCCCAAGAACACACTGAGGATTGGGTTGATGATATCCGTCACAAGTGCCGTCACCACCTTGGAGACTGCGCCACCGAGGATAAACCCGACCGCCAACCCGACTACTCCCTGCTTCCTGATAAATTCCATGAAACCAGCCAGTGCTTGCATAGTTTGTACCCAAAAATTATGGCCTCAGTATAGCAGAGAGTTACTCTCCTGTCATGGGCACCTCAAGGACGAGGAGTGACGCATCAGTATCTACTCGTACCCCTACCTCAGTCGCTTCGGTTATCCCTATGGCATCGCGCGCCTCAAGTACTGTGTCACCGATGGTGACCGAACCAGAGGTTACCATAACATACACGCCGTGACTGGGTTCTCTCACCTTGTAGACTACCTCGCTGCCAGCCACGAACTGTCCGAGCGACACCCAAGCATCCTGGTAAATACCGAGGAGTCCTTCCATCCCTATTGGCCCCACCACTGGGACAAAGGCCCCGTTGAAAGCATCTTGTTCAAAGCGCTTTTGATCATAGCGCGGTGTCACTCCCGGTACCGCAGTCTCAATCCAGATCTGGAAGAGTGAAAGTGGCTCGGTCGGTGAGGCATTGTATTCGGCATGAAAGACGCCGGTCCCAGCACTCATCACCTGGACTTCGCCTGTCTTAACCACGGCACTATTCCCCGCCAACAACGCTCCCGGCATAGTTACGGCGGGCAGGCTCATACTATCTTCATGCTTGAGCGAGCCAGAGAGTGGGATAGTGATAATCTCCATGTTGTCATGAGGATGCATACCAAAGCCTGCCCCAGGGGCAATCACATCGTCATTGAGTACCCTGAGCGCCCCAAAGCCCATCTTTGCCGGGTCATAGTAACTGGCAAAGCTAAACGAGTGATGGGTCTTGAGCCACCCATGCTCGGCATAGCCCCGGTCCTTGGCTCTGTGTAACAGTGTTTTCATACTCTCTCATTATGCCTCTTTGCTCTCACGGGCCACTTTGAGGGCATTACCCCACCAGGTAAGCTCCTTGAATAGTCCTCGCACGCGGTTCTCTGTCGCTTTGTCTTTCGGCTCTCCACTCTCATCAAAAGCCTCCCAGACCGCAGGAAAGAGCACCTGGGCCCGAATCGAGGTCATATGGAGCTCCGCTACCACCTGGCGCAGTTGCTCCACGGCGCGACCACCGGCAAGAAGGGCTCCATAGCTCACAAAAGCCACTGGCTTTCGATTCCACTCTTTAAAGAGCCAATCGATAGCATTCTTGAGCGGTGCTGGGTAGCCATGATTGTATTCTGGCGTCACGATGATATAGGCATCAGCTTCCTCGATTTTCCGACTCCACTCCTGTACTACCTCTGGCAGGCCAGCCAGGCTCTCCCGAAAGCTCGGGGAGACGGCCTCGGCATACATCGGGAGATTGAGGGCCTTGAGATCAAGGTACTCGGCTTCCCAGCCTGCCTCGGTCAAAGCAAGACTCTGGATATATTCCCCTACCTTTCCGCCGTTCCGTCCCTCTCGAGTACTCCCCATGATAACCTTTACCTTCAACATATGTTTGATATTATAACTTATGCCCTTGCATAATACAGGCATACATACTATTATACAAGTACCTACAAATTAGTAAGTAATGCCTATGACTCCTGTCGAAAAGAAACCAGACTGCCCCATCGAAAAGACGCTCCGGCTCATCGTCGGCAAGTGGAAGACTATCCTCCTCTGGCACCTCTCCTCAGGGACCAAACGCTATGGTGAGTTGAAGAAACTCATCCCCGGAGTGAGTGAAAAGATGCTTATCCAGTCCCTCCGTGAGCTCGAAAAGGACAAACTCATCACCCGCAAGGTCTATCCCGAGATTCCTCCCCGCGTCGAGTATACCCTCAGCAAGCGTGGTCAGAGCCTCTCTCCGCTTATCTGTGCACTGAACACCTGGGGCAAGAAACATTTGTAAAAGCAAAATCCCCTTGCGGGGATTTTTGATTCAGGCAATGTGACTTCCTTAAATTTAGACAGCATCACCAAATGCTTCGACGCTCCCATTAAACAGTTAAGAACGTTTTAGTAGCGAATTTTTATCCGATGTCAGTTCTTCGTATATAGCCGGATTAGCAACAATAAAATTCGTATTGCGATAGTCATACTCTGCTGAACCAATATTTGTCACGATCCCACCAGCCTCCGAGACAAGAAGCGAACCAGGGGCATAATCATAGTCCTTCCCAAAAGGATCAAGGCAGATTCGAGCATCCAGTTTTCCCGAAGCGACCATGGCATACTCCCAGCCAGAATTAATTGACTGAAATATAACCGTTCGACTTTGTAAATTCAAATACAGCCCGAGGTTTTCCTCTCGCTCTAAATTACTTTCGTAACCGATATAAGCCTCTGCAAGAGTGCGGTTGCTTACTTTTAATCTCTCGTCATTCTTAAATGCTCCCATTCCTCGCTCGGCCCAATACATATCATCGTTCACGAAGTCATAAATAGCAGAAAAAGTGACTATCCCATTTTCAATCAAAGCAATCATCGATGTGCAGAATGGTAGTCCTCGAACAAAATGAGCGGTACCGTCTATAGGATCCATTATCCAAAAACGTTCCTCCTCTCGATTTCCTCCGCACTCTTCACCCACAAATGAAATGTCTGGGTATATCTGAGCAAGTTCAGTAGATACCAACTTCTCAATTTCAATATCTGTTTTAGTAACAACATTCACCGCAGAATCATCTTTCTGAGACTCAACCTCTACGTTGCCCCAAGCTGAGAGCAATGTATCTCTTGTTTTTCGTAGTACGGGAAGTACTTTTTTTGAATAATCCATATATTTGAAAAATTAATAAAATACCTTTTCGTGCTTTCATTTACCCATTTTAGCACAAGAGGAGGGATTCCCCCGCGCTCCGACGCGGGGCCCGGGCGCTACACACAGAAAGCTACGCTCGCTCGCTTTCTACTCACGCCCTTCTCATCCCTCCTCCGCTACCACTCCACAAAAGAAAAAATCCCTATCAAGGGATTTTTTCCTTTTGCGGTGCGGTGTGTATTGAACGAAGTTCGAATGTATTTTGAATTGAATCCTGACGAACAATGATGCGCGCCTCGGACACGCTCGCGGACTCGCGTGTGCAAAAACCAAAAAATTTCCTTGCATTTTTCTCGCGTCTCCTCCCCCCACCCCTCCGCCGCGAAGCGGAAAAAGAAATGGAAAGGAAATTTTTGGTTTTGCTTCGCCGTTTCAGTCTCCGAAAAGAGCACTGTTATTTTATCACTTTTGGTTGCTCTTTTCTCCGCCCTCACGACGACCGAGGCGCACCCATATCCACGTTTAGTGGTAGCTCTAACCCTCCGCGAACCACACACCACCGCCTACGCATAGCCCGCCCGCATTCGCTCGCGCTGGCTGCTTCGGCGTTGTGTGTGTTCGCTTGATGACTTCGACAGAGTGTAGTGGTAACTCAAAGAATATGGATTGTGCTAAGGCACAAACAAATCTGTATGTGCTTGCCCCACCCACCCAGTGCGCGCACAAAGCGGACTCCCTTATTGTTTCGGTCTCTGCTGTGGTGCTTGTTGCGGCGCAATCATTACTTGAAACTGCTTACCCCATGAGACGCCATGTGTGCTTTCGTAAAGTTTGACGAACGGACTTGCATTGAAGAATCCGTTGAGCAGGATGTGTGCCTCCCAAAGTAAATCGCGAAGTCCATCATCCGCAATCTCTACCTTCAAGCCTAACCCATTTTGGAGTTTCGCTGGCGATAAAGAGCGTGAGTGGCTGTGGTGGGTATCGTAGTCTGAAAAGAAATTGGCAATTTTCTTCACTTTTCGCGTGAGCGGTGCTCCACGCTCTCCGGCAAACATATATTTCTTGAGCCAGGAAGACACTAAATCTTTCGAAAGTTTCTCGGAATCCTCGCATAATTCTAGCAAGTCGAGGGAATATTTTTCAATGAGCGGGATATAAGCGGGAAGAGATTCCGGCCCTTCTTTTTTGAGAACAGCTTTTGCTTTCGCAAAGCCGTTGAGAATAGATTTAGCCGGAGTAAATCGCATCATACCTTCCCTGGTTGGAATACCGAGTTGCGGATCAATCGGGCCAAGAGTCGCGCTTGGATGCAAGGTTATGGTGTCGCCGGAGAGCGAGAGCATAGTGGCCGCCGAATACGCGGAGTGTGGGACGAGAAAGTGAACTTCCTTGAACTTATTCCGAAGTATTTCAACGATGCGCTCCGTTGCGTCAGGACGACCACCCGGACTGTGAATCAAAATATCTACAGAATCGGAATCAGATACAGAGTTGATAAGGTCGGTAAACCCGTCAACATCTGGTAAGTCAATCTGGTTCGGTGTGCCAGGGAGTGTGCCTTCAAGAAACTTAGTTGCATACACGAGAAGTGGACGACCGCGCAATTTTTCAATTTCGAAGTAGCACGACTTTCGCAAATCGAACAGTTGCCCGCCCGTAATGGCAGTGCCGGACTGAAGAAGCGGACCAAGGTAGTCGTTCCAGTCCTGTGTTGTCTTAAATCGTTTGCGCGGTTGTTGAGTAGGCTCCATGGCGGTTAATCTCGAAGTTTAGTGTAGAGCCAGTGCCCGACTTGAAAACTACTCGCTTGCCAGAAGCGAAATCGGCACGCTCGATAATATCGGCGGCTTTTCTGTAGTCGCCGTACGCTTCAAAGGCGGGAGCGTTCTTTTCCACAACGCTTTTTGTCACAACCTTACCGATTATGCTTTTTTGTGGGGCTTTTTTGCTCATACATTCATATTAACGCAAACAGTGGTGAAAACCAAATGAGTGCGGACGCGCAACATATTCTATTCGGTCGCCTTAAGGCATATTAGAAAACGACAGGATTGCTTCCTTTAACTCAACAGGAACACTCCTGCTGTGACCAAAATCGCCGCGACAAACTTTTGCCAGAGCTTTCCGCGCTCGTTGAGGAGAATAACTGCAAGCAAAACCGTAACAATAACGGATGCTTGCCGTATTGTCCCAACTTGCGCCGTATTACCGCCGTAAGTAAGTGCAAGGAGATATAGAATGCCTTGCGTTGCGCTAAAAACGGCAAGTGGCACCATTTTGACAAGGAAACTTGGCTGTATGAAATGCGTCCATTGTCGCAATGATTTTGGATAAAAAGCGAGAACGAAAAGCCCGCTCAAGAAATTTGAAAAAGTGCTATACGCGAGGACATCGTATTGCTGAACATTCGCCGAATCTGCGACTATCGCCAAACCTGCAAAAAACGCCATTGCGAGGGTATACCAAACTCCTTTGTTGAACTCGAAACCTTTTTTAATATCTACGACCAACAAGGTCGCGGTGAGTATCAACATCGCGCCAAGAATATTCCAACTAGTGAAGGCTTCGCCAAGGAAAATGACCGAGGCGATAATGGTGAAGATAACTCGTGTGTCGGATATCACCGTCACTTCGGACGCTTCAAGAAGTTGCAGAGCTTTGAACAAGAACACCTGACACGCACCCCATAGAGCACTTGCCAAGAGAAGCATGTAAACATTGCCACTAAACAAAGAAAAATCAACGCCGCGTATGAGACCGAAAACAAGGACGAGAACGCCGAGAAGTAGATGAAAAATAATCGCGTACGAGTACGGGTTGCTCTTATCGTCTTTCATCAGCACGCGCTGAAGAATACTTGCGACAGACGCGATGATTACGCTTAGAAGTGTGAGGGTAAGCCAGCTCATGCTTTATTTTGCATTGGCCAGGGCATGATTTATTTGCGGCCAGTATTCTTTACTCGTATCCATAAAAGGTATATCAAACTTTCCACAAACTTCTTGGAGTCGTTTACTCTCTGAGATCAAGAATTCAAATTCTTTCAATAATTCCTTGTCTGTCATGTCGTTCGTCCAATTTGATACATCAAACTCACGGACACGAGCAAGACGCTCCTGTGGTGTTGCGTTTGGGTATCCAAATACAAAGTATTGGAGATGAGGATATTTCGCGTGGATGTCCTCAAGAGGCAACCGGAAACCCTCAATCACAAAATCATCTACATCAAGTCCATCAATCATCCGAAAGATAAACGGCTTGAACTTTTGGCAAACCTCAATATGCTCCTGTAGTGTTGGTGCTTTGTGAGTAATACCGAGTTGTGGAAATACGTCTTCAAACCCTTCGATAATTGGGTCTATGCAAATATGTTGGACAAAATACTTTTTCACTAATTCATGTGAGAAAGTTGATTTTCCAGCAGTGGGAACACCTGTGATAATAAATTGGTGAAATTTTTTATTGTCCATACTTTTACTTTAGTAGTTTATCAGCCGAAACGTCGAGCGCCTGTGCCAACCGCTCTAACTGAGAAATGGTAATATTTTTCTTTCCATTCTCAATTGCGCTCATATAACCCCTATCCATATCAAGCGCACGGCAAATGTCGCCTTGCGACATTCCCTTACGAGTCCGTATCTTCTTGATGTTCTCTCCTAATTTCTGACTTATCAACATAATTATAGCATAATAGATATTGCATTTCCAAACAATCTTGAACTATAGTACAATATAGCTATGACTACGGCGAAGCAAAACCAAAAATTTCCTTTCCATTTCTTTTTCCGCTTCGCGGCGGAGGGGTGGGGGGAGGAGACGCGAGAAAAATGCAAGGAAATTTTTTGGTTTTTGCACACGCGAGTCCGCGAGCGTGTCCGAGGCGCGCATCATTGTTCGTCAGGATTCAATTCAAAATACATTCGAACTTCGTTCAATACACACCGCAATTTTTCGAAAAGGGTTTCTGAACGCAAATCTGGGTCGGCGCGAAGCGCCGACACTAATGCATTCCCCCCGCCGAATCCAGAATCCAAAAGGGTTTTCCACGCTCCGCGTGGCTCGTCGTTTGCCAATACAATTCTATGAATAATCAAACCAAAAAGTTTTTCATATATACTCGCAAGTCTACGGACGACAAAGACAGACAAGTCCGCAGTATTGCTGACCAGTTGAGTGAGTTAAAGGAACTCGCGTTGAAAGAACAACTGGAAGTGGTAGATGTCTTTGTCGAAAAGCAGACCGCCAAAATACCAGGTCGCCCTGTGTTTAACGAAATGGTAACAAGAATGGAAGCGGGCGAAGCGTCTGGTATTTTGGCGTGGCACCCCGATAGACTTGCGAGAAACTCGGTAGACGGAGGAAAAATCATCTACCTCGTTGATACTGGCGTAATTTCAGAAATGAAATTTCCAACTTTTTGGTTTGATCCGACACCGCAAGGAAAATTCATGCTCTCAATCGCTT
>CAZCNN010000014.1:0-21304 GCA_964500505.1 uncultured Bdellovibrionales bacterium | reverse complement strand
ATGACAGAGACCCACACCACTCATTCAGCTGAAGAAACGCGCGCCTGGGGCAAGGGGCTCGCAGGTACCATACTCCCTGGGACACTCCTCTGTCTCACGGGAGATTTGGGCGCGGGCAAAACCACTCTGGTCCAGGGACTCCTTGAGGGCCTCGGCGCCGAGCGACCCTATGTCAGTCCGACCTTTGTCATTATGAAACAGTATGAATTGTTTGTATCGAGTGTAACTGGCGTGAAGCGTATCTATCATGCTGATGCTTACCGTGTGGGGTCCAAGGACTTTACGGAGATTGGCTTCGCCGAATGGTGTGCTGATCCTGAGGGTCTCGTCATCCTCGAGTGGCCCGAGCGCATCGCCGACCTCCTCCCTGAGAAAAGAATTGATATCACCCTTACGTCACTCTCTGAAACGGAACGAGAAATACGGATAAATTAAACTTTGAATTACTATGACAGAGGAAGAAATTCTTGAAAAAATTAAATACGGTATCGAAATAGCGTCAGAACTTTCAGACCTCGAGTTTAAGACTGCAACGAATAATGTCCCGAGTGATATCTGGAGAACTATATCTGCATTCTCGAATCGCCGAGGCGGTGGCCTTGTTGTATTTGGTGTGAATCAAAAGGAGAATAGAATTACTGGATGTAGCAACATAGATCAGATGCAGGCAAAACTAACAGAGTACTTTAATGACAAGATGAGTTTTATATTGCGACCAGAATACCATGTAATCAAAGATCAGGAGAAAGTAATATTGGCAGTTTGTATTCCTGAATGTCCAAAGGATTATATGCCATGCTATTTCAAACCAGTTGGACTTCCGAATGGAGCATATATCCGTGAGGGAAACACTAGTCGAAAAATTACAGATAATGAATTCAGAACATACATTGCTACATCAAAAGAATTTCAGTTTGATCTTTCTGAAGCACGAAACACAAGAAAGGAAGAGATTTCTTACGCAAAGGTATTATCTCTTCTTGAACAAAGCGAGGCAGAGCTACAAAGGGGTGCAAGTCATGAAGTCAATGATTCTGTTTTGGAAAACTTGGGAATAATTGCGAAGTTTGACGGCGAATATAAACCAAGTATTGGGGGATATCTAGTATTTTCTAGTACAGTTCCCCAAAACAGAAGCCCGTACGATCGATATACGGTCCGATGTATTCGTTATGCTGGTAGCGATCCATCATCAGAAATAATCGATTCTGTTGATGTGGAGGGTACGCTTGATGTCCAAATTGATGAGTCGTACAGGTTTGTCCTAAAAAACATTTCGAAGCAGGCTGTTATTGCTGGAACAAAGCGAGTAGAAAAGTATGAGTATCCAGAAGAAGCAATACGTGAGCTCATTGCGAATGCTCTCATTCATCGAGACTACAAGATTATTGAAACGTATTCCCAGATCCGTGTATTTAGAGATCGTATAGAGATCATAAGTCCCGGATCCCTTCCGCCAGGAGTGACCGTTGATAATATCAAGGAAGCACAGTTTAGTCGCAACTCCATGATTGCTGCTCGTTTGAAGGATTTGCGATACTTGGAGGAGTATGGCCGTGGAGTCGATATTGTATTTAAAAAGATGTCTGAGTGGGGACTCCCGGCACCTCTATTTAGAAATTCTGTGAACAGTTTTGAAGCCATTCTTTTGAGTCATGCTTATCATGATATAAATAATCGTCAAGTAAAAATTATTGACGCTTTGCTCATCAAAGGTCGCTTAACGGCTCAGGATTGTCAGAAAATACTGAAAGGGACGCCGCGTGCAACTATAAATGCAGATTTAAAAAAGTTAAGAGAGCTTGGGGTTTTGATTCCAAACGGAGCTTCGGTAAACACATACTATACACTTGCCTTTTAGAGGCTTTTAGAGGCAATGCAAATAAATGGCTTGAATAAGAGATAATTTTCTATGTTAGACGCTAGGCTGTACTAGAGGCAATAGAAATCCCTTTAAATTAGAGTTATGGAAAAACATCCGAAAATTTTGGTCCTGCTCGACGGGAACGCGCTCATCCATCGTGCTTATCATGCTCTGCCACCGCTCACTACCAAGAATGGTGAGACAGTGCAGGCGGTGTATGGGTTTGTCATGACGCTTCTCGCGGTACTCGAGAAGTTCCATCCGGAATATATCGCGGCTACCTTTGACCTCGAGGGCCCGACCTTTCGAGATGATATGTACGCCGAGTACAAGGCGACTCGCGCCTCGGCCCCGGACGATCTCTACGCGCAAATTCCCAGGGTCAAGGATTTGGTCCGGGCGTTCAATATCCCGATCTATGAACAGGCGGGTTTCGAAGCCGATGACGTGATCGGGACTCTGGCCAAGCAGTCAGAGACGGAGGATATCCAGGTCATCATTGTGACAGGGGATAGTGATGAGCTCCAGCTCGTGACGCCCCAGGTCAAGGTATTCATGCTCCGGAAGGGCATCAAGGATATCGCGCTCTATGATGAGGCGGCCGTGCTCGCTAAGTATGGCTTTGGTCCGGCTCTTATCCCAGACTACAAGGGTCTCGCCGGGGATACCTCGGACAACATCCCGGGCGTGACGGGAGTGGGAGCCAAGACCGCGACTACCCTCATCCAGCAATTTGGTACGCTCGAATCAATCTATGAGCACCTCTCGGAAGTCAAAGAGTCCGTACGGAAGAAACTCGAGGCGGACCAGAAGAACGCCTTTCTCTCCAAAGAGCTCGGCACCATCCATCGTGAGGCCCCGGTCAAGCTCGACCTGCCCGCATGTGTGGCGCGTGACTATGATCGGAGTGTGGTGACGGGACTGTTTCAGGAGCTCGGGTTTTTTAGTCTGATTAAGCGGCTGGGTGGCGAGGGAGCAAAGAGTAATGAAGAGCGGAAGAGTAACCCTTCGACAACGCTCAGGGCAAGGAAAGAGAAGGAGCTGAAGACTGAAAAAGATATCAAAGACTTTTTGAAGAAAGCCCAGGGGAAGCAGGTCGCGGTGTGGGCCAAAAAGGAAACAGAATCACTCTTTGGGGCAGGACTCCAGTCGCTCCACCTCGCGCTCTCACCGGAAGAAAGCTATGCCCTCGCTTGGGCGGACCACAAAGAGCTCCTCAAAGAATTTCTTGAAAATGAGGCACAAGAAAAGATAGTCTATGACGCCAAGGCACTCATGCATCTCTTGTGGCAAGACGGGATCGTGCTTCGGGGGGTCGTCTCCGATATTATGCTCTCGGCCTACCTCCTCGACTCGGGGAGTGACGTCTCGCTTGACTATCTGGTGCTGGTGGAGCTTGGCGATGAGCCTCCATATCTCCCAGCCCCATATACCCTCCGGCTCCATGAACGCTATGAGGAAAAGCTCAATGAAGTGAGTAAAACCCAAACAGCTGGGAAGACACTTCGCACTGTCCTTGAAACGATTGAGCTCCCACTCCTTCCCGTCCTCTTTGCCATGGAGGAGCGCGGAGTCATCTTGAATACCCAAAAATTCAAGAAGCTCTCCGATGAGCTCGGGAGTGAACTCAAAACTTTGGAGCAAGATATCTATGCGCTCTCCGGACGTGAGTTCAATATCAACTCGCCGAAGCAACTCTCGGAAATTTTGTTTGTCGACCTCCAAATACCTTCGCAATATATCAAGAAGACGAAGACGGGGATCTCGACGGCTTCGTCGGAACTCCAGAAACTCCAAGAGTACCCCATCGTCCAAAAGATCGAGCACTACCGGGAACTTTTCAAATTGAAAACGACCTACCTCGATGCGCTCCCGACCCTCGTCGATAGTACGTCACGTCTCCATACTACCTACTACCAGGCAGTGGCGGCGACTGGGCGACTCTCCTCTTCGGATCCGAATTTGCAGAACATCCCAGCGCGGGGGGAGTGGAGTACGCGGGTGCGCGGGGCATTCGAACCAGCTCCTGGGTATGTCTTGGTGGGCGCGGACTATTCTCAGATAGAACTGCGAGTCATGGCTCATTTGAGCCAAGATAAGGAGCTCGTCTCAGCGTTTCAAAACGGTGAGGACGTCCACAAGACGACCGCTTCGGTGGTGTTTAAGGTGAAGCCTGAGGAGGTGACGCCAGATATGCGCCGACAGGCTAAGGTGTTTAACTTCGGTATTCTCTACGGGATGGGGGCCTATGGATTGGCTCAGGCGGCCGAGATTGACCAGAAGACGGCAGCCGAATTTATTGTCGAGTACTTCAAAAAATTTGCGGGCGTGAAACAGTTCATCGAAGAGATGAAGGAGGGCGCTCGGAAGAATCATTTTGTGGAAACAGAGCTGGGACGCCGACGCTATACGCCGGAGATAGAGAGCCCCAATGTCCAGGTAGCACGCGGAGCCGAACGGATGGCGATCAATATGCCGGTCCAGGGCCTCGCCGCCGATATCATGAAGCTCGCCATGCTCGCGGTATCGCGACTGATTGCCGAACGTTTTGCCGACGATGCAGTTATGATTCTCCAGGTTCACGATGAGCTCATCTGTGAAGTGAAAGCAGAACGGGCTGAGGAATTTGGAGTCGCGGTCAAGGAAGTTATGGCTGGTGTCTATCCGCTCCGTGTCCCGCTCTTGGCTGAGACGGAGATCGGAAAAAACTGGGGAGAAATTTAGGAAACAGATAGAAATCAGCGAACAGCAATCAGCAACGTGTAAGAGAAAACAAAAAACCGGTCGCGAGACCGGTTTTTGTATAGCTTTAGTTTTGATGGCGCTGGATAACTTCATCAATTCTCGCTCGCAGTCTTGCTAGAGCTTCAAGTGTTACTGTGTCTGGATTGGCTGTATTCTCCAATCTTGTGACAGCATCTGTGAGTTCATCGAGGTCAGCTCTATTGATGGCAGCATCGCGAACCATTTCCCGACTTGCTTCGTGTCCAGATACTGATTTGTCTCTGTCCCACGCCCCTCGGTAGCCTGCTTCGCCAGCTGTCGTGACCCTTAAGTTATCTTGCTCCTTTAGATCAAGCCCCATATTTTCGATTCCCATACTTTTCTTTTACAAATTACCTTTTAAAAAAGAAAAAACCGGGTCCACCCGGTTCTTTACTCTCTTAGTATAGCAGAAAAAAGTCTGAAAGTCAAACCGTTTTCGTTGTGCTATGCTAATACAACGAAAAAGAAAAGCATGCCTGAACTCCCAGAGGTCCAAACCGTTGTCACGCAAATCGGGAAAAAGATTACCGGGAAAACCCTGGTCGGTTTTTGGACTGATTGGGACAAGAAAGTGCTTGAGCCGGTGTCCAAAGTGAAGAAGCTCGTAAAGGGATCAGCGGTCCTAGGGACTAGACGCTTTGGCAAGACTATCGTGATCGATCTCGATAATGCCTATTCTATCGTCATCCATCTCAAGATGACCGGGCATCTCCTCTACAAGGATGAGGCGAACCAGGGAGCCAAAGAATGGCAGGATCCGACCAATCAATACATCCATCACCGCTTCGATTTTGAGGATGGGTCACACGTCGATTTCTCGGATATGCGCAAGTTCGGCTGGGTCGATATCTGCGAGACGGCAGAAATTTTGAATCACCGGCATATCGAAAAACTGGGTGTCGATGCCCTGTCTCGAGATTTCGGTCCCGAGGTCCTCGGAGAGTATTGCGCGCGTACTTCCAAGAAGTCCATCGGCATGCTCCTCCTCGAGCAGGAGAAGATCGCTGGTATCGGCAATATCTACCGGAGCGAAGCACTCTACCGTGCCGGGATACTACCACACCGCTACGCGGGGACACTAACACCCCGAGAGATCCGGGTGCTCCATGGAAAGATCCAAGAGGTCTTGCGAGAAGCGGTGAGACTTCGAGGGACGACTGATGGCGATTTCCGAGACACTGCAGGGAAAAGGGGGAGTTTTCAGAAGCGACTCTATGTCTATGGCCGGACCGGTCTGCCCTGCAAGAAATGTGGTACAATTATAGAACGAAAAAAAATTGGTAGTCGGAGCGTCTTTTTCTGCTCGCACTGCCAACACTAATTTATCTTTAGCGCGTTCCTATGAGTGGAAGACAAAAACTCGTCATTTTCTTGGTTGTCGTGGCTCTCGTGAGTGTCGTCGGGTATTTCCTCTTTGGTGGTAAGGAGGCCCGCAAGCCGATCGAACTCAACAACAAGAATCAGTCGCTCCCGACGGTGTCAAAGGACCCGGCCAATACCGGCCCGGTCGGTGCTATCTCGGGTCTCCCTTGTGAAAACTGGAATCGTCGCCCAGTGGCGGTGATGCAACCAGTGGACTCGCAGGCTCGCCCTGTGGCTGGCTTCTCCGATGCTGATATGGTGTTTGAGATGCCAAACCCGGCAGCGGGTATCTTTGTGACACGCCTCATGGGTGTCTACCAGTGTGAAACTCCAGAGGAGGTCGGCTCTATCCGGAGTGCCCGTCATGACTATATCAGTGTCGCCAAGGGACTCGATGCCATCTTTGTCGGTTGGGGAGGATCGGCTTTTGCCCTGGCCAAGCTGGATGCGGGAGTCATTGATAACCTCGACTGTAACGACCAGGGTGGCAAGAGCGCGAGCTCGTACTGCTTCCGCAAGGAGCGCACTGGTCCGATGCGCATCGAAGACACGGGGTACATCAAATTTGCCAAGATTCTCGAAGCGGCTAAGAACTTTGGCTACCGCATGGAGAGCAAGTTCGCTGGCTATCCTCATCAGGAGGACAAGGCCCTCGATGCCCGTCCGCAGGGTGGGCACCTCCGCATCGGCTATCCTGGGATCATGGAGGCTGAATATGACTATGACCGTGAGACCAATAGCTACAAGCGTACCTGGGGCGGAGTGCCTGACACTGACCGAACTTCCAAAGAGCGTATCGCCCCGAAGAATATCGTAGTCGCGATTGCTGAGAACGAGCAAATTCTCGCCGAGACCAACTACAAGGCTCGTGGAGTAGAGGATCCGTGGGCTGGTCTTGAGGAATGGGAAAAAGTGGGACCCAAGAATATCTCCGGTCGCTACAATAACCTCGAGTTTGGTGATCCCTGGTTTGATACCAAGGACAGTGGCACCGCCTATTTCTACCTAAATGGCGAAGAGATCCGGGGTGCCTGGAAGAAAGACAAGTTGAGCGCCGAAAGCAAACTCGCCTTCTTCGATGAAGGAGGGAACGAAATTAAGTTTGTCCCTGGTCAGATCTGGGTAGAGGTGATGGTCCCTGGTCAGAAGTTTGAGTGGACCCCTCAGCAATAAACAGCTACCAATCAACAAAAAGCCATAAAAAGCGGGCAGATGCCCGCTTTTTGTTTGGAGTGTATAATGTAAGTACCACGCATCTATTACTGACTGTTAATTGTTGATTGCTATATGGTTCTCTTTCTCCACGGTGAAGACGAATTCTTGGTGGGGCGCCGCAAACAAGCGCTCGCCCAGGCTTTTACTGCCAAATATACTGGCGGCGAGGTCTTTGTCTTTGATTTCCAAGATGCGGGCCGACCAGAGGATGTGAAGCGAGCACTCGAAGCCTGTGAGGGCGGACTCTTTGCCACCGAAAAGATGATTGTCTTTCACCGAGCCACGACGCTTCCCGAGGGGTCACAGAAGCTCCTCGCGACCTTTCTCAAGGACCAGGCTGGGCAGTTGCCCGAACGAACGATTCTCCTCTTTGTTGAGACGGGTAAATTCAAAAAAACAGATATTTTGGCCAAGGCACTCCTGAAGCACCTCGATAAGGAAGAAGTCTATGATGCGCCCGAGGGGACGGCCCTGCGCCAGTTGGTTCAAAAAGAGCTCGCTCGCATCAATCCGGCGGTGACCATGGATGCACGAGCCCTGCCACTGTTCTTGGCGCTCACCGGTGGTGGCACGGCTCAGATGATGACGGAGCTTGAGAAGCTGGCTACGTTTCGTAGCGAGGGCGTGATTACGAGTGAGGACATCACACTCCTCCTCCCTCGGGCCGAGGAAGAAAATATCTGGGGAGCGCTTGATGCGCTCGGACGAGGCCGTCCCAATGAGGCTCTCATCCTCTTTCGGCGTGAGGCCGAGAAAGGGGAGGGAGTGTATCCGGTACTCTCGATGTGCGCCTGGCAGATACGCCGACTCCTCGCTATCCGGGAGGTGTTTGACCATGGGATACGGCGACCGTCTGATATAGCGAGCGCGACCAAGCTCCCGCCCTTTACTGTCCAAAAGTCCATGGCCGTCATCCAAGAACTCCCACTCTCGCGACTCAAAAAGAGCCTCGCTCTCCTCTCTGACATCGACACGGCACTGAAGCAAGGCAAAGCCGACCCCGAGGTGTCACTTGATCTCTTTGTGTGGAAGTTTTAGCGTAAGCTACCCCGTACTTGATACGGGGTCTTGTATCCTATGGACTCTGTTTATTATGTGTACATTCTGACAAATTGGAATCACAAAGTGATGTATGTAGGAAGCACCAAAGATTTGAAGAATCGAGTGAAACAGCACCGTGCCAGAGGCAAAACGGGTTTTACTCATAAATACAAAGTGAACAAACTTGTCTACTTTGAAAACGCTGTAGGAGTAAGGGAGGGATTACAGAGAGAAAAACAAATTAAGGAGTGGAAGCGTTCATGGAAAGACGCGTTGGTAGAATCTATTAACCCGACGTGGGTGGATTTGAGCGAGACAATATAAAAACCCGGAGTGACTCCGGGTTTTTATGAAGATCCCGTATCAAGTACGGGACAGTAAAAGGCTAGGCTTTTACTGCCTTCTTCACGAGAGCATTGAGGCGGGACTTTTTGCGGGCAGCGGTGTTCTTCTTGATGATCTTCTTCTGAGCAGCCTTGTCGAGAGCCTTGATGGCCTTCTTGAGGGTCTCCTGGGCTTCATCGATGTTGCCGGCAATGACGGCTTCGCGAGTCTTTTTGACGGCGCTCTTCACGACACCGTTGGCAACTTTATTGCGAATCGTGTTCTTGGCCGTGACGCGCATGTACTTCTTGGCGGATTTCTTGATTGGCATAGACTTTAGTCGGTAGCTTCTTAGCTTCGTTAGCTTATTAGGAAGAAAATCGAAGTTCTTTATTATTAGCATGCTTTGAGTCTTTTGGCAAGGCACCGTCGCTCGCGAAGCGACGTGCCAAGAATAGGCTCATTTGAAGCGAAAGATGAGCATGATACAATACAAGAAGCTTTTTAGCCGGGATATCTGGTTCGGAAACTAAGAAGCTAAGAGCTAATGAAGCTAAAAGCCATATCAATGATTGCACAACTCGAGGGAACTCTTGCGGGGATACGGGGGAATAGTGTCGTCCTCATGGTGGGTGGGGTAGGCTATCTCGTGGCTGTCTCGACTTATACGCTCGGCAAACTGGCCGGACGTGACGAGGTTCTCCTCCATATCCATACTCATGTGCGGGAGGACCAGTTCAATCTGTTTGGCTTCCTCGACGAAGAGGAACTCCATATGTTTGAGCTCCTCATCTCAGTCTCCGGTATCGGCCCCAAGATGGGGCTCTCCATCCTCTCTATCGCCGATATCAAAACCATCAGGCTCGCTATTGTGAACAAGGATCCATCTCTCCTCACCCGTGTCTCGGGTGTCGGCAAGAAGACCGCCGAGAAGCTGATCGTAGAACTTCAGAACAAAGTAACGGCTGTAGCCGGAGACGAAGATGGTGACGCGGTGGCAGGGCAGGACGCGCTCGAAGCGCTCACGTCGCTCGGCTACTCGGTGACCCAGGCCCGTGAGGCTCTCAAGCTCGTTCCCGCTGACGTGGTAGAGGTCGGCGCTCGCATCCGTGCTGCTCTCAAAACCCTGGGGAAGAAGTAGGGCTCCAGAGAAGGAAAATTTTTGGGGCTTGACAACAAAGTATATAGTGTGTATTATACACTATATCAGGAACAAAATGCGCGGCCGACGCATTTTCTCAGCACTACTTAGTGTTATAGTAACACTAAAAAGACAGTAAATTCACCATAAAATTATGACTATGATATCTACACTCTTCGACATCAATACAGTATTCTTTACTCTCTGGGACTATCCCATGAGCTACCTTGAGTTCTTTGGCACTATACTCAATATCATCTGTGTCTGGTTGACAACTAAAAAGAGTATCTGGAATTGGCCAGTAGGGATTCTTGCTGTGATCCTCTTTGGGGCTCTTTTCTACCAGATCCGCCTCTATTCGGACCTTATGGAACAAATTTACTTCTTGGGTACGGGTATCTGGGGATGGTTCGTATGGGCGAAACTCGGTAAGGAAGAAACGAAAGATGCAGATTCTATGGGAGGTGTGCACCGGTCTTCTCCGCTGGAGATGGCATGTACCGGTCTGGCGCTTGTAGTCGGAACGGTGCTCCTCGGATACTTGATGTCACGGATTCACCTCTTCTTTCCGACGTGGTTCCCGGAGCCAGCTGCTTTCCCGTTTCTTGATGCCTTTACCACCGTAGCGAGCTTCGCTGCGCAAATCCTCCTGGTGTTTAAGCGGGTGGAGAATTGGTATCTCTGGATCGTCATCGATATCATAGGCGTGTGGCTCTACTACGAGAAGGAAGTAAAGTTCGTAGCTATTCTGTACTTCATTTTTCTGGTGTTGGCGACCAAAGGTATGCTTGCCTGGAGAAAGGAATTGCTTGTCCATGAAAAGAACGTGGCTCGCAAGGTCGCCGGAGAGGGGGTGGCTGTCATATGAAGCGAGGAATAGTAGTGGGGAAGTTCTATCCGTTTCACTCTGGACATGCCCACCTGATTCGGAGTGCTTGCGCCCAGTCTGATCAGGTGACGGTGTTGGTTGTCGATCGTTCGACCCAAGTGTTTACCGGGGAAGAACGAGCTCAGTGGATTCGCGAAGTTTTCCCACAGGTAGAGGTGAGAGTGATGCGAGATATCGAAAAGGATGATGATTCACAGACCTGGGCTGACTATACGGTCTCTTTTCTTGGTTATCATCCGGACGTGGTTTTTACCTCGGAGGATTATGGCGAACCATATGCCCGATATATGGGGGCTACCCACGTGCTCGTCGATCGAGAGAGGAATACTATTCCTATCTCTGCTACTCAAATCAGAGAGAATCCCTATGCCAAATGGGAATATCTCAGTGCTCCGGTGCGGGCCAGACTCGCGCGACGAATCGCGATTGTGGGGGCGGAGTCAACCGGTACTACTACACTGGCTCGCGATCTCGCCCGTCACTATGAGACGGTCTGGACTCCAGAGTTCGGGCGATTTTACACGGAAGGAAAATTGACAGCTACCCTGTCATGGCAGACTGAAGAATTTGTTTTTATTGCTGAGGGACAGAACCGACTGGAAGATGAATACGCCAGACACTCGAACCGGGTATTGATCTGTGATACCAATGCGTGGGCAACACGGCTATGGCATGAGCGCTATCTCGGTCATATGGCCCCCACGGTCGATGAGCAGGCACTTAGACGACGATATGATTTCGTCTTTTTGACTGGTGATGAAATACCCTTCGAGCAAGACGGGATGCGTGATGGGGAGCATATCCGACATGACATGCATCAGCGGTTTGAGACATTGCTGAAAGCGGAGGGTATCGAATACCGAGTACTGCGAGGCAATCGAGAGAAGCGCTTGCAAGATGCTATCGACATCTGTGATCGCTTGCTCATGACTGGGAGAGATATTTTTGAGCAGTTTCCCAGAGAGGAGCGGTTGACGAGAGTAAGTGTATGATTGACCAGAAGCAGAGGTGAGAGTAGGATAAAGCAGATGAAACGTCTATGAAAAAAGAGAACAAAATATCCGATACGAATATCAAAGTAGCCACGGATGTGCTGGTATTCTCGGTGCTCAAACATAAATTGCACGTGCTGTTGGTTCAAATTGGGAGTGGCCCGTATCAAGGGAAGTGGGCTATTCCGGGAGGATTGGTTCAAAGTAATGAATCGCTCGAAGAAGCAGCCGAGCGGGTGCTTTCGGAACGTGCCGGGGTGGATGGCATCTATCTAGAACAACTGGCTACCTTTGGGGCACCAAAACGTGACAAACGCTCCAGAAGTATTTCAGTGGCGTACTTTGCACTGGTAAACATGGAGGAGTTTCATCCCAAGGCCTCTGAGTACTATGCTGATATCGCTTGGCACACGGTCGACCATCTTCCGGCGCTGGCCTTTGATCACAAAGAGATAGTTACCTATGGGAAGCAACGCCTGATTGGAAAACTCTCATATTCCAATGTGGCTTACGCCCTTTTGCCGAAAGAGTTTACTCTGACTGAACTACAGACGCTGTATGAGAGTATCCTGGGGCGCCCTCTCGACAAGCGAAACTTTCGTAAGAAAATTCAAGAGGTGCGACTAGTGAAAGAAACTGGCAAGGTTCGTCGAGATGGTCCAAGTCGCCCCGCTAAGATGTATATGTTTACGGACCGTCAACCAAAGATAGTTGATATTCTCTAGCAATGAGTTATGGAATTACCGAAAGTAATAGTTAGTGGCAAGTTTGCACCAGAGGATCTCGTTGTTTCAGTGAGCGAGTCGAATCGAAAAATAGATCCAGCAATTGAAGGACAGCTGGAGAGCTTGTGGCAAGCCAAGAAGAAACAGGCCGATAAAGATGGGAAAAATTGTTACAATGGAATTTCATATAGACTCAATACCATTGAAGAACAGGACGGGAAAGTAAAAATGGATTTCGGCACAGTCGAATACAAAGTGTGGGGTGGTCTCGTAGATATTCCGGAGTACTTTGATTTACCAGAAGCGTACTATCGTAAATGTTGTTTCTCAACTTCAACGGTCAAGACGCTTGATGATCGGTACCTCATGGTAGAACTCTCTGGTAAGTCGATGAATCAGAACACGACTGACTTTATAGGTGGTATCATGGAAACAAACTCTAATTTTCAGTCAGGGCAAGATATCTTTAAAAGTTTTTTTGATGAACTTGTAGAAGAAGCCGGTATACGAGAGCAGGATATGAGAGAGTGTTTTTTGAAGACGATTTATCTTGAAGCTAGAGCGAACGTTGGTTTTTATTTCGAAGTAATATTAAATATATCTTCCAGTGAGTTACTTGAGCGTTTCAAAGAAAATCAAGACGGAGATATCAAAGCTCTCTGCGTGTATACCAAAGAGGAGTATCTCGAGGCTCTAGAGACGCACAGGAGCCCAAACAAACAGTTCATCGCTCGGCATCTTTTGCATATATAAGAATGAGTACAGAATTTTTGCAATCTAGAGAGTGGCTTCGTTTACAGGAGGCTACAGGGAAGGGAATCATTCCTTTGGAAGAGGAGGATTTCATGGCGAACGGGATAGTACATACGTTGCCAGTGGTGGGGTCATACTTGTATGTGCCAAGAGGACCAAAAATTGGAAGTATGAAGCAAGAAGTAGGAATCAAGAATGGAATGCAAAGACTGATTCAAACTGCCAAAGAGAAAAAGATGAAGTGGATGCGAATTGAGCCAGAGACAGAAGAGGCGCTAGAGGCCATCAAGGCGGTAGTTTCTAAGCGAGTAGTGCCTGCGCCCCATGACATGCAACCGCGGGAGATTTTCAAAATAGCCATATCCAAGACCGAAGAAGAGCTCCTCGCGGGGATGAAGCCCAAAACTCGCTACAATATCCGTCTGGCCGAAAAGCGCGGAGTGAGAGTGAATGAGACGCGGGAGGCGAAACATATCGAAGCCTTTCTCGGGCTCATCACCGCGACCTCGGGCCGGAAGGGTATCACGTCGCATCCCAAATCGTACTACGAAAAGTTTTTTCAGATACTCCCTCGGGAGATGTGTCGACTCTTTGTAGCTGAGTATCAGGGCGAGATAATCGCGGCCAATCTTGTCATGTTTTATGGCGACACCGTGACCTACCTCCACGGCGGGACCAGTGATGCCCATCGTGATGCCATGGCTCCGTACCTCCTCCAGTGGGAGCAGATCAAAGTCGCCAAGCGTGAAGGGTATCACTACTACGACTTTGGCGGAGTTCATACCCGAGTAGAGAATGAAAAATCCAAACAGAAGGACTGGGAAGGCATTACGAGGTTCAAAGTTGGCTTTGCTCCTGCCACCGCGCCGACCGTGTATCCTGGCACTCACGACATCATCCTTGATTCTCGTGGATATCTCCTCTATGATGGGTTACGACATCTCCAAAAGTTGAAGCGTCTCGTCGCTCGCTAATATTCTTCTATGTCTCTCAAACGTCTCCTCTCGCGACTTGTGCCACAATCGATGAAGAATCTCTGCCACCTCGGTCAGGCAGTCCTGGCGTGTGCATGGTATGGCTTTCCGTCGAAAAATCTCCTCGTGGTGGGTGTGACCGGGACCAATGGTAAGACCACGACCACTCAGTTTATCTCACGTCTCCTCACTGTGTCAGGAAAGAAAGTGGCTATGGCCTCGACGATCAACTTTCAGATTGGCGAGCGGACTTGGGTCAATGCCTCCAAGTTCACCACGCTCTCACCCTGGAAGCTCCAGGCCTTTCTCCGAGAAGCCGTCCGTGAGGGCTGTACGCACGCCGTCATCGAGACCTCATCTCATGCGCTCGATCAGAATCGCGTGTGGGGGGTAGCCTATGAGATAGCAGTCATGACCAACGTGACGCGGGAGCACCTCGACTATCATGGGACTATGGCCGGGTACCGTGAGGCCAAGCGCCGACTGTTTACCCGAGCCAAAAAGGCGGTGGTCAATCTCGATATGGAGGAGCCAGAGTATTTCGTCCGTGCTGGTGCGAGCCCGGTCGTGACCTATAGTACCAAAATGAAAGAGGCCGATCTCGTCGCTCGTGACATCACCCTCGATTTCAAGGGGACCGATTTTCTTGTCGGCGATACCCGGTTCCACCTCAATATTCCGGGACTCTTCAATATCGAGAACGCGCTTGCGGCCCTTGGAGTTGCTCACCTCCTTCAGATTGATTTTGCTACCGCCCAAAAGGCCCTCGCCAGTGTCATGGGTGTCCCAGGACGGATGGAGCTCGTGCCGAACCATGTGAATGCCGATATCCTCATTGACTATGCGGTGACACCAGATGCCTTCGAGCAGCTCTATGCCTCGATCCTCCCGCTCAAGATTCCCGGGAGCAAGATCATCCACGTCTTTGGAGCCTGTGGAGAACGTGATCGGGGGAAGCGACCCACGATGGGAGAGATCGCGAGCACCCATGCGGATATCATTATCCTCACCAATGAAGATCCATTTTTTGAGGACCCAGAACAAATCATTGATGATATCGAACGCGGGGTGACCAAGAAACTTGATAAGACATACTTCCGAATTTTCGATCGGCGCGAGGCAATCCACAGAGCACTGTCCCTGGCCGAAATCGGAGACATCGTCCTCGTCACTGGCAAGGGAGCCGAGGTGACGATGGCCCTTGGTGCCGAGCGCATTCCCTGGAGTGAACGCCAGGTGATTGAAGAAGAACTCGCGAAACTTCAATAAAGAAAAACCCCTCGTATGAGGGGGTTTTTTATCATGGTAGTTTTAGCCCAGGATACGGATGAGGAAGATAGTGAGGAAGAGTCCGACAAAGGCACCGCCGATGATCTCGTTGACCCGATGTCCGACGCGCTCCTTGAGGCGAGGAAACTTGTCTTTGGGGATATTCAATTGCTCGACGAGCATATTCAAGTACCGACCCTGGTCTCCGAGGTACATGCGGATACGGGCCGCGTCATCGATGACGATGAAGGCGAGGACGGCTGAGAGCGCAAAGGCACCGGAGTGGATGCCTTCGTAGTAGGCGACACTGGTCAAGAGCGAGACCACGAGCGAGGTGTGGGCGCTCGGCATGTGACCGTGAGTAAAGGCGTACTCGACGTTAAACCCGTGCTTGTACGAGTAGAGTGCAAACTTGATGAGCTGGGTGATGACACCGACCGTAATTGGAATCAAGAAGACTAGATAGGACTGCAGATTTTCCATAGGGATGTTTAATTATTGAGGGGTGCTTTCTGCCAAAAGTATAGCATATTTCTTGGTATCTTCCCCAGATTAGGGTCAAGTTGCAAAAACGTGGGGATTTGCTACCCTAAGAGGGTAATCTTTCAATAAAATCTATGTTGAGCCTACCGCTTATATTGCTCGTGATTGTCGGTCTCGTCGTGCTCTATGTGGTCTTCACCTACAACGGCCTCATCTCACTCCGCAATCGCGTGAGCGAAGCTTGGAGCGATATCGATGTCCAGCTCAAGCGTCGCTATGATCTCATCCCGAATTTGGTCAATACCGTGAAGGGCTATGCCAGTCACGAGAGTGGTGTCTTTGAGAAGGTGACTGAAGCCCGTGCCAATGCTATGCAGGCCGGAAATACGCATGACAAGGCCGAAGCCGAAAACATGCTCTCGCAGACCTTGAAGAGCCTCTTTGCGGTCGCCGAGGCCTATCCTGATCTCAAGGCCAACCAGAACTTTCTCGAGCTTCAGCGGGAACTCTCTGACACCGAGAACAAAATCCAGGCTTCACGTCGTTTCTACAATGGTAACGTCTTGGAACTGAACAACAAGATTGATATGTTTCCTTCGAACATCATCGCGAGCATCTTCCATTTTGTGAAGAGTGAATTTTTTGAAGTCGCTGAAGCCGAAAAGGAACCCGTCAAAGTGCAGTTCTAAGAGCCTGTACGGTACTGTAAAAAAGAGCTATACTAGTGGCGCACTCCTTGTGGAGGCGTCACTTTTCATATCATCTATTATGGCTACCCTCTATACTCACAAGGACCACAATCAACGTCTAACCTTTGTCTATATCACGGGCTTTCTCCTCTTTGTCATCGGGGTTGGCTACGTGTTTGCGGGAGCGATGCAGTCAAGCGCTATCCTCTACGGGGCGGTAGCGTTCTCAATCCTCACGAGCGTCGCCTCCTACTGGTGGAGCGATCGGATTGTCCTCTCGATGAGCGGAGCCAAACTCGTCAACTTCGAGGACAACAAAGAGCTCTACCGTCTGGTCGAGAATCTCGCCATCACGGCCGGTCTCCCAACGCCCAAGATCTATACCATCGAAGACACCGCCCTCAACGCTTTTGCCACCGGGCGCAATCCCGAGCATGGCGTCATCTGCTTTACGACCGGTATCCTTGCGACCCTCAATCGGGCCGAGCTCGAGGGAGTGGCTGCTCATGAACTCTCACACATCGGCAATCGTGACACGCTCATTTCGACAGTAGTGGTTATCCTGGTCGGGTTTGTGGCACTCCTCGCTGACTGGTTTCGGCATTGGGCCTGGTTCGGTGGCAATCGTGACAATGACAACCGCGGACAGTTCCAAGTCATCCTCATGGTGATAGCCATCATCCTCTCCATTCTCGCCCCGCTCGCAGCCATGCTCATGCAACTCGCGATTTCCCGCAAGCGTGAGTTCTTGGCCGATGCTTCGGGTGCGCTCCTCACTCGCTACCCCGAAGGGTTGGCCTCGGCCCTTGAGAAGCTCTCAGGTGACCGCGAACCACTTGAAGCTGCCAACCGCGCCACGGCGTCACTCTACATTGCCAATCCCTTCAAGGGGAAAAAAGTAGCCAAGTACTTCATGACGCACCCACCGATGGAAGAGCGCATCGCTGCCCTGCGAAACATGCCGGTCAATAACCAATAACCGAGCTCCAATTTCCAAAGCACTGGGAGGGTCTTGTTTCTTGGAATTTGGTGATTGGTCATTCCATGAATATGCCATCGCCTTATCAAGAATTTGTCCGCAAAGCGAAAGAGCGTTACGAACAAAACAAGCAAAAGAAGTTGCAAGCAAAAGGTGGGATTGAATTTACCGCGCATGCCCGCTACAAGATGAGCCAGTACGGACTCTCCGAACAGAAGGTGCGGGGCGTCATCAGGAATCCGAGTCGGACCGAAGTCGGTGTGGCCAAAGAGACGATAGCGGTTATGCAGCCTGTCTCGCCGAAAGTAGTAGAGGGTAAAACGGTATGGAAGCAAGAGCTCTGGGTAATGTACCTGCTTTGCGGGAGCAAAGCAATTTCCAAATCCCTAGCTTCAACCCGCCTGACGGACGGTCAGGATACCAATCAAAATTCAAAATTCAAAATTCGACCTTCTGCGGAGCGTAAGCTACGCATCATAAGTACCTGGCGCTATCCTGGGGTGAGCCCCAAACGGAGCCCCATTCCCCGCGAGATTTGGCAGGAGCTCGAAGATGGGGGTATAATGGAAGAAAGTTACTAAATAAGTAATATAATCCTATGGAAGAGACATCGACTCCTGTAAGCCCGACCCCAGCACCAGCTCCAACGCCTGCGCCAGCACCGGAACACAAGCCGACTTTTGATGCCAAGGATATTGCTGACAACAAAGTCGTTGCTGCCCTCTCGTATCTCTGGATCCTCTTCTTGGTACCGCTTTTGGCCAAGAAAGATAGTCCATTTGCTCAGTTTCATGCCAAGCAAGGACTGATTATCTGTGTCGCTGGCTTCATTCTCTCAATGATTCCCGTCTTTGGCTGGCTCCTCAACATTGTCCTCTTTGTGGTCGTCGTGATGGCCCTCATCAAGACCCTCTCCGGCGAAGCCTGGGAGATCCCTCTCGTCAAAGACGGTGTGAAGATGATCAATCTCTAGCGATTGGTATGAGAATGCCAAAAGTAGCCCCGAGCGGGCTACTTTTTGTTTTATCTGAGCCATAAATTGATACTTATCTCTTGACAGAAGAGTGAATTGGGTGTATAATGTATTGTTACAGAGTGAAATCTGTATCAAGCAACCTCACCCAGTACCTTGGGCACTCATGCCCAAACAACCAAGGAGAACTCCCCATGTTCGCACGTACCATAGCTCTGTTTCTGGTCGCCATCACCCTCGGCGGTTGCGTTTCCATCAAGGAGACAACTACCCGCAATAACGACGGCACCACCACAACGGAGCGGTCCGTCAATGGTTGGGCCGCCTCGCCATACGTCGCTCCGCGGGTCTATGCCCCGGTGCCGATTTACGGACGCGACCACTATTACAGTGGGTATAGCCACAACCCGCGCCCGCCGGTCCCGTACGTGACGTATGGCCGGATGCTCAGTGGCAGCATCCGCGAGGCGTTCGTCAACGGGTCACGGCGCATGTGTGATGTGCGCCCAAGTGCACCCAACTATTGCAAGCGCATCGAGGATGCCAACGGCTGGGCAATCCCGAGTGAACGGCCTCGGCGCTGAGCAACTCCTGGAGCGGCCCCCCTATGCACAGCATGGGCGGGCCGTTTCGATTTTTTTAAACGCTTTTCTCTTCAAATCTTTGATTATCATATATACTAAAGGGGATGGAGTTTCTCATGATTCATAAATCATAAATCATACTTCATCTTCAAACGTATGAAACAAACCAAAATAGTAGCGACGATTGGTCCTGCTTCAGAAGCCAAAGACACCCTCCGAGCAATGGTCGAGGCCGGGATGAACGTCGCTCGACTCAACTTTTCTCACGGTGAGTACGAGTGGCACGGTGCGGTCATCAATCGGATTCGTGAATTATCACATGAGCTCAATCGGCCGATTGCTATCCTCGCAGACCTCCAGGGTCCGCGTATCCGGACGGGCGTTGCCGAGGATATCAGCCTAAAGCAGGGGGATACGGTACGTCTCACGGACATCGGTGCCAGCGTTTCGTCTACCGACCTGCCTCTCATCACGCTCGATATGGCTGGGATTATCGAGGGCGTAGCCGTCGGCCACGCGGTACTCATCGAGGATGGGACGCTCGAGCTCACCGTGACTGCCAAAGAAGAGGGCTCTGTCATTGCCACCGCCAAAAACGATGGCTTACTCAAGAACCGGAAGGGCGTTATCCTCCCTGACTCGACGCTCCATCTCTCGATTCTCTCTGACAAGGACCGGCGCGACCTCGAGTTTGTGGTGAAAGAGGGCGTCGACTATGTCGGACTCTCGTTTGTGGGATCGGCCGAGGATATCGAGAGTGTGAGAGCGGAGATGGCAACGCTCGCAGGCGAGAGTGGTTTACCCCAGATTGTGGCCAAGATCGAACGTAAAGAGGCCATCAAAAATTTGAAGAGTATCGTCAAAGCAACAGATGCGGTGATGGTCGCTCGGGGAGACCTCGGGATTGAGATGCCCGAGAGTGAAGTGGTGATTCTCCAGAAAGAAATCATCGCGGAGAGTCTCCGCTCCGCCAAGCCGGTGATCGTGGCGACCCAGATGATGAAGTCGATGACCGAGAATCCGCGCCCGACCCGGGCCGAGGTGTCCGATGTGTCAAATGCCGTGATCGATCATACCGACGCGGTCATGCTCTCCGAGGAGTCGGCAGCGGGCAAGTATCCAGTCGAGACCATCCGGATGATGGCCGAGATTATTGAAAAGACCGAGGAGTCACCGTTTGATGACCTCTATCAGACCCTCGCCCTTAACTTCAAAAACGAGTACGCGACCATGATCCGTAGTGTCTACGAGCTCGGCAAGAGCTTTGGCACCAAGGCGACCATTGTCCTCTCTATGAGTGGCTTTACCGCCCGCCTCATCTCGCACTTTCGTCCAGAGGGACGGATCCTCGTCGCGACCAATCGGCGCGATACCTGGAATGCGCTCGCCCTCGTCTGGGGGATTGAGCCGTTTCTCTACGAAAACGATCAGCACCTCGATGGTTTTGCGAGTCGCCTGATGACGGATGCCAAGGAAGCCGGGCTCCTCTCCTCGGGTGACCAGGTCGTGGTCTTTCATGGCCGGACCCCGGACCAAGAATCCTTGAAGCTTGTCGGAATCCGGGAAGTTCGCTAGACTGGCTTTCGTGCTCTGTGGCACGAAACGTGAGATGTCGCATAGTGGCCCCAGCCCGAGGCTGGTCCGCCTTGGGCGGAGAGTGGCGAAAGTAAATATAAGGAAGGGTGGCCGAGCGGCTTAAGGTACTTGCTTGGAAAGCAAGCGTACAAGAAATTGTACCGAGGGTTCGAATCCCTCCTCTTCCGCAATTTTTCGAAAAGGGTTTCTGAACGCAAATCTGGGTCGGCGCGAAGCGCCGACACTAATGCATTCCCCCCGCCGAATCCAGAATCCAAAAGGGTTTTCCACGCTCCGCGTGGCTCAAAAAGTACGGTTCGATCCTTAATTTGAAAGTTCGAACCGACTTTTTTGAACAAATGAGTATTTTCCTCATTTGTTCGGTCGTTTGCCAATTCCATATTGTATTTCAAAAACTTTTCGGTAAGTTCGAACCGATTATTCGCTTTTTGCTCAAAAGCCGATAATTTCTCTTTGAGAAGCTGATTTTGATTAACCAACTTGTTTTTAGCTTCGCGATATTCTTCAAGCGACAACGCACTTTCAAGATAGGCACTCATCAGCTTCTCTATTTTAGAATCCAAAAGAGAAATTTCGGCTTTTATGCTATCTGCAAAAAGCGTACTCGATTGGACTTCGGATTGCCGATCCTTTGCATTTTCGGCAATCATCCATTTTGTCCAATCGAGAGGCAAAGAAACTTTTT
>CAZCNN010000013.1:0-21597 GCA_964500505.1 uncultured Bdellovibrionales bacterium | reverse complement strand
CCGAGAACAAAATCCAGGCTTCACGTCGTTTCTACAATGGTAACGTCTTGGAACTCAACAACAAGATTGATATGTTTCCTTCGAACATCATCGCGAGCATCTTCCACTTTGTGAAGAGCGAATTCTTTGAAGTCGACGAAGCCGAAAAGGAACCAGTAAAAGTCCAGTTCTAGCACAAGCGACTGGAAGGCGATATACTAAGAGCGTGACCCGAGGTGGCACGCTCTTTTGTCTGTCTCTTTATGATTTCATTTAAATCTCCCCATCTTATCATCCTCGGACTGCTCATTTTTCTTGGAGGAGGAGTGCTTCTTGGCGTTGTCCTTGGGCGTGGTGCCTCATTCGAAAATCTCTCGCCAGAATTTAAGCAACTCAAGAGTTCTATGGAAGCAGAGGGACTCTCAGTAGATGGCGGAGAGGTCCGCCCCAAGAGCCAACACGTTTTAGCCCGGGCTCGCTTTACACTCGATACTCCTCTCGGCAAGCGTGAGTTCTCACTCGAGCGGTGCATATCGGCTGAGGCTGCCGAAAAACGGGTCACAGAGATTCTCCAGCTCGAGGCTGTCTCTTCGCAGCTGGCGGTCCATGGGGTCTGGGTCCTTCGTCTCGAGGATGAATGGGACGCGACGGATGCCGAAGCGAGAGAGCTCCGTCGAGTATTTCTCGCCATTCCGGTCACGGAGTGACTCTGTACGAGCGAGCGTAGATTTGCTATACTGTCCGCGCGCGACCAAGCGCTTTATCTACTGTGATTGATTACCTATGGCTACCCTCTACACTCACAAAGACCACAATCAACGTCTAACCTTTGTCTATATCACGGGCTTTCTCCTCTTTGTCATCGGGGTTGGCTACGTGTTTGCGGGAGCGATGCAGTCAAGCGCTATCCTCTACGGGGCGGTAGCGTTCTCAATCCTCACGAGCGTCGCCTCCTACTGGTGGAGCGATCGGATTGTCCTCTCGATGAGCGGAGCCAAACTCGTCAACTTCGAGGACAACAAAGAGCTCTACCGTCTGGTCGAGAATCTCGCCATCACGGCCGGTCTCCCAACGCCCAAGATCTATACCATCGAAGACACCGCCCTCAACGCTTTTGCCACCGGGCGCAATCCCGAGCATGGCGTCATCTGCTTTACGACCGGTATCCTTGCGACCCTCAATCGGGCCGAGCTCGAGGGAGTGGCTGCTCATGAACTCTCACACATCGGCAATCGTGACACGCTCATTTCGACAGTAGTGGTTATCCTGGTCGGGTTTGTGGCACTCCTCGCTGACTGGTTTCGGCATTGGGCCTGGTTCGGTGGCAATCGTGACAATGACAACCGCGGACAGTTCCAAGTCATCCTCATGGTGATAGCCATCATCCTCTCCATTCTCGCCCCGCTCGCAGCCATGCTCATGCAACTCGCGATTTCCCGCAAGCGTGAGTTCTTGGCCGATGCTTCGGGTGCGCTCCTCACTCGCTACCCCGAAGGGTTGGCCTCGGCCCTTGAGAAGCTCTCAGGTGACCGCGAACCACTTGAAGCTGCCAACCGCGCCACGGCGTCACTCTACATTGCCAATCCCTTCAAGGGGAAAAAAGTAGCCAAGTACTTCATGACGCACCCACCGATGGAAGAGCGCATCGCTGCCCTGCGAAACATGCCGGTCAATAACCAATAACCGAGCTCCAATTTCCAAAGCACTGGGAGGGTCTTGTTTCTTGGAATTTGGTGATTGGTCATTCCATGAATATGCCATCGCCTTATCAAGAATTTGTCCGCAAAGCGAAAGAGCGTTACGAACAAAACAAGCAAAAGAAGTTGCAAGCAAAAGGTGGGATTGAATTTACCGCGCATGCCCGCTACAAGATGAGCCAGTACGGACTCTCCGAACAGAAGGTGCGGGGCGTCATCAGGAATCCGAGTCGGACCGAAGTCGGTGTGGCCAAAGAGACGATAGCGGTCATGCAGCCTGTCTCGCCGAAAGTAGTAGAGGGTAAAACGGTATGGAAGCAGGAGCTCTGGGTGATGTATATCTTGAAGAAGAATCAAAAGGGACCGAAGAGTAAGATTCCTGACGGAGCGAAGAACCTCAGAATCATCAGTACCTGGCGCTATCCTGGGGTGAGTCCCAAACGGAGCCCTATTCCACGCGAGATTTGGCAGGAGCTCGAAGATGGGAGTATAATGGAGGAAAGCTACTAAATAAGTAACATAATCCTATGGAAGAGACCACGCCAAACCCAGTAACCCCGACCCCAGCACCAGCTCCAGCGCCTGCGCCAGCACCGGAACACAAGCCGACTTTTGATGCCAAGGATATTGCTGACAACAAAGTCGTTGCTGCCCTCTCGTATCTCTGGATCCTCTTCTTGGTACCGCTTTTGGCCAAGAAAGATAGTCCATTTGCTCAGTTTCATGCCAAGCAAGGACTGATTATCTGTGTCGCTGGCTTCATTCTCTCAATGATTCCCGTCTTTGGCTGGCTCCTCAACATTGTCCTCTTTGTGGTCGTCGTGATGGCCCTCATCAAGACCCTCTCCGGCGAAGCCTGGGAGATCCCTCTCGTCAAAGACGGTGTGAAGATGATCAATCTCTAGCGATTGGTATGAGAATGCCAAAAGTAGCCCCGAGCGGGCTACTTTTTGTTTTATCTGAGCCATAAATTGATACTTATCTCTTGACAGAAGAGTGAATTGGGTGTATAATGTATTGTTACAGAGTGAAATCTGTATCAAGCAACCTCACCCAGTA
This sequence comes from uncultured Bdellovibrionales bacterium, assembly GCA_964500505.1. Lineage (GTDB taxonomy): Bacteria > Patescibacteriota > Minisyncoccia > Moranbacterales > UBA1568 > UBA1568. The sequence continues at coordinate 18,862 of CAZCNN010000013.1, read as the reverse complement.
CCTTGGGCACTCATGCCCAAACAACCAAGGAGAACTCCCCATGTTCGCACGTACCATAGCTCTGTTTCTGGTCGCCATCACCCTCGGCGGTTGCGTTTCCATCAAGGAGACAACTACCCGCAATAACGACGGCACCACCACAACGGAGCGGTCCGTCAATGGTTGGGCCGCCTCGCCATACGTCGCTCCGCGGGTCTATGCCCCGGTGCCGATTTACGGACGCGACCACTATTACAGTGGGTATAGCCACAACCCGCGCCCGCCGGTCCCGTACGTGACGTATGGCCGGATGCTCAGTGGCAGCATCCGCGAGGCGTTCGTCAACGGGTCACGGCGCATGTGTGATGTGCGCCCAAGTGCACCCAACTATTGCAAGCGCATCGAGGATGCCAACGGCTGGGCAATCCCGAGTGAACGGCCTCGGCGCTGAGCAACTCCTGGAGCGGCCCCCCTATGCACAGCATGGGCGGGCCGTTTCGATTTTTTTAAACGCTTTTCTCTTCAAATCTTTGATTATCATATATACTAAAGGGGATGGAGTTTCTCATGATTCATAAATCATAAATCATACTTCATCTTCAAACGTATGAAACAAACCAAAATAGTAGCGACGATTGGTCCTGCTTCAGAAGCCAAAGACACCCTCCGAGCAATGGTCGAGGCCGGGATGAACGTCGCTCGACTCAACTTTTCTCACGGTGAGTACGAGTGGCACGGTGCGGTCATCAATCGGATTCGTGAATTATCACATGAGCTCAATCGGCCGATTGCTATCCTCGCAGACCTCCAGGGTCCGCGTATCCGGACGGGCGTTGCCGAGGATATCAGCCTAAAGCAGGGGGATACGGTACGTCTCACGGACATCGGTGCCAGCGTTTCGTCTACCGACCTGCCTCTCATCACGCTCGATATGGCTGGGATTATCGAGGGCGTAGCCGTCGGCCACGCGGTACTCATCGAGGATGGGACGCTCGAGCTCACCGTGACTGCCAAAGAAGAGGGCTCTGTCATTGCCACCGCCAAAAACGATGGCTTACTCAAGAACCGGAAGGGCGTTATCCTCCCTGACTCGACGCTCCATCTCTCGATTCTCTCTGACAAGGACCGGCGCGACCTCGAGTTTGTGGTGAAAGAGGGCGTCGACTATGTCGGACTCTCGTTTGTGGGATCGGCCGAGGATATCGAGAGTGTGAGAGCGGAGATGGCAACGCTCGCAGGCGAGAGTGGTTTACCCCAGATTGTGGCCAAGATCGAACGTAAAGAGGCCATCAAAAATTTGAAGAGTATCGTCAAAGCAACAGATGCGGTGATGGTCGCTCGGGGAGACCTCGGGATTGAGATGCCCGAGAGTGAAGTGGTGATTCTCCAGAAAGAAATCATCGCGGAGAGTCTCCGCTCCGCCAAGCCGGTGATCGTGGCGACCCAGATGATGAAGTCGATGACCGAGAATCCGCGCCCGACCCGGGCCGAGGTGTCCGATGTGTCAAATGCCGTGATCGATCATACCGACGCGGTCATGCTCTCCGAGGAGTCGGCAGCGGGCAAGTATCCAGTCGAGACCATCCGGATGATGGCCGAGATTATTGAAAAGACCGAGGAGTCACCGTTTGATGACCTCTATCAGACCCTCGCCCTTAACTTCAAAAACGAGTACGCGACCATGATCCGTAGTGTCTACGAGCTCGGCAAGAGCTTTGGCACCAAGGCGACCATTGTCCTCTCTATGAGTGGCTTTACCGCCCGCCTCATCTCGCACTTTCGTCCAGAGGGACGGATCCTCGTCGCGACCAATCGGCGCGATACCTGGAATGCGCTCGCCCTCGTCTGGGGGATTGAGCCGTTTCTTTACGAGAATGACCAGCACCTCGATGGTTTTGCGAGTCGTCTGATGACGGATGCCAAAGAGGCGGGACTCCTCACCTCGGGCGACCAGGTAGTGGTCTTTCATGGCCGGACCCCGGACCAAGAATCCCTGAAGCTTGTCGGAATCCGGGAAGTTCGCTAGACTGGCTTTCGTGCTCTATGGCACGAAACGGGAGATGTCGCATAGTGGCCGAGTGCGCTCGCTTGGAAAGCGAGTAGGGTGCAAGCCCTCGAGAGTTCGAATCTCTCCATCTCCGCAAAGTCAAAAATGACGTCCTCGTGGCGTCATTTTTGCTTTTGTAGTAGGATGAGATTCGAACAGGGAAAGCCTGCCTGCCGGTAGGCAGGGGTCGGAAAACAGGAGTTTTCCGTGAGAGCAAAGCTCCGCGTTCAATCTCTCCATTTCCGCACCTAAATGTTAGCTTAAGATAAGTAGCTTATCTTAGCAAAATCGCTGAAAGCAATAAACTTAGAATATGGCTGATCAAAACAACTCGTTAGTTAATCTTGGAAATTTAGCTGAAACAGCGAAAGTTTTAATTGAGAAAGTTTCAGATGCTGTTGGCGGTGTTTTTAAGCCTTACCAAATCAAAAGGGTTGCTAAAGCGGAGGCTGAGGCCGAAATAATAAAAGCTACTACTCAAATAGAAATTTCAGAAATAAAGCAAAGAGCATTAGATCGTTTTCTGGTAGAGGAAGCATCAAAGCAAGAGAATATTGAAAGTATTACAAAGAAAGCAATTCCACAACTTGAAGAAGGCGCTAATCCAGGAGGAATTGAAAAAGATTGGTTAATAGATTTTTTTGATAAATCTCGAATTGTGTCAGATGAAGAAATGCAAAATCTCTGGTCTGCAATTCTTGCTGGAGAAGCGAATAAGCCAGGTTCATACTCAAAGCGAACTCTGCATCTGATGGCTTCATTGGATAAGAAAGATGCGACATTACTTAATAAGCTGTGTCGATTCTTATGGAAAATAGAAGATATCACCGTGCCTTTGGTATTTGATACAAAACATGATTTATATGTAAATAATGGCATTAGCTTTAGTGTGCTTAAGCACCTTGATTCGATTGGACTCATTAGCTTCGAGTCGGTATCTGGATATATTAGTAAGGACTTAAATAAAACAGTCGTTGTTAGTTACGATAAAAAAATAACGACACTTGAATTTCAGAATGACAGTAAGAATGATTTGAATATAGGTCACGTGCTGTTTACTGATGTTGGTGCACAGTTGGCGCAGTTTTGCCAAGGTCGAGCCGTTGAAGGTTTTGAGGAGTATGTTATGTCCGAATGGTTAAAGGGTGGCGTTAAAGATGCAAATAGAGTCATGTATAAAGGAACTATCATCGAGAACAGTCTCAGCAATAAAGAAATTTTAAAGAGAATTAGGGTTAATAAGACGTGGAAATCCGGAGACTGGACATTACATGGTGTTTCGTTAGATGAAGATCAGATAGTAGAACTGGCCTCTTCTCTAGATAATGGCCCTTGGTACATTCATATTTGGCGACCAGGTAATGACGAAGTGAAAGTTATATATAAGGACAAGATTTTTAATATTATGTTTTCGGATAAATCAACGTGGAATGATGCAACTGAATACGGAAAGTCTTTGGGAATTCCAAAGGAACAATTAGATTTTCTAATTGATTAGTGCGCGCGAGATGTATCGGTGAGGTTTGTAAAAAAGTGCTAAAATCTCCTTATAGGGCTTGATCCGCGGTGATTTTAACACGAAGTGCCCGCATTGAATTTTCTAACTATGACCGACTCGAATCAATACATAAGAATAGCGATAGACCAGGCAATGAAATCTTCGTGGCCTTTTGGTGCTGTTATTGTCAAAGACGGGGAGATAGTGGCAACTGCGGGATCGGGCGATGGTATTGATTACGAACACGATCCAACTGCGCATGCCGAAGTAAATGCTATACGCAGAGCTTCTCAAGAACTTAAAACAGGAAACCTCGAAGGAGCGATTCTTTATGCTTCCTGCGAGCCGTGTGCCCTCTGTTTTGGAGCAACCTGGTATGCGGGAATTAAAAACATTGTCTATGGTACGGCTCTTTCAGAAATTGGCCAGATAAATTCACTCTGGGGTGGTGACTTAGCCTTTCCACACGAACACATTCAGGAAACTGGAGTAAGCGTTGAGGGAGGAGTGCTTAAAGAAGAGGTTATGCAAATGTATCAGAAATACCCACGAGTTTTAGAACTGAACATATGAAAAACGCGATACTTGTTCCGGGGCGACCAGACAAAGAAGAACATTATAATCCGCTACGTCCAAGCAATAGTGAAGACCATTGGTTTGGCTGGCTCAAGCGCCAGCTTATACTGAAGGACATCCATGCGGTAGCTATTGAGCCACCATTTCCGTTTCGTCCTCGCTATGAAGAATGGAAGAAGGAGTTTGAGCGTTTTGATATCACCCCAGAGACGATTCTTGTTGGACACAGTTGTGGTGGTGGATTCTTGGTTCGATATCTGAGCGAACATAGGGAATTGAAAGTGGGTAAAGTTGTTTTGGTGGCGCCATGGATGAATCCATTCAACTATGAAGTTTCTGATACCGACAGCTTCTTTGATTTTGAAATTGATGGAGAATTCCCGTCACGCACAGCAGGCGTAACGGTATTTATCTCGAGCGATGATGAAAAAAGCGTAATCAAAACCGTTGAGATATTGAAAGAAAAGGTAGCAAATCTCAGGTTGAAGCAGTACTCTGACAGAGGACATTTTTGCACCAGCGATCTCAATGGGGTAGCGTTCCCTGAGTTGTTGGAAGAAGTAGTCTGAGTGACGAGCAGTGAGTATCGGAGAATCCGAGAGCCTTAGATTGTAAATGAATATTATGTTACAGACATTAGGTCTTATAGCTGGGGTGCTGAGCGTCATTACGTACGTGCCGTATCTGCGGGATATATTCAGGCTAAAAACAAAGCCGGAACGGGCGACGTGGTTCATCTGGGCAGTTTTGAGTGGTATCGCCTTTTTCTCACAAATGGCCAAAGGAGCTACTGACTCACTCTGGCTCGTAGGAGTACAGACTCTTGGGGTTATTGTCGTCTTTGTTCTCTCTATTCGTTACGGAGTAGGTGGATTTGTCCGGAGAGACATGATTGCTCTTGGAGCAGCGGGACTTGGCTTGGTACTCTGGTTCTATACCAGTGAAGCTGCCTACGCGCTACTTATAGCTATTGCTATTGATGCTATTGGGGCCTCCCTGACCGTTCTCAAAGCCTATAGAGACCCTGAGAGTGAGACACTCTCTACCTGGGTCCTTTCCGGCACGGCTGGCATTTTCGCAACGTTCGCAGTAGGCTCGTTTGATTATATCTTGCTCGCCTTCCCAGTTTACGTGATAATCATCAATTATGCTGTGGCCTTGGCTATGGTGCTGGGTAGACGGCGAGCAGCATAGGCGATGAAAACAATACCTAAGCAAAAATCCCCTCTCGGGGATTTTCTTTTTTACAAATGTTTCTTGCCCCAGGTGTTAAGCGCGCAGATGAGCGGGGAGAGACTTTTGCCTCGGCGACTGAGAGTGTACTCGACGCGGGGAGGGATCTCGGGATAGACCTTGCGCTTAACGAGCTCATCTCGTTCGAGCTCACGGAGGGACTGGATGAGCATCTTTTCGCTCACTCCGGGGATGAGTTTCTTGAGCTCACCATAGCGCTTGGTCCCTGAGGAGAGATGCCAGAGGAGGATAGTCTTCCACTTGCCGACGATGAGTCGGAGCGTCTTTTCGATAGGGCAGTCTGGTTTCTTTTCGACAGGAGTCATAGGTATTACTTACTAATTTGTAGGTACTTGTATAATAGTATGTATACCTGTATTATGCAAGGGTAATAGATAAATATAACCATATGTCGAAAGCCATAGAAGCACTCAAGTGGCGCTATGCCACCAAGAAGTATGATGTCACGAAGAAGCTCTCAGTGGAACAAGTAGCCACGATCAAGGAGGCACTTCGTCTCGCGCCCTCATCCTTTGGGCTCCAACCCTGGCACTTTATCTTGGTTGAGAATCCCGAGCTCCGCACCAAGCTCCGAGCGGCCGGGTATGACCAGGCTCAGATAACCGACGCCTCGCACCTCTTGGTGCTGGCTTCGGAAAAAAACGTGGATGCAGCACTGGTAGCCGACTATATGGCAGACATCGCCAAGCAGAAGGGGATCGCTGTCGAAAACCTCGCCGGCTTTAGCGCGATGTTGAATGGCGCTATCACCGGAAAGGGTGAAGCTGGCGCCCGGGAGTGGGCAGCTCGACAGGTCTATATTGCACTCGGAGTGGTGCTTACGGTAGCTTCTTTCGAAGGTATCGATGCGACTCCGATGGAGGGCTTTGATAATAAGCAATTTGACGAGATACTGGGACTCGGAGAAAAGGGTCTCGCGTCACAAGCTATCGTGGCTCTTGGTTTCCGCTCGGCGGAAGATGAGGCAGCTAGAGCGCCCAAGGTGCGCTACGCTGAAAGTGAAGTGATTACTGTTGTCTAAGTATGAAGAGTGTATTACACAGGGCTAAAGACCGGGGCTATGCCGAGCACGGCTGGCTCAAGACCCATCACTCGTTTAGCTTTGCCAGTTACTATGACCCGGCAAAGATGGGCTTTGGGGCGCTCAGGGTACTCAATGACGATGTGATTGCCCCTGGGGCAGGCTTTGGTATGCATCCTCATGACAACATGGAGATTATCACTATCCCACTCTCTGGCTCGCTCAAGCATGAAGATAGTATGAGCCTGCCCGCCGTAACTATGCCGGGAGCGTTGTTGGCGGGGAATAGTGCCGTGGTTAAGACAGGCGAAGTCCAGGTGATGAGTGCTGGGACCGGCGTCTTTCATGCCGAATACAATGCCTCACCGACCGAGCCACTTTCACTCTTCCAGATCTGGATTGAGACTGCGGTACCGGGAGTGACACCGCGCTATGATCAAAAGCGCTTTGAACAAGATGCTTTCAACGGGGCCTTTGTCCCAGTGGTGGGGCCAATAGGGATGGAAGGACTCCTCGGTATTTACCAGGATGCTTGGGTGTCGCTCGGACAGTTCGTGGCTGGCAGCGAGGTAGTCTACAAGGTGAGAGAACCCAGTCACGGCGTGTATGTTATGGTAACCTCTGGTTCGGTCACCATCGGTGACACAGTACTTGAGGCGCGCGATGCCATAGGGATAACCGAAGCGACTGAGGTAGGGGTACGAGTAGATACTGATGCGTCACTCCTCGTCCTTGAGGTGCCCATGACAGGAGAGTAACTCTCTGCTATACTGAGGCCATAATTTTTGGGTACAAACTATGCAAGCACTGGCTGGTTTCATGGAATTTATCAGGAAGCAGGGAGTAGTCGGGTTGGCGGTCGGGTTTATCCTCGGTGGCGCAGTCTCCAAGGTGGTGACGGCACTTGTGACGGATATCATCAACCCAATCCTCAGTGTGTTCTTGGGAGCAGCTGACGGCCTCAAAAAGGCGAGTATCAATATTGGGGACGTAGCGATTCTCTGGGGCGATTTCTTGAGTGTCCTCATCGATTTCCTCATCATCGCTCTCGTGGTCTACTACGGAGTCAAGCTCCTGAAGCTCGACACACTCGATAAGAAGTAGGAAGAAGACGGGCTCTCGGAGCCTGTTTTCTTTTTTGTCACACTTGGTCTACCCAATACGTTGTCCTCAGTATGGAAGAGAAAAGCATTTCTCCACACTCCGAAAAAAATGAGGGGAGTCAGGCTTTTGAGGCATTGTATGCCGAGGCCTACCAACCCTTGTTTCGCTATGTCTTTTCGCGTATCCGAGAGCGTGATCTCGCTGAGGATATCGTCCAAAAAGCCTTTTTGAGTCTCTGGCAGGCAGTTCACCAAGACCGGAGAGCCCTGACCGAGCCGTACCTCTATACGATCGCGAGAAACTCCCTCATTGATTATTACCGGAAGAAAAAAGAAATACTCTATGCCCCAGAAGATCCTCTGTGGCAGGGTATCGCTACACCCGAGGGGGATCCTCTCGCAGAACGTGAAGTGGCCGAGGAGCACGGGACCCTCGAAGAGACTCTCCGAACCCTTCCACCCCTTGAAGGTGAAGCCCTCCGCCTCAAATTCTTTGCTGACCGGACTACTCGGGAAATTAGTCAGATACTTGAAACCAGTGAAGCCAATGTCCGTCAGCTAGAGTGTCGCGGACTGAAACGACTGAGGAAAGAGCTTATTGTTAACGCGCACCTATGACACCACGATCAGAACAAACCGAAGAAGCGCTCATCGCTCGGATCCTCGCCCTAGAAGAGTCCGGTATGTCGCGTGAGATGATCCAAGCTACCCTTACGGAAGAGGGGCATGGTCAGGAGGCGCTCGACTATTTGGCGCTTTTTGATCTCCTCACCGATGAGCGGGACCGGATGGATGTCACACTTTCGACCGCCGACCGTTATACTTTAGGCAGGGAAGAACGGACGCGTTTTTCTAGCATAAACAAACTGTGGGAAACCTTTATGTCCAATTTTTCGTCGAGATATGCTCTCGCCGGTGGAGCCCTCCTCCTCTTGGTCCTCGTGACGGTCAATCTCTCATCAGAGGAACAGGTGGCCGAGGTGAATACACCAAAAGGAAAGACGCCGGTAGCAGTCGTTCCCAAGACAGAGGGATCGGTCACTACCCCGACCGTACCGGTTGTCCCTGAGACGCCCTCAGCCCCGACTCCTTCGGTCACGGGAGAACGCCCGGATATCGATGCACTTATTCTGGCGGTAGGAGCGAGTGAGGGGGTAGAGACGTTTGCAGATGATGATGCTGAACTCGATGTGAGTTCCGATGATGCCCTAATTGATAACAACACGATGTATGATGAATCACTCTTATAAGATGAAACGAACTATGGGTCTCTTGGCCCTGGCTGTGCTCATCCCGACTACCTTTCCGTACACGGCCGATGCAGCGGTACGAGAAAACAATGCCTTCTGCAATCGTCTGCCGAGTGTCCGTGAGAAGACAGAAGGTCAGATTGATGAGCGGATGACAAAGATTGATACCCGCCAAGATGAGCGACTCAAAAAGATAGATACTCGTCAGTTGAAGCAGGATGAGGCGCTCAAGACGAAACGCGCCGAGTGGGACGACAAGCGAGATGTGTCGTATGACAAGCTCGCCGAAAAGGCCAACACTGATGCTGAGAAGGCAGCTGTCGCCGCCTACGAACAAACCATGACCGAAGCCATCGCACTCCGTCGGGGAGCGGTTGATCAGGCTATTGAGACGTTCCGGACCGGTGTTGAGAAGACCATCACGACTCATCAGTCGGCACTGGATACAGTTACCAAGAACTTTGATACAGCCGTGAGCCAGGCCTTTGATAAGGCGGAGGCATCGTGTCAGGGTAATGTCGCGTCAAATGAAGTACGCGAGACACTCCGGGCCGACCTCAAGGCCGCCCGTGAAATCCTCCGGACGACTCGCCCATCAGTCGAAGAAACCAAGGAGGCCCTTGCTGCCCTCAAGGCAGAGCGCAAGCAGTCGGTAGAGAGTGCCGTCGCCACGTTCAAGGCAACCGCTGAGACCGCTCGGCAGACCCTGAAGCAAGTCTTTTAGTTAGATAGTTGATGAAGCGAACAATCCAGGTCTAACCGGCCTGGATTGTTGTTTTTTGGTGAGGGCGTTATACTGAGGCGTGGTACAACTTCTAACGTTCTCTTATGAAAACAGTCAAAAAACAGACCGTGGGTCAAGCGTCGCTCGCCCTCCACAAGAAGCTCCGGGGGAAGGTAAGTATCACCCCAAAGATGAAGGTCAAGAATCGGGCTGATCTCGCCCTCGTCTATACCCCGGGAGTGGGTACTGTGTCGTCATATGTGGCCGAACACAAGGACCAGATGGCAGAGTACACTATGAAAGGTAACACCGTCGCGGTCATCTCTGATGGCTCAGCGGTGCTCGGCCTGGGCAACATCGGTCCTGAGGGAGCGCTCCCGGTGATGGAGGGAAAATCGATGCTCTTCAAGGCGCTCGCCGGTATCGATGCCTTTCCGATTGTGCTCGCCACTCAGGATACCGAAGAAATCATTCGGACCGTCAAAAATATCGCGCCAGTCTTTGGCGGGATTAACCTCGAAGATATCGCGGCTCCGCGATGTTTTGAAATCGAGCGTCGTCTCCAGGCTGAGCTCTCAATCCCGGTCCTCCATGACGACCAACACGGTACAGCACTCGTGGTCCTCTCGGGCCTCATAAATGCTCTCAAAGTAGCCAAGAAACAACCGAAGAAAATTACGACGGTCATTGCTGGAGCCGGAGCGGCTGGGACCGCCATCGCCGAACTTCTCATGCTCTACGGAGTCGGTGATGTTATCATGATCGACAGTCAGGGGATCATCCATACCAAGCGCGCTAACCTGGAGCCTGAAAAAAAGCGCTTGGCCGAAAAAACCAACCGCACCGGGAGAACAGGTGGTCTCACCGAGGCGCTCGTGGGAGCAGATGTCTTTATTGGAGTATCGAAGGGTGGCACCGTGACCGAAGCGCACGTAGCGAGCATGGCCCCGCGCGCCATTGTCTTTGCGCTGGCTAATCCTATTCCCGAAATTATGCCAGATATTGCCAAGCGGGCCGGAGCGCTCGTGGTGGCGACTGGTCGCTCGGACTTTGCCAATCAGATCAATAACTCGCTTGGGTTTCCGGGTATTTTCCGTGGAGCACTCGATCATCGGGTGAAGCGGATTACTGACGCCATGCTCATCAAAGCAGCCAAGAACCTCGCCGGGCTCGTCAAAAAGCCAACCGCCGAGCATATTATGCCGAACACTTTCGATAAGGCGGTGGTCGAGGCAGTCGCCAAGGCTATAAAGTAGCAGGAGAGGAGAAAGACGTCGGTTCACCCGGCGTCTTTTGTGTTATACTACAAATACTTTTATCATCATATTTGACTATGGCCGAAGTACAGAAAGAGGCAACAGTGGGAGAGGTAGAACCAAAACAGAATGTATCGCACGGACCTCTATTTGGAGGACTCCTCCTTGGGTTTCTCATCATCTGTATCCTCGGTGCCCTCGGGTTTTTGGGATGGAGCGGGTATCAGGGATATCGTCTGCAGAAAAATGTAGCAGCACTCCCATCTATCGCTACTCTCCCCAAAGGGGAAGAACCAAAAACCGACGTGGTGGTGATACCACCAGAACCAACCAAGCCGGAAGAGAAGCCTACTACCTCGGATGAGACGCTCAAAAAAGCCAAAGGCACCGAAGTAAAGGTGCTAAACGGTGGTGCTCCCAAGGGAAGTGCGACGACTGGAGCTGATATTCTCAAAAAAGATGGCTTTACCAAGGTGACGACTGGCAATACGACCTTGGACTATACGGGAGTGACCGTTTACTTTGCCCCTGATCAGGGAGCGCTCGCTACTATCGTCAAGGATACTCTCCTCAAATCCTATCCCAAAGCCGTCACCAAGGAGGCGCTCAAAGACAACAAAGAGACGAGTGCTGCCCCGCTCACAGTGATACTCGGGAAGTAGGGGGATCTCAACAAAAATAGACATAACACAAATACAATATGAGTCTACGAACAAAAGTGTTCTTGATTATTGGAGGCGTGTTGGTCACGTTTTTTTTCATTGTCTTTCAGCTGTTGTCGACCATTATCGCCAAGGATTTTTATGATTTGGAGCGTCGTGAAACCACCGAAAATGCGCTGCGAGTAACCGACGCACTGGCGAGCAAATTGGATGAATTAGCGCTTAAGCTCGGTGACTGGGCGCAGTGGGATGACACCTATCAGTTTATTCAGGAGTCAAACGAGGACTATATCCAATCCAACTTGCAGAATGAGTCCTTTGAGATTCTCAAGATAAACATGATGGTTATCCTGGACCGAGAGGGAAAGATATTGTTTCAGAAGCAAGTAGAGAACAAGATGGAGGAGCCTATGACTCCCGGATTCATCGAACATCTTGTGGGGGATGTGGCACGTGGTGATATCTCTCCGAATGGGATGCACAAGGAAATTACGAAGCTTTCTGGTGGCGTAGTGGTGTATGCTGCTCGGCCAGTAACGTCAAGCGATGGTAGTGCACCAATAAATGGTTATATCGTTTTTGGATACTTCTTGGGTCAAGATGCAATTGATCACTTATCGCAAGTGACTCACCTCAAGGTGGATATGTTGACGTATGATTCTGAGACGACTGATACGGGATTTGTCGAAGCCAGAAGCCAAGTGAGTAGTGAGAACCCGCTTTTTATTCGTGACCCCGGGAAGGGTTCGGTGATTGAATCGTATACATTTATCGGCGATGAAGATCAAGACGGGACGCTCATTCTTCGGGTGACGACCAATCGGGATACGTACGAGAAGGGACGTGAAGGCATCATCCTCTTTACTCGGGCCTTTGCGCTGGCCATGATGCTCTTCAGTACGATTCTCTTCTTTTTGCTCAATCGTTTGGTACTCCGGAGGTTGTCCGGTTTGAGTGATCAGGTGGAGAAGATTCGAGAAAGTGGTGATATCACGAAGGGGGTCACGCTCTCTGGAAAGGACGAGTTCTCGAGTCTGGCCGAGCGAATCAATCAGATGCTCCAGTCGCTACGCGAGGCAGAAGAGAAGCGCAAGGAGAGCGAGAAACGATTCCGCACGGTGGCTGATTCGGCTCCGGTCATGATCTGGATGTCGGATGTTGATCGTAAGTGTACCTATGTGAACAAAGTGTGGCTCGACTATACGGGTCGCTCACTCGAAGAGGAGCTTGGGCAGGGGTGGAAGAGTGACGTCCATCCGGATGATGTGAAGCACTCTGATGATGCGTATGAGCAGGCTTTCGCTCGGCAGCAGGCATTTAGTGTCGAGTATCGACTGAAGGGGAGTGACGGCACATACAAGTGGTTCTTTGCCCGAGCCGTCCCGCACTTTACCACGGACCAGTTATTCCTCGGCTACATCGGTTCTTGTGTCGATATCACGGAGCGTAAAGAGGCTGAAGAGCGACGCATCGGCTACATCGAGGAAATTGAAAAAATGAATCGTATCATGGTGGAGCGTGAACTGAAGATGATTGAACTCAAGGAGAAAATCAAAAAATTGGAACGTCATGTCTGATACGTTGCCAGAGTCAACCACGCCCTCGGGTACCGATCCAGAATCCTCTCCCCAGGGAGAGGCTGTTTCGGAGACGGACCTGAGGGATTTGCGTGAGCGTAATCAGTATCTCGAAAATACCCGGCGAGCTATCTTCAATGTGCTCGAAGATGTGGCAGATTCAGAAAAGGAGTTGGGGGCCAAGACGGTAGAGCTTGAGAAGTTTCGTCAGGCGGTGGATACGAGCTTTGATCACGTGGTTATCACTGATCCTGATGGCAGGATATTTTATGCCAATCATGCAGCTGAGCTCCTGACAGGGTATACTCGAGACGAGATCATCGGTCAGACGCCAGCCCTCTGGGGCGGACAGATGCCACGCGAGTTCTATGAAACGTTCTGGCGTACTATCAAAATCGAGAAAAACGGCTACGCCGGCGAGCTCACCAATCGACGGAAAGACGGAACGAAGTATTTGTCGAGTCTCCGGGTAGCCCCTATCTTTGATGAGGAGGGAGAGATCAAGTTTTTCGTCGGGATTGAGCGTGATATCACTGAGGAGCGCAAGTCACAACTGAAAATTGTGCGTCACGCGGCCGAGCTCGAAAAAGCCAATGTTCATATCGAGGAGCAAAAGGAACGAGCTGAGAGTATCCTCCGGTTTCTCAAGTCCATCGGAGAGGGAGTATTTGCCACCGACAATGAACAGAAGATGATATTCATGAATGAGGCGTCGGAGCTCATGATTGGGCAGTCATTTCTTGAGTGTCAGAATCAGCCTTATAACCAGAGTGTTTCCTTTGTTCACAAGGGACATGATGGTTCTGACCGCCTAAACATTGTCGGCCTGACACTGAGGGAGCGTCGCACCATCTCATTCCCCCAGAATACTTTTTTGGTGCGAGAAGATAAGGAGATCCCGATATCTGGCACCTGCTCTCTCATCCGCGATGAAGGACAAAAGATTATTGGGACCATTACGGTATTTCAGGACGTCACCAAGAAGCATGAATTGGATCAGATGAAGGATAGCTTTCTCTCGGTGGCGGCTCACCAACTCCGTACGCCACTCGGTAGTATGCGCTGGAATATGGAGCTTCTCCTTGGGGGAGACCTCGGTCGTTTACCGAAAGCGGCCAAAGATGCCGTAGCTCAGATCTACGAGAACAGTCAGCGTATGATCGTACTCGTCAATGATCTCTTGAATGTTTCTCGGATTAATCAGCACAAAGGCAAGGAAGAGTTCCGCTTGGTTGATTTGGGTGGGATGCTCGATGATGTCATCCGGGGTATGCACCCGGAGGGGAAACGCCGTGGAGTTGATCTCAAGTTTGAAGGAGTGCGTCACGCGCTCCCATCGGTTTTGGTACCACCGAAGCATTTTTATGAGGCCTTTCAGAACTTGATATCAAATGCCATCAAGTATAATCACGAGGGAGGAACGGTTCGGGTCAAGCTCTCTCAGGAGAAGGACGCGCTTGAGGTGGAGATCATCGATACAGGGATTGGTATCCCTAAAGACGATCAGTCTAAGATATTTTCTAAGTTTTTCCGCGCCGCCAATGCGGTCCTCAAAGAGACAGAAGGTAGTGGACTCGGTCTTTCTGTGGTAAAATCATACTTGGAAGAGGCAGGGGCTGCCGTGCGTTTTGAAAGTAAGGAAATGCTCGGGACAACTTTTTTTGTGAGAGTCCCGCTGCCCAAAAAGCGTCCCAAAACTAAGTGATATCTGAGTGCAACTCGTATGGGAGGAGACAAATATGTTCTCGTGGTAGAGGACGATCCGTTTTATTCAAAAATCTACAAGACGAAACTCGCCAAGGAGCACATCCTCTCTGAGATTGTGGGCAATGGCAATGATGCCCTCCAGGTTTCGCGCGAGCGTCGGCCGGGATTGATCCTCCTTGATCTCATTATGCCCGGGAAAGATGGCTTCGAAACGCTAGCCGAACTAAAGGCTGATGATGCCTTGCGAGATGTGCCCGTGGTCGTGCTCTCCAATTTGAGCCAAGAAGAGGATGTGCGACGGATTATGGAATTGGGAGCTGTGGAATATTTGATTAAGGCTAATGTCCCCATCCAAGAGGTGGTAAGCAAAGTGAGAATGCACTTGGGAATCTGATACGTTTTCTATGCTCCGTGTTACGAAAAATCGTTGGTTAAAGCGACTCCTCTCCCTTCCGGCAGGGGCGTTTTTGATTCTCGCCCTTCCCGCAAGCACCAACTACCAGCTGAAAGATTTTGGCTACGGTGGCGGCGGAGTGGCAAATGGCACCTCATCGAGCTATGCCCTCGAGGGTATTGCTGGCGAGCAGAATGCCGGAAAACTTACAGGTGCTACCTATGATATTGGTCCAGGACTCCAGTTTACGAATCAGGCCAACGTCCCGCCGGCTCCGGCCTTTACCAATCCGAGCAGTTACTACAATAAGCTAAAAATCGTCCTCGATACGGGAAATAATCCCACGGATACGCTCTTTGCTATTGCTATCAGTACCGATAGTTTTGTGAGTGATACCCGTTATGTCCAGAGTGATGCGACAGTCGGAAGTACACTCGGTATTGAGGACTATCAGACATATACGAGTTGGGGAGGGGCTTCTGGGACACTTATCATTGGGCTTGCTTCCGGGACAACGTATCAGGTCAAAGTGAAAGCCATGCAGGGGAAGTTTACCGAGACAGGCTATGGACCGACGGCTTCGGCGAGTACTGTGAGCCCGCAACTGACTTTCGATATTGATGTCTCGGCCAGTGATACGGAAACAGGCCCACCCTTTACTACGAACTTTGGCAGCTTGATTGCCTCGACGGTGACGGATAGTCCGGAGAAAATCTGGGTAGATTTTACGACCAACGGGGAAAGTGGCGGACGAGTGTATGTGTATGGCAGTAACGCTGGTCTTGCGAGTGCTCGGGCGGCTTATACGATTAGCGCCGTGACGGGGAACCTTACCAGTCTGAGTGAGGGGTTCGGCGCGCAAGGATCGAGTGCCACCCAAGGGTCGGGTGGTCCGTTTGCTATCGCCACAGCGTACAGTCTCTCCTCAAACAATGTCGCTATTACTGACACGAGCATCAGAGAAATCTTTACCGCAACCGCTCCCATCACCAGTGGACGTGGCTCTTTTCTCCTCAAAGCCAAGTCATCAGCGGTGACTCCTGCCGCGAGTGATTACACTGAGTCTCTCACAGTTATTGCCTCAGCGAGCTTCTGATACGAGCGGTTCTTGAAAAAAATCTTTTGACAAGAGGCAATTTTTATGCTATCATAGTAAATGTGATGGAGGAGGAGTCCTTTCCGGACTCCTTTTTCAAAAAACAAAAACCAATATTAAGAGTCGTGTCTTATGACTACGTCGCGTGAATCAAAACAATTAGCACTTTTGGGAATCTTTTCTCTGGTGATGGTTCTCGCTTTGCCACTTTTGTTCGTAAACCGGGCACAAGCCGGTAACTTTCAGCAGGTGTACATTCGTCTCGATCGCCTCAAGGCCTCGACTGCTACTGGTGGTACGGTCTGTGCTCAGCCGCAAACAGTGGGAACCGAAGCGGATGTCCAGGTGGTCTTTCCTTCAGGCTTTACGGTAAATTCCACAGCCAGTAACTGGACGGTTACGACCACGAACCTTCCCTCGGGAGCCACTGCCTGGGTCAGTATTGGCACAGCCTCGGCCGTTTCGGGGCAAACAGTGACCTTTCCTTCGGGCGATCTTGTTGTCGGTACGCTTTACTGCTTCAATTTTTCTGGCACTAGTACGCTCACCAATACGACGGCTGGGAACGACAAAACCGGTACGGTAACCACGCGGACTTCTGGACCGGCTACTATCGATTCGTCCGGGTATGCTCTCTCCCTCGTCTCGGATGATCAGATTGTGGTCACTGCCACGGTCCCAGCTACCTTTACCTTTTCTCTCTCAGGCAACACAGATACCTTTACGAGTAACCTCTCTACGACCACCACCTCTACTTCTGGTCGGACTGTCACCATCGCGACGAACGCGGCTGCTGGTTGGGTCGCCTGGGTCAAGAGTGCCAACGCCGCTTTGAACTCGGCAGGTACCGGAGCTACCATTGCCACCGCCGGCTCCGTTGATAATACCCCGACTGATCTGGCTTCTTCTACGGGCTATGTCCTCGATGTCGATATTACGACGGATAGTGGCACGGGTACCGGTACGGTTACCCAGGCTTCCAACTACGGTGCTGAATACGCCGGGTCCAACTCTACCTCTGGTGGTACTCTCTCGACGACGTTCCAACCGATTGCCGCTTCGAGTGGGACGACCGATGGTGATGTGCTCACCTTGACGGAACGAGCCAAGATTAGTGCGGTTCAAGCCGCTGCTACCGACTATACTGATACGCTCACGGTAGTGGCAGCTGGTCGGTTCTAGTGAAGCGTACTCCATGCAAAAGATAGACCCCCTTCAAAGGAAGGGGGTTTTGTGTATAAATATTTGTTGACATTTTCCGAGTGTGGTATCATGTTACATGTGAAGCGAGAGACAATATAAAAATAGTATTCAAAGACATGAAGCACATAGGGATACAGGGATATTCGATTGTCTCAATTTTCTTTTTACTAGCGGTTCTTGTTCTGCCCTTGTTTTTTGCTCAAACGGTTCAGGCAGGAAACTTTCAGCAGGTTTATGTCCGCCCCGATCGTCTCAAGGCGTCAACGGCGACGACTGGACTTGTCTGTGCTGAACCACAGACAGCTGCTACCGAGGTAGATGTTCAAGTGGTATTTCCTACTGGCTTTACGGTGAGTACGACGACGGGTGACTGGACGGTGACTACCACAAACCTGCCCTCTGGAGCCACTATTTGGCCTGGTATCGGCACGGCGACTGCTGCTTCGGGCCAGACCGTCACTTTTCCCAGTACGGACTTAGTGGTGGGGACGCTGTATTGCTTTAACTGGAGTAGTTCAGCAGCTCTCACGACGAGTACTGCTGGCAATGACAAGACGGGAACCATTACGACTCGGGCAACAGGCCCAACGACTATCGATACGGCTGGCTACGCCCTCTCCATTGTTTCGGATGATCAGATTGTGGTGACCGCCACGGTCCCAGCCACCTTTAGCTTTGCTCTCTCCGGTAATACCGACACCTTCTCCGGGAATCTTTCAACCACTACAGCTTCAACTTCTGGGCGAACCGTTACGATTTCCACGAACGCGGCTTCAGGTTGGGTCGCCTGGGTCAAAAGTGCGAACGCTGCCTTAAACTCAGCTGGTACGGGAGCGAGTATCGCTACCGCGGGGTCTGTTGACAACTCCCCGACCGACCTCGCCTCTACCACGGGCTATGTCCTCGATGTCGATATTACGACAGACAGTGGCACGGGTACTGGTACGGTAACCCAGGCCTCAAACTACGGGGCTGAATATGCCGGGTCAAACTCTACCTCGGGAGGTACTCTTTCCACCACTTTTCAACCGATTGCCGCTTCGAGTGGTACCACTGATGGTGATGTCTTGACCCTCATTGAACGAGCCAAGATTACAGCGGTTCAGGCAGCTGCTACTGACTATACTGATACCCTCACCATTGTCGCGGCTGGTCGTTTCTAGAGCGTGAGTTTCTCCACAAGAAAAGATAGGCCCCCTTCGAGAGAAGGGGGTTTTTGTATGACTAGGCAGAGCAGGAAGAAATGCGCTATAATAGCCATAACCGTATGAAATCACTCCTTCGATTTTCACTCCCGACATCACTTTTTAGTGGTTTGTTACTTTTGTTTTTGGCTCTCCCCACCTCTGCCCAAACCACCCCTGATGATGGCCTCCGTCTTGTTACTTCACCACTCCCGATTAGCCTCACTGGAGATCCTGGTACCAGTGTCAGTACTGACCTCAAAGTGAAAAATGGTGGCAATCAAGCCGAAACCCTCAAGGTTTCCATCATGAAATTCAAGGCCTACGAAGA
>CAZCNN010000012.1:6921-26105 GCA_964500505.1 uncultured Bdellovibrionales bacterium | reverse complement strand
AACTCATCGGCAAAGACGGTAAAGAAATCGAGGTCGAAGCCAAAATCGACACCGGAGCTGACTCGACGTCAATTGATACTGAACTCGCGAAACAACTTGGGTTTGAAGAGACTCTCACAATTTTCGAAGAGAGAATAGCAGGGAAAAACATTCTTACTGAGTATACAGAGCAAGAACGCGAACAACTGTTTGCTAATGTACCAGATCTTGCAGATACTTCCCTCACCAAGTCATCTCACGGGACATCATACCGGCCCATGATCCGTCTCGACCTCTCTCTCGACAGTGTAGTTATCTCCGCTAAAGTTTCCGTCATTGATCGCTCTGATCTCAAATATTCGGTCATCATCGGCAGAAAGAATCTCACAAGATTTTTGATTGATGTGAATAAATAACGCTATGCTCATCCTCACGGACCGTCCAACCAAAAAAATGGTTGCTGATCTTAAAAGCATCAATCCGCTCCTTGACCTCATGGGAGAAAATGCTTTTACGTATGAGCTTGGAAATTTTCAGTCCATGGAATTCTTTATTGCTGAGAATGATATCCGTGTTTTTTGCGAAAAAAAACTTCTTACTGACTTTGACAGTGTCTATATCAAACGCGCTGGAAAATATCAACCCATTGCTACTTTAATCGCACGCTATCTTCAAAAAAGAGATATCCCCTTCGTGGATACGCATCATGTTTTTGGATCCATCAATGGAAAACTAGCCCAGACGTTTGTACTGGCAGAAAGTGGACTCCCTGTTCCAAAAACCTATTTTTCACCCTCATACAACAAAGAAAAGTTGCTCCGTGCTGAAGAGTTTCTCCATTTCCCCATCGTGGCCAAGAAAATCATCTCTCGCCAGGGCAAGGGGGTTTTCCTGGTACGAAACCGCGATGAACTCCTCGCGCTCCTTGACCATAGCGACCGTGAAAAACTTATCCTACAGGAATTTATTCCCAATCAATCTGATTTTCGCGTCTTCATAACTGGCACTATTGTCGGTGCCCTCGAAGAGCGCACTCGACAAAACACCGAAGACTTCCGCAACAACGCCAGTCTCGGGGGGAGGGAAGTCTACTCCGATCCGAATAAGATTTCACCTCCCCTGAGAGACTTAGCTCTTGAAGCGGCAAAAGTCTTACACATCGAGGTGGCGGGGGTAGATATCGTCGTTTCGTCTCAAGACAAAAAAATGTACCTCTTTGAGGTAAATCGTTCTCCAGGATTTACACCGGAAGATCCTCAATCCACTGAAATCGTTTCTCTTTTCAATTATCTATGCCACGTAAGAAAATCCTCATCTACTTCACCAAAAAAGAAGTAGCCGCTGACCCCTACGCTCACATGCCTGATCGTCGGGAAATATACTGGGCTCTTTTTCAAGAAGGCAGATCTCGCGGATTCGACATGTACTTGGGAGTAAAGCCCGCCATCCATCATGGCGGCATGGAATTTGAGAATGTCCTCTTTTTTACTGGAGAGCAATTTGAGCTGCGAGAAGAAAGAGTTTTTTTTGATGCCATTTTTGATCGTAGCCCCAAAAAGGATTTTCCGACACAGGACATCGATTCAAAAACACTCAACTCACTGGCTTTCAAAAGTCTCGCCAATAACAAAGACCGCACCTACGAGCTCCTGAAAGAATTCATGCCAAAGACCTTTACTCTCACTTCTAAGAAAGATTTTGAATCTGCTATCGCTTCCTTTCGTCCAGAAGAAATGGCTGTATTTAAACCAGTAGACGGATTTGGAGGAAAAGGAGTTGTAATCACAGAAGCAAAAAATATTACCGTTCATCTACTGACGCCAAACAAAAAATATATTCTTCAAAAATTTGTTGACACCAGTAGCGGTGTGCCAGGTATTATTTCTGGCCACCATGATCTTCGAATCATCATAGTGGATGGATCTCCTATTCTCCTCCAGGCACGATCACCGAAGCCTGGTGAACTCCGAGCCAATATCAGCCAGGGTGGGCAGTGCTTTGAATTCCCATATGAATCCGCCCCCCTAGCTCTTCGCTCCATCGTCAGCAAAGTCCATCCTCTCATCGACGCTACTTTTTCCTCCCCATTTTATTCAATAGATTTTGGAATTGATCAGGATGGCACACCTTATATTTTCGAAATTAACGATCAGATAGGCTTCAAGGGTGCCATCACCGGAGAAAATCGAAAGAAATTCTGTAAAAACTTCATTGATTCTCTTGAAAAAAGAACACTCCTCTAAAGTACCTCCTTTTTGTTAAATAATCTCTGGAGCTATAAGCTTCTCTTTTTCGCTTTTTTGTGGTATACAATAGAGATACCTCTTTATATTTTCCTATGACTTTCTTTCGCAAACGACGTCAAGTTCCAGGCTTGGAAAAGCCAAAAAGCAAGGTGTGGCGTATCCTCTTCCGCATTGGGATGGCCCTCACCCTCCTTGGGTTTGTCGTGGTTGGTTCTATCTTCGCCTATATCGCCAAAGACCTCCCGAACCCTGGAGATGTCGGTAACCGTATCATCGTCGAATCCACCAAGATTTTTGACCGGACTGGCACCCACCTCCTCTACGAGGTGCACGGCGAAGAAAAGCGCACTGTTATCCCCTTTTCAGACATGCCGGACGTGGTTAAGTACGCCACCATCAGTCTCGAAGACCAGGATTTTTACAGCCACCACGGCATCAAACTCACCTCGATTGCCCGCTCTATCCTGAAGGACATCATTACGCTTGATCGGGCCCAGGGAGGATCAACCATCACCCAGCAATTTGTCAAAAACTCCCTCCTCACCAATGAAAAGACCCTCACGCGCAAAGTAAAGGAGGTTATCCTCTCGCTTGAAATGGAGACCAAATTCTCCAAGGATGAGATTTTGGCCATGTACTTGAATGAAATCCCGTATGGTTCCAACGCCTACGGTATCGAAGCGGCCGCTCAAACCTTTTTCGGCAAACCGGCTCGCGAGCTCTCGCTCGACGAAGCGGCCCTGATCGCAGCTCTCCCTCAGGCTACCGCCTACTACTCTCCTTATGGGTCACACCGTGACGCTCTCATTGGACGGAAGAATTTCACTCTTCGCACCATGGCGCGGCTCGGCTATATCACCGAGGAGCAATCAAACGCGGCCATCGAAACACCAACGCTTGATAAGATTGTCCCCCAAAAGGACATCATCGCTGCCCCTCACTTTGTCATGTATATCAAGGACTATCTGCAAGAGAAGTATGGCGACCAGGCCGTAGAACAGGGTGGACTCAAGGTCATCACCACGCTTGATTGGGATAAGCAGCAGATAGCCGAGCAGGCGGTGCGGGAACAGGCTGAGAAGAACAAAAAATGGAAGGCCTCAAACGCGGCCCTCGTCGCTATCGACCCCAAGAATGGCCAGATTCTCTCTATGGTGGGCTCCAAGGACTACTTTGATACCAGTATCGATGGCAATGTGAACGTGGCTATCCGTGACCGACAGCCAGGCTCTTCATTCAAGCCCTATGTCTACCTCACTGCTTTTACCAAGGGTTATCTCCCAGAAACCATGCTCTATGATGTGGAGACCCAGTTTGAGACGGCCGAAGGCAAGAGTTATCAGCCGAACAACTACGATGGTAAGTTCCATGGCCCCCTCTCAATGGCCAAGTCTCTCGGCGGTTCGCTGAACGTCCCCGCCGTCAAAACTCTCTATTTGGTCGGAGTGAATGATGCGGTTAAATTGGCCAAAAGCCTCGGGATTAGTGGTCTCAATGATCCATCCCGAGTCGGTCTCTCACTCGTACTCGGTGGTGGCGAAGTGAAACTCCTCGAACATGTCGCCTCCTATGGGACACTCGCGACTGGTGGCATCAAACACGAAAAAACTGCCATCCTCCGCATTGAAAGTGCCAAAGGTGAGGTCCTCGAAGAATTCAAGAGCAATCCTGGCGAACGCGTCGTCGAGGAAAAATATGTGGCTATGCTCGACTCGGTGCTCTCAAACAATGAAAACCGAGCTTGGGTCTTTGGTGAGAGCAATCCCCTCCGTTTTGATAATCGCCAGGTAGTAGCCAAAACCGGTACGACGAACGAGTTTCGTGATGGTTGGACCGTAGGGTATACCCCGTCACTGGCCGTAGGCGTCTGGGCTGGAAACAACGACAATAGTGCCATGGTAGAGGGGGCCGATGGAGTAAACGTGGCCGCTCCTATCTTTCGGGCCTTTCTCGACAAGGCCCTTGTGAACTATCCGATTGAAGAATTTCCCAAATACAATCCTGATGATGAAATTGGTGATGGTGAGGGCAAAACCAACAAACCAATGCTGGCTGGCAAGCTCGAAATGGAAGAGGACCTCAAAGTATGCAAAATCCCTGGCAAAAAGAATGAGTACTGTCTTGCCAACAAGTATTGTCGTGATAAAGATACCGACAAAAAGGATTTTGTCAGTGACCACGATATCCTCCACTATGTCAGTCGCGATGACCCCCGAGGGCCAGTACCAGATAAGCCAGACCGTGATGCCCAGTACAAAAACTGGGAAAAAGGGGTAGAAAACTGGTATGAAAAGCAAAAAGGTATTGTTGTGGATGATGCCCCCGAAGACGAGTGTAAAGAAAGCGACTTTAGTGACTACAAGCCAAAGGTAAGCCTCTCTATTCCTGGCAGTACCGATTCTTCATCGATCTCACTCAGTGTGAGCACCGACGCTCCTTATGGAGTCGATAAAGTGACCTACTCTGTCGATGGGAGTGAGGTTGGCTCAACTGGAGACAAACCCTACTCAATCAACTATTCTATCCCTGATAGCAAAAATCACTCCACCATCAAGGTTGAAGTGAAACTCAAGGATGAAAATGGCAATGAAGCCAGTGATAGCAAAAACGTAGAGGTAAACTACTAGGCTCTCATTCTTTAGCCCCGATCCACTTTGATTTCAAGAATACCCTCAGTCCCAAGCCAGGTATTCATCTTGTCACGTAGGCGTTCCTTCTCCAGCCACACCTCATTCCCCCAAAGCGAGCTCCTTGATGAAAGGAACAGCTTTTTGTCTTGGTAGAGTGAGGGAATGATATTTTCCCCACCCCGAATGCCGTACTCTTCTACGAGCACTTTTTTGGCGATGTAAAAGATAGTTTTTTCATCCAGGAGTACTGGCGCCTTGATATGCTGTCTTTTTGGCAGGAGGTCCCTGATATTGCGCATACAACTTATACCAAACAAGAAGAAACCAGCTATTTTCGAATCGGCATCATCAGATAGAGATATTCTCTGTCTATTCCACTATTTTCAAGTACCATCCGGAGAGCGGCAGGCGTAGTCTCTGTATTGGCCGAAAATAGCACTTTTTCACTCGAAAAAGCATTGATACCCTCGAGAACATAGCGTGGATTAAAGAGGAGAGTGAGGGCCGAACTTCCTTTTTGATACTCCACAGGTACTACCGTCTGATTCTCCCCTACTTCCTGGGAGCGCGAAAGAAATGTACAGGTCTTTTGTTCTGGATCAAAAACGAGGGCTATTTCTCCACTCGTATAAGAAGACAATGAACCAGCAATTTTGATGGCTCGAAGGAGGAGAGATCGCTCAAAAACAACCTCCAACGAAAACTCCCTTGGAATAATCTGCTGATAATCCGGATATTTCCCATTGATGACCCGAGAGGTTATCTCTACTCCATCTACTTCAAAAAATACCTGATTCTCCTCAAGCGCCATCCGAATACCCTCGCTCTCAGGCGTAATAACGCGAAGTACCTCATGGAGTACCCCGTTGGGAATAATAAGTGGGTGCTCCTGATCAAAGACCTCCGAAAAGTCGGGCTTTTCATGGAAGGCGATTACTTCTTCTGCCAAACGAAAACTATCCGTCGCGGCCAAACGGAGATTATCCTCAGAAATTGACAGACACACGCCGGTGAGCTCAAGTCGAGCCTCATTCAAGCTCACACAGAACAAAAGCCGTGAGAGGGCATTTTTGAGCTTCTGAGCAGGAAAACTGTACTGATACTCCTTTTTATACTGAGGGATAATCGGATAATCCTTGGCATCCATGCCTTTGATACGAATCTGATACGCTGTACTCACCACGAGGAGGTGCTGATCCTTTACACTGAGCTCAATCACATCTCCGCTCGGGAGGTTATTAATAAAATTCGTTAGAATCTTGGCAGGAACAGCAATTCTTCCTTCACTTTCTATCTTCGCCCCAATAACAGCCACAATACCGATTTCAAGGTTCGTCGCTGAAATCTTGAGTCTCCCTTTTTCTGTTTCCAGGAGAAAATTACTGAGGATAGGGAGCGTCGACTGCTTCCCCGCAACTCTTTCTAGGTAAGAGAGGGCACGGGCGATGTTTTCTTGAGTACAGGTGATATGCATAGGTGTGGGTTAAAAAGTAATCTTCTTTTTTATATATTTAAGACTTCTTTATTATCATTAGGGGTGTGAATATCTGGATAAGTTGATTGATGGCTTTAAAGAAAGGATTACTTATACTTTTGAATCCAGCTCTTGTCGGGGAAAAGTCCGGGACTTTTTCTTGAGCTGAAGAAAAGTGGGATGAATATTTGTTTTGTGCACGAGAGGCTGATTGGTTATCCAGGGTTTGTACAGGTGTTTTTGGGGTTTATACAGAGTTATACAGCTCAGGAGGCGTAGTAGAGGGTCTCTTTGAGAGTGTTGAGCTCCTCCTTGAGTCGCGTGTCGGTGTCCTTTTTGGTGTCTATTTTTTCAAAGGCGTGAAGGGCAGTGGTGTGGTCCCTCCCACCCAAGAGTTCACCAATCGTAGAAAATGGCATACCGAGTTCTTGTCGTAGGAGATACATCATGACCTGACGAGGGTGGGAAACCTCTTTTTTACGGCCTTTTTTAATGAGATCTTCCCGGGCGACAGTATAAAAATTACAAATAGCCGTAAAGATATCTTCCGTCTGGAGATTTTTTTTGTTGTTTTCAATCAATTCAGCCAGAATTTTCTGGGTATTCTCAAGTGTAGGGGCTATCTTGTGAAATTCGGAGTAGGCGACGACTCGGTTGAGGGCACCTTCCAGCTCACGAATGTTCTGTGAGGCGTTTTCCGCAATGAATCTGACTGAGGCAGGATCAAGCGTGATTCCCTTCTCGCCAAGCTTGGATTCAAGGATAGCGATGCGGGTCTCGAGTGTTGGTCTGCTTATATCAGTAATCATCCCGCCCTCGAAGCGTGAACGAAGTCGGTCTTCGAGTGTTGGGATAGCTTTGGGCGGGCGGTCACTCGAAATAACAATCTGCTTATTTATCTGGTAAAGCGCATTGAAAATATGGAAAAACTCATTTTGAGTCTTTTCTCGGCCAGAGAGAAATTGGACATCGTCAATAATGAGGAGATCCATTTGTTGGTAGTATTCCTTGAATTTGTCGATTTTTTGATTCTTGATGGCATCAACAAGTTCAGTAGTGAAACGCTCGGAGGTGATGTATTTTATGCGCTTTTCTGGGGCATTTTGGATTACTTCATTGCCAATAGACTGAAGGAGATGGGTTTTGCCCAGGCCAACCCCCCCATAGATAAAGAGCGGGTTATAGGCCATACCCAGGTTTTGGGAGACCGCATAGCAGGCAGCCCGGGCGAGCTCATTATTTTCAGCTACAATGAAGTTCTCAAATGTGTAGCGACTGTTTAAATTTGTTTCATGAAAAACCGGGGTAGTATGAGGAGTAGAGCCAAAAGATGGCTGTTCAATGATTTTTTTCCGCACAAAACCGGGATGGGCTCCAGGGGCTTTGATGGCATCGATGTTTTTAGCCGAGCTCGTGGCAATAGGAATCGCCTTTTCAGGAGACAAAGTACAACGAATCTCCCGAATTTGGGGGTCGAGCTCCTTCAAGGCCTTCAAGATGTAGAGATTATACTTGTTTTCAAGCCACTCTTTGGCAAAACCATTGGGGACACCGATGGTTACCACTCCGTCAGTAGTATCATTGATGCTGGTATTCTTGAACCAGGTAACAAAATTTGCCTTTGAAATGGTGAGTTCAATCTGTCCCAAGACAGCCTTCCAGAGTTCTTCGTTAGTCATAGGGAGGAGTTATCAACAGTGTGTTCAAACATGAGCCAAAACTCCTGGGTCGCAGGCTCCAGATGTTATCTTTACTCGAGTGAAAGCCATTATAACATGGGGTTGGGAGTGAGGCGAGGGCCGTCTGAAAGGGAAAGAGTGGACAACAGGTGGATAAGTCAAAAATGGCGTGATTTTAGTAAAATATACGAGGCGTAGGGGTCAGGGGGGGATGATGAGGATAGGCTCTAGTGAGCTACGCTTGACTTTGTTTGCTTTTCTGGTACACTGGACAAACGTTTCCACTAAGACTAATCTTTCCTTGAGTATGTCAAAGAAAACATACCAGCCGAAAAGCCGAAAACGCTCCCGACGCCATGGTTTCCTTAAGCGGATGAACACCAAGGGCGGTCAGGCGGTTATTACGCGACGGCGTCGCCAGGGCCGAAAACGGCTTACTACGGCCTAAATCTGGTTTCAGTCGGCAAGGTAGAACCTCCTTTCACATAGAGTATGTTCCCAAAGAGCTGGCGTCTCAGAACAAAAGACGATTTTGAAAGGGTCTTCCGTACGGGAAAGCCCCTTTTTTTTGGCTTTGTTGGCTGTAAGATCGCTAGGAGTTCACAGAAGCATATTCGCGTGGGCTTTTCTCTCAGCAAGAAGCATTTGGAGAAGGCCGCCACTCGAAACCGCCTGCGCCGGGTCATTTCCGGAGCCTGCGAAACGCAGTTTTCTCAAGAGATTCGCTCTCAAGGGTACGACATCGTTTTTTTTACCACAAAAAAGCCACTTTCTCGCGATTTTCGGCCCTTTGCCAGGGTGGTTCAAAACGTTGTAGAATACATAGGCGCTTAAGTTTTTTTACCCGCATCCATTATGGGAGAGTTGTTTCATAGTCTCATTTACCAGCCGGTCTACAATATCCTGGTATTTTTCTATAATGTCGTACCGGGGCATGATTTTGGTATTGCGATTATTTTGACCACGCTCTTCATTAAGACGCTCTTTATCCCCCTCTCTAGGAAGCAGATTGAGTCGCAAAAGAAGATGCAGGAACTCCAGCCCAAGCTCAAAGAGATCCAAAAGAAGTATAAAGACAACAAAGAGGAGCAAACTAAGGCCATGATGGCGCTTTACAAAGAGCACAAGACGAACCCGCTCGGCGGATGCCTTCCCCTTATTGTCCAGCTCATTGTCCTTATTGCTATCTATCAGGTGATTGTGAGCATAACAAACGCTGGGTTTGCGATCAAAGAAAGCGACTTATACACCTTTATCCAGAATCCTGGTATAGTGAATCACATCTTCCTCCACTTTCTTGACCTCACTAAGCCGAATTATGTGCTCGCGTTTCTCTCGGCTATTGCCCAATACGTCCAGGTAAAAATGCTTTTCCAGAGCCAAAAGAAGGAAGCCACAGCAAAAGCTACGACGGACGAACCAGATTTTGCTGAGATTATGAACAAGCAGATGCTCTACCTCGGCCCTGGGATTACCTTTTTTATTGGAGTCACCTTTCCGGCAGCGCTCGCGCTTTACTGGCTTTTCTCCACTCTCTTCATGATTTTCCAGCAAATGGTGATTTTCAAGACTAAACAGGCGTAACAGATTTCCTCTATGACTACTGAAAAAAGCGTTGCCCTCCGAGGTATACTCGAAGAAGTGCTTAATAAATTAGGCTTTGTACCGTCCGATATCTCAATTGACGCCAATGAGACGGAGGGGCGGTACTATTGTGCTGTTACCATCGAGGAAGGACAGAACTTTCTCATTGGTCAATATGGGATGAATTTGGCTGCTCTCCAACATCTCGTCCGTATTATCGCCCGTAAGCAAGTGGGTGAACGACTAGATATTGTGGTAGATATAAATCAGTATTTTACCGAAAAGAAGCAACTCCTTGAGAAGGAAGCCAAACAGGCCCTCGATGAAGCCCTCCAGAACAATATCTCGGTCGCCCTCCGGCCGATGCTCCCCTACGAGCGCAAGATTGTGCATGCATATCTCTCAGCCAATGAGAGTGTCATCACTGAAAGCGTCGGGAGTGGCGAAGAACGCAAGGTTATGGTCCGACCAAAGCCCATCGTGAGCGAATAGCTCTCAATGTCAATTGACTGAGGTTTTATGGTGATTGCCAGAAAAATTGCCTATAACGTGGTACTCAACTCCTTTCTCAAGGTGTTTTCGACGGTAGCCCTCTCGCTTCTCTCCATCCGACTCATGACCGAGTACCTCGGACAGGATGGTTTTGGTAAATATGCTACCATTCTGGCTTTTTTCGCTTTTTTTTCAGCTATTGCTGACCTAGGACTCGGTTCGGTCACGGCTCGAGAAATCTCACGTGAGGGAGCGAACGAGGGTAAAATTCTCGGCAACGTCATCGCTCTCCGCCTTACGGCGTCGCTCGCACTTCTCTTCCTTGCGCCGCTCGTGGTGCTTCTCTTCGGGTATTCACTCGATGTTGAAATCGGTATCTTTATCGCGGCTCTCGCTACGGTCTTTTCCACCCTCTCTTTTGTCTTGAATGGTATTTTTCAGAAGCACATCGCCATGGACAAGGTGGCCATGATTGAGTTTTTGGGAAAAGTACTTCAGGTTAGTCTCATCGTCTTGGTTATCAAACAAGACTGGGGTTTTCTTCCGATCGCCTGTACGCTCATTGTTTCGCTCTCATTTAATGCGATCACAGCGTTCATTTTTAGTCGCCGCTATGCTACATTCCGGCTCCAGTTTGACTTTGCTTTTTGGAAGGAATTTCTCCGCCATTCCTTCCCGATGGGTGTCACGGCTATGATTACCTTTGCCTACTTCAAAATGGACACAATCCTCCTCTCGGTGCTCCAGTCGAATGCCCACGTTGGCATCTACAATGTGGCCTACAAAATCATGGAGAATCTCATTTTTTTTCCTGCGATGCTCTCTGGACTGATTCTCCCGCTCCTTTCACGGTTTATCTTTACTCATCGACCGCATTTCGAGGAGATTGCTAATAAAACATTCAAGGTGTTCTCTATTATTATTGTACCGATTGTCGTGGGTACTTGGTTTTTGGCTCCAGATATCATCAATATAGTCTCAGGAGATGGCTTTCAAGAGTCGGTCCCCGTGTTGCGGGTCCTCATCTTTGCACTTGGCTTTATTTTTTTTGGGAGTTACTTCAACATGCTCTTGGTGGTGGGGAACGCCCAGAAAAAGCTCATGCAGACACTTATCTATGCAGCGGTATTCAATATCGCCCTCAACTTGTTCTTGATCCCCCGGTATTCTTATATGGGCTCTGCTTTTGTCTCGCTCGCCACTGAAGCCTTTGTGGTCCTCCTCACTGGATTCTTGGTTGCACGATATATCAAGTATCGCCCATCGTTTGAGAGCATCAAAAAGATTCTTCTTTCTGGTGTGGTGATGGCAGCTATTCTTTTCCTCCTAGAACCTTACTCATTCCTCCTTTCTGGCCTCGCCGGCGTTTTGGTGTACGTGATTCTTCTGTGGGCTACACGTGCTATAACCCCGGAGGAAATAACGAGTTTGTTCCAAAAAAGAAGCCAAGACCCCCCTCTCTTCTACTGAACGCATCGAAACCCTGGTCCCGTAGTTGTTTCTCGCCGCACTCACTTATGGATATGACACCACCCAAGGTTGGTATTGTTGTTTTAAACTACAACGGAGCATCTTGCCTCTCAGCCTGTCTCTGGTCGCTTCGAGCACAGAGCTATGCCAGCTTCTTTGTTCTGGTCGTTGACAATCATTCTACAGATGATTCGTTCGATCAGGCCAAGGTGCAGTTTCCAGAATATGCGTATATTAAAAACGAAAGGAATCTTGGCTTTGCGGCCGGCATGAATCGGGGTATTCGAGAGGCTCTTGCCCAAGGAGCTCAGATGGTCTGGCTCCTGAATAATGATGCAGAAGTAATGCCTGAGTGTCTCGCGCGACTGGTCAAGATCGGACAGGAGGGAAAGAGCGGTCTCCTCTCTCCTATTATTGTCGATGAGCATAACACACCGTGGTTTGAGAAGGGTATCATCTCGTATCCCCGTATGCGCGCGACTCATATCGCTTCCACCGAAGTTGAGCGACGAACAACGGCTTATGAGAGCGAATACTTAACCGGGTGCGCTCTCCTTATCAAAAATGAGGTGGTTGAAGCTATCGGCTACCTCGATGAACGTT
The DNA here is from genome assembly GCA_964500505.1 of uncultured Bdellovibrionales bacterium. Lineage (GTDB taxonomy): Bacteria > Patescibacteriota > Minisyncoccia > Moranbacterales > UBA1568 > UBA1568. The sequence goes on along the minus strand of CAZCNN010000012.1, from coordinate 13,948 downwards.
TCTTTCTGTACTATGAGGATGCTGACTACTCTCTCCGTGCCAAAAAAGCGGGCTTTCGGTTGCTGGTGGTCCCGGGAGCCACTGTAAAGCACCGGGAATTGAGTCGCCAGAGCGATACCAAGTTGTACTATCTCGTGCTTTCTGGTCTACATTTTTTTTACAAACATGGGTCTTGGTGGCAAAGAGTCTATCTGGGGGCTTATGTTACAATACGGAAAGCTAAAAATTGCCTCGATATCCTCCTTGGGAGGCAGGGATCCCGTTCTGTCCGTCGTGCCTACAATCAATTTTCCCATGACCGTTTTACCGACCATTTCCCTCATTTTCGTCAACTACCGTAGCGTGTGGGAGCTTGCGCTTGCCCTAGAAAGCCTGTTTGCCCATGAAAAGGAGGCGGTCTCTTATGAGATTATCGTGGTGAATAATGACCACGAAGAAGAAAAATCCCTCCAGGCTCTCGCCAAGCAGTGTGCTTTTCGTGTGCTTACCCCACCACAAAACGATGGCTTTGGGGCTGGGGTCAATCTGGGAGTAGCCGAGGCGAGAGGTGCCATTGTAGGCATCCTCAACCCAGACGTGCGCTTTGAGGAGTCGTTCTTGAGAGTCGTGCAAGAGTTGCTCGAACGAGACCCTGCTCTCCTCTGTGCCCCTACTTTGGTAACGCCTAGGGGGGAGGAAGAAGCCAATAGTTTTGGGTCAGCCCCGAGCCTCAGGCGAATTGTGGAGATACATAGCGGGCGACGATGGCGAGGGAAGGAACTCGATTGGATGAGTGGAGCAGCTCTCTTTCTCACGCGAGAACGATTCCTCTCGCTCCAGGGCTTTGATGCGGGCTATTTCCTCTATTTTGAGGATGTCGATTTGTGTCTACGGGCCAAAGAGATGGGGAGCAAGCTCAAACGGATGTCAGCAAGGCTGGTCCACGTCGGTGGAAAGAGTTTTCTCTCGCGCAGACACCAAAAGGGGCATTACTATGATTCACAGCGCCGGTATTTTCAAACCTATCGACCGAAATGGGAAACATTCGTTCTTCATCTCGTCCATCGGATTATTGCTCCTTTCCTATGAAACAGCTTCTCGTTGTGTATTTCCTCCTTCTTCCTTTTCAGTGGGCCCTCTCCCCCGCGCCAGGAATTGACCTCGCACTCATCCGGATAGTGACAGGAGGAATATTTCTGCTGTGGCTCGCTTCTGGCTTGTACCAGCGAAGGCTCATGTTTACTGGAGGACTGGTCGCCTCTGCACTTCTTTCGCTCCTTTTCCTCGCCTTAGGATCCGTTCTTTGGTCTGAGAACGAAGTTTTTACGTATCGGAAAGGGGCCTTTCTTCTCTCGTTCTTGCCGTTCTTTTTTGTCCTTTCAGACGCAATACGGACACACAAGAAACTGGCGCGTAGACTGGTCGAGGCACTGGTCTTTGGCGCGACGGCCATGGGCATCATCGCCATCAGTATTTTTTTGGCGCAGTTTGTTTTTGGAGTGGAACAGATGGTGTCGTATCTTTCGGACATACTGCCTTGGTTTTTGGGAGGGGCATTTGGAGAGGCCGTCATCGCCCACTCAAGTCTCCTTGTCAATATTTCAGGTGTAACGGTACTTCGTGCTTCTGGCTTCTTGCCGGATCCGCACATATTTTCCTTTTTCACCGGCATGACGGCATCACTCGCCCTCGGTCTTTACTGGTCTGATGAAAAGAGAAGCCCCCGCTTCCTCCTGGCATTTGTGATTCTTTTGATGGCTGATCTGCTGACGTTCTCTCGGGGTGGCTATGTGGGACTCATTGGTGGTGGGCTGTGGATTCTTCTCCTCTCGGGTCATTTTGGGTTTACTACCAAGCACCTCAAACAACTTTTGGTCCTACTGCTGCTTGTCGGTACCCTCCTCCTTTCGCCCGTTGGCGCGCGTCTCCTTTCGAGCTTCTCAGAGAGCGATGGCTCTAATCAAGAGCGTATCCGATTGTGGCGAGAGTCGGCCGTCCTTATTGCCGAAAAGCCACTCTTGGGCCTCGGCCTCGGCAACTATCCACTCCGGGTCAAGCCGGGAGCAGAATATCGTGAGCCAATCTACGCACACAATCAGTACCTTGATATGGCTCTCGAGCTTGGGCTCATTGGCCTCGAGCTGTTTCTCGTCCTCCTTTTTATTCCTCTCTTACGTCTAGCCCGGATGTTTCTCACTCATCGTGACTCGCTCGCGCTGGCCATGAGTACTTCCCTCGTTGTTTTTCTTGTGCATGCCCTCTTTGAATCACCCCTCTTTTCGGTCCATATTCTCCCCTTGCTTCTCTTTCTCATAGCACTCGGTGTATCATACCGATATGATGATACCTCCAATGAATAAGGCGACATTTTGGTGTCTGGTACTCGTACTGGTATCTCTACCTGTCGCGGCACACAAAGTCGTTTTCCTTGGTCTCCCCTGGTACTATCCCGAAATTGCGGTTCTGGGTGCCCTTGCTTGTTGGTGGCTTGATCGTAGAGAGAGATTCATATTCCCGACTGTGGACAAGGTCATTCTTCTTGGGGGTGTACTTTTCCTCGTGGGGGCGACCGTGACACTTTTCACTCACCCCTTTACGCTTTCGGGGCTAGGGATGCTCAAGTCATGGTTTTTCTTTCCTACTCTTTATAATCTCCTCATTTTTTCTGAATGCCAGAATCGGGAGAGGCAGCGTATCCTCGTCAGGGTACTCCTCGTTGTACTGACGTTTACGGCCCTGCAAAGTCTCGTGTCCTACTGGCTGGGTAGAGTCACGTACGATGGGCGTCTCGCAGGCCCTTATGCATCGCCCAACTTCCTCGCCTTTCTTATGGCTACTGGCCTGGCGCTCCCCCTGATACTTTTGGATGACGCAGCCAGGTGGACGAAATTCTCCCGGATGGGCCTGGCGCTCTCGCCCGTTATCCTTGCAGTGACGCTACTTCTCACGCGTTCCTATGGGGTGATACTGGCGGTTTGTTTGGGATTACTCGCATACGGTCTGTGGCAACGAGAGTACTCATGGCGGAGGGGCGGGACCGTCCTCGGCATTCTCTTTGTGCTCGGGATGTTCATGGCTTCTGAGTATGGGAGTGAGAAGTGGCAAGCGCTCTTTACTGAGGACCCTCGTTCCTCCTGGTCGTCACGAGAAATGATTTGGCAGGCGGCGTTCCGTATAGCACTAGACCATCCGTTCGGTATCGGCGTAGGACGCTTCCAGGAGCTGTATTTGGACTACCAACAGTTTTTTTCACCATATTTGGAGTGGTCAGTGCCCGAACCCCACAACGTGGCTCTGGCGATGTTTTTTGCGACAGGCCCACTGGGCCTTTTTGGCTTCACGCTCCTCGTGGGACGGACGCTCTGGCTCCTTTCGAAGGAGCGGACAAAAAGTGCCATGATTACCGGGATGATGACGTACTGGTGTATCTTTTTGGTGATGGGATTGGTAGATACGCCCTTTTTTAAGGGAGATCTCGCCTACCTCTTCTTTTTTATGGTGACCCTGAGCGCCCTCGCCGTACAAAAAGAGCTCCCGAGGGAGCTCGCATAGATATCCACTTGCCGCTAACTAGAGCTCTAGGCGATAGAGTTTTTCTGACGCTCGGTCTGTAAAGTAGAGAGTGTCCTCTTCGCTTGAGAGGAAAAGATCGGTCGCATCAAGTGATTGCGTTGATTCTTTGAGTTCAACCAAGCGACTTTTCTTGCCGGTGTTGAGGTCAATTTTCCAAAAAGTATCTTTACTGTGGAGTGACTTTTGGAAATAATCATTGGGAAGGAGAGTATCACTCGGGAGCGATCCGGGGAGGGCATAGTAGAGGGTGCGGTTGTCTTTTGACCACGTTACTTTGGAGATGAGGGTTGGGATGGCGAGAGGTTTACTTCCCCCCGAGCGATCGATAATGCGGAGCGTGAATCCTTGGCCGGTCTCAGTGTCATTGCCACTGGCTACCGCTCGTTCACCATTGGGCGACCAGAGATAGTCGCCACCAAATACTCCGCCATTGACGAGGGCTTTGCGCGCTTCACCGGAGATCCCGACCATTTCAAAGGTCGATGGTGTACTAATGTCTGGTCGATTCCAGAAAGAGACAAGACTGCTTTCAGGTACAGCCGAGAGAAAAAAGTCATTGGTACCGAGGTCGGCTAGCTTTTTCCAGTTTTTGCCATCGGGATCGGAAACATTGAGAGAACGTACTTTGGTGGCGGGGTCGGTATACTGATAAAAGGTCCGTTCACCAAAATTGTCCCAAGCGAGACGGCCTATTTCGGGCTTGAGTGGCACAAGTGACTTGTTGCCGAGGTGGACAAAGTACCAGAGCGTACTGCTGGCACTTTTGAGTGATAGGAGGGCCTTGTCCGTCTTGGCCGACCAGAGGACTCGGGTGGCATCGCCCGGGAGATTACTCATGAGGACTGTCTTGTTTTTTCCTTCACTCGTGGCCTTTTTGAGCGATTTGTCATCGAGAGAGTAGTAATAGAGCATACCGTCTTCACCCATGGTGACGCCGAGCACTCGTTCATTCAGTGGGTTTTCAGCGGCATCACTCTTGCTGAACAAGCTGTCTTCTGCTTCGCTCAGAAACGACTTTTTGCTCGGATCAGCGACAGGGTTGTTCTTATTATTTTTGAATACGAGATTGTAGGCACCCAAAAAAATGAGAACAAGCACCAGGAGAGTGACAGAAAAGAAAAAAATCTTTTTGGCCATACGAAACTTCAGAATAACGAGCTACTAACGTTAGTTGGGAAAAACGAGGTGGATGTGGTCTGCACCACTACCGGAGCCACAACCAACGTTTTTCCCTTTCTTGTCTTCACACATAGAAGATGATTGATCGCCCTTGTCAGGGAAGGCACCGGCCTTCACAAAAGCATCCATAAGGGCCTGACCAACTGGAACGATATCAATTGCTGCCCCGCGATAGTGGGCGGAGCTATTGGAATGAGGCCCCCCACTCATGCTGGTAACAGTGTAGGCAAAGGTCTCTGATACCGCGAGCATAGCAGCCATCATTTTGTTGCTGATGTTTACTGCTTCAGTCAAACAACCGACAGACTGGGCATTGCAACCAGAAGTACACTTATCGGCTCTTTTCCCGGCGGCAATACTCTCCATATTTGATTTTGGCGTGACAAAGCCGCCAGAAGTTTTACAGCTTCCAGAGCTGGCAAGCGTAATTTTACGGTTTGCAAGTATCTTGGTGGCTAACTCGGCATCGCTTCCTGTTGGGAGAGCACCAACGGCGCCTGGAGCTCCGCCTACATTGCCCCCTACCGGAGCCACTGGCGAGAGCGGAGACAGGTTTATCTCAACGAGATCCGGGTTGATGATATAGAGGACGAGCCAAGCCGTAAGGGCAATGATAAGGCCAATAAGGGAGTCGTAGATAATACCTTTGGCGGTACCGATGGATGCCGTGTTGCCGGCACTGGTGAGATACATGAATCCACCGACGGTGAGCATGAGGACTGCGGAGAGGGTGACGATCACGAGAGCCATCTTGTAGATGGCACTGACGTACCCTGGGAGGTCACTCCCGAGGCCATCTGTGCCAGGGATTTTTTCAAGGAGCTGGTACTGTAGCCCGGGCTTTTGTTCTTGGGCTTGAACAGGCGTCGCTAGCCCGAGAGTAAAGGACAGGAGCGACAGGAATGCAACCGAAAGGACGAATTGTTTTTTGATATTCATAGCAAAAAAGATATCTGCTAGAAAGTATATCATATTTTGTCAAAGAAAAATCCCAGGAGAGGTTCCCGGGATGAGTTTTCTTATGAAACTTCTTTTGTTAGAAGTCCCAGCTACCGTTCATGCTCGAAGACTGGGTATAGTTTACGACCGTCGTTTCAAAGAAATTGCCTTTGTCGCTGTTCACATCCTGCAAACGATCGAGGTGCTTGTACGGATTGTCGATGGCCTCTGGGTAGAGAGGATCAATATTGAGCATCGCAAGCCGCTTGTTGGCGAGCCACTTGGTGTAGCCTTCGGTCGTGTCACCGTTGAGACCCGGGATACGGTCACCGAGGATATGGCGGCTCCACTCGATTTCCTGCTCTACGGCTGTTTTCATCATGTCGACCACAAGCGCTTCATCGTAGATCTCTGGGAATTCGCGCTTAATCTCGCGGATGAGGTTCGAGAAGATGGTGACATGGGTCAGCTCGTCACGGCGGATGTAGGCGATCATGCGACCGGTCGCGAGCATCTTCATCCGGTCAACCAGGGTATCGAAGAAGGCAAAGCCGTTATAGAAGTAGATGGACTCGAGGAGGAAGTTGGCGACCACGCCTCGGAAAAAGGTCTTATCCGAGGGGCTATCGATAAAATCCTGATAGATTTGGCCGATGTATTTGTTGCGCTCAAGGAGGATACTATCACTGCGCCAGAAGTAGTAGATCTCTTCTCGCTCCTTGCTGTCTACCACTGCCTCGAGGATAGTGGCGTAGGACTGGGAGTGGATCGCTTCCTGATAGGCCTGAATCGAGAGGATGAGGTTTACCTCGGGTGAGGTGACGTAGTCGGAGAAGTGCGGGAGGTTGACGGTCTGAATCGAGTCAAGAAAGATGAGGAACGAGAGAATTCCCTTGTAGGCCTTCTGCTCTTCTAGGCTCAAGTCAGCGTGAAACATGCGGGCATCATCTTTGAGACCAGAGACCTTTTCTGGGACCCAGAAGTTGCCGACCATGACCTGGTAGAGGGATTTGGCCCAGGGGTACTTGGTGGCATTCAGGTTGAAGAGGCCAGTCGTGGCACCCTTGATGATGGTGCGGTGCTCGACTAAGTCGTCCCCTTTGGGATTGAAGAGTGGATTACGCTCAAGAATTTCTGCTTCAGTCATATGGCTTTGAATTTTGAAATTAGAATGTTGAATGTAGGCTAAGAGTAATTCTTTGGAAGTGAGCCGGCTACATTCCAAATTCTGTATTCTACATTCGCTCCACTCGCTAGCCGCTACAGCTCACGCAACCATCTTTTACTTCACCAGAGAGACTACGGACATAGTAGACGGTCTTGATTTCCTTCTCCCAGGCGAGGAGGTAGTAGCCAT
>CAZCNN010000012.1:0-6821 GCA_964500505.1 uncultured Bdellovibrionales bacterium | reverse complement strand
CGGACATAGTAGACGGTCTTGATTTCCTTCTCCCAGGCGAGGAGGTAGTAGCCATAGAGCTGCGCAGGGCTGACCCGGGCTGGATCGATCATCCATTCGAAACTGATAGACTGATCCACCCATTTGTACACGACCGCGATGAGACTGATGACATCAGCCATGTCCATGTGGATGTATTCTTTGTAGAACCAAAAGTTCTCTTTGGAGAGTTTCGGGGCCACACGAATAGTCGGAGCGGAGAGGTTGGTTTCGACAAAATAGCGCTTGTAGATCGGGAGGAGGGCAGCGGTCGTACCGACGACACCAGCCGTAGAGGTGTTGGGAGCGGGGGCGGTATGGTAGGCAAAGCGGACTCCATGAACAGCCATATCAGCAAAGAGGGTGCGCCATTCCTCAGCAAACGGGGTGTTTGTTTCGTACCAGGCGAGGTCACGACCGAGGAGCATACCCTTTGAGTACTCACTCCCAGGATAGAGCTCGTAGGTACCGCGCTCTTTGGCGAGATCCACCGAGGCTCGGTAGGTGTGGTAGGCATAGCGTTCAAAGAGGCGATCGGTCTCATTTCGGGCCTCCTCACTATCGTAGGAAATTTTGCGGGTAGCGAGGTATTCAGCGAGACCGAGGTAGCCGACACCAACTGAGCGATAGCGCTTGGAGGTGCGCTCCGCTTCTTTGATTGGGTAATAATTGAGCGTGATGACGTTATCGAGGATGCGCATGAGGACTGGGAACGTATCAGCAATCACAGCCGGCTCGTGGACCGTCGCGACATTGATCGAGGCGAGGTTGCAGACGACGAGGTCGCCCGGATCGTAGCGGAGGACAATCTGACCATCTTCAATAGTTTCCTCCACGAACTTGGAAGCAGAGGTGTTCTGGCAGATTTCGGTACAGAGCTGAGTCGAGTAGATGTTGCCGGCATGCTTGTTGGGGTTCAGGCGATTGACGGTATCACGGAAGAAGACATAGGGCATACCGGTCTCGACCGTGGCCTTCAAGAATTTCTTGAAGAGCTCTTTGCTGTCGACGCTTTTCTTCATGGTCAGGCGCTCATCGCGTTCGAGCTCAGCATAGAATGCCTCAAACTCTTCCCCAAAGTGGTCTTGGAGCGACTTGCCATAGAGACTCTTGACCTCATGCGGATCAAAGAGGGTCCAGGCCCGACCTTCGCGGAGGCGCTTCATGAAGAGATCGGGGATTGAGACGGCTGGGAAAATATCAAAGGCCTTGGAACGGATATCGCCGGTCTCGGTCTGGAGATCAAAGAAGTCGTAGATATCGAGGTGCCAGATGTCGAGGGTGACCGAGATAGCACCCAAGCGTGAACCGAGTTGATTCACCGCAACCGCGGTGTCATTGATGACTTTGATCCAAGGGTTCACGCCACCAGACATGCCCTTCACGCCACGGATTGAACTCCCTCGGGATCGGATGTTACCGAGATACACACCGACTCCCCCACCGAACTTGGAGATCTGGGCCATGTTTTCAACTGCGTGGTAGATGCCACGGAGATCATCATCGACGTTAATCTTGAAACAGCTCGAGAGCTGGTTATAGTTGGTGCGGGCATTCAAGAGCGTCGGTGTTGGGAGCGAGATCCGTTGCTTCGAGCAGTGCTCGTAGATTTTGAGGGCGAGCTTGAGGCGATTCTCCTTTTCTTCTGGGATGGCGAGGAAGAGGGCGACTGACATGTACATTTCCTGAGGCAGCTCCCGGACTATTTTGTTGGGATTCAAGAGGTAGCGCTTGATAAAAGAAACAATGGTCGTGTACTCATAGCTCTCGTCCGTTTCTTTGGAGAGGTGCGAGCCAGCTTCGAGGATATCCTCTGGAGTGTAGTACTGATAGAAGTCTTTGAAGTAGAGTCCCTTTTCGATGTAGTAGTCAAAGTGGCTCTTGTAGGCAACAGGAGAGTAGATATCTTTCTGCGCGATACCACGATTCTTGATAGCCTTTTTGTAGAGACCGCCGAGGAGGATACGAGCGGCGATATTTTGCCAAGCGATGTTTTCGACTGTGACGAGATCAACGCAGGTTTTGACCAGGAGTGCCTCGATGTCAGAGGTCTTGATGTCATCAACCAGGTTCTTCTTGAAAGAATCCATGAGATCCTCGAAACGACACTCCTCCTCAAATCCTTTGGAGGCCCGATCAAATACAACCCGCAATTTTTTGATATCAAAGTATTCTTTGGAACCATCAGACTTGGTGACCTTGAGGGTACGTTCTTCAAATTCGCGAACGAGACGCTCATGCCGTTCCTCGCGTTCGGCCTTGCGTTCTTGGCGGTAGAGAATATAGGCTTTGGCCAGTTCAAAATGATTGGCTTTGACCAGCTGACGTTCGACGATATCCTGAACATCTTCGACGGTGGGGAGGCGATTGACAAAGATTTCCGAATAGACTCGTTCAATATCTTTGATCACTTCATCCGTGACGTTCGGGATAAAGGCTTTGTCAGTGATAGCGATAGCGTCACAGGCGAGTTCAATAGCGCGTTCGATACGGGTGCGATCAAACGGAATGATTTCTCCATCGCGACGGCGGATTTTCTCTACGGCCATACGTTTTGTTTTGCGCGGGGCGCCAGATTAAGGATGAATGGACTCTTCTCTCACCATGCTTTAGGCCACCAATCTTTTTTCGACGACGGTCCAGTCGATAACTTTCGTGAATGCTTCTATATAGTCAGCCCGTTTGATGCCGTAGTCAGTGATGTAGGCGTGTTCCCAGCAGTCCATCACGAGGAGAGGTGTGGTATCAAGGATGTGTCCTTCGTGGTGATCGCCAATCCAAGTATGAAAGAGTTCTCCGGAGACGTTGTCTTTGACGAGCATCACCCAGCCGATACCCCGCATCAGGCCGAGTTTGGCAAAGCTCTCTTTCCAAGCGGTTACACTCCCCCAGGTAGCGACTATCTTTTGACCAAGAGGAGAGGTCTCTGATAAGTCGCTTGTCTCCTTGGCCATGTTCCCGAAGTAGAGTTCATGGAGACGCATCCCGTCAAACTCCCAGCCGAGACGGCGCTTGAGTTCGGAGTATTCTGGTGTACCGGCTGGAAGGGTGCCGAGCTTCTCCATGAGGAGATTACTATTCTTCACATAGCCCTCATAGAGCGTGAAGTGGTTCGTGAGCATGGTGTCACTAAACCCTGGGAGTCCCAGGAGGTGCTGGTAGTCTTTGGCAGTGTAGAGATCGGACATATTTGTTTTTGGGAAGGAGTTAGATTTTGCCGACGAGGTCGATACCAGGCTTTAGGGTCTTACCACCCTTCTTCCAGTTGGCAGGGCAGACCTCACCACCGTGTTCGCGCACAAAGCGGGCCGCTTCAAGTTTGCGGAGGAGTTCATCAGCTGAGCGACCGACGTTGTTGGCGTGGACTTCGTAGGCTTGGAGGATGCCATCTGGGTCGAGGATAAACGAACCACGGAGGGCGAGACCATTGTCTTCTCCTTCATCGATGTAGACGCCAAAGGCACGAGAAATCTCGCCAGACGGATCGGCTACCATCGGGTACTCGAGCGTTTTGATAGCTGGGGAATGATCGTGCCACGCTTTGTGGGTGAATTTGGTGTCCGTGGAAACAGAGAGGACTTCGGCTCCGAGTTCCTGAAACTTCTGGTAGTTCTTTTGCATCTCTTCCAGTTCGGTCGGACAGATGAACGTAAAGTCAGCCGGGTAGAAAAAGACGACTACCCACTTGCCATGGAAGTCCGAAAAGTGCGAACGATGAAACCCTTCTTTGTGAAAATAGTCGAACTCGAGGTTTGGTACACGCTTGCCGATGATGGGGAAAAATCCATCCATCACTTCATTTGTTTCGCCACAGCTTCCGCCACCGCAGCATCCTTCTTGAGTCATAGTTTTGTGTAAAAAATTTGGTTACGCGACCGAAGTCGCTTTCCTATAATAGGCGGTCGAAAATAGACTGTCAAATATCCTCATTTTAAGCGGAAAAAACGAGCCATTTTTTAACAAAAAATAAGAAAATCAACTACATGTAGTGTGGAGTTAATCAATTTGAGCACAAGTTACTCCTTTGTGGTCTGATAAAAAAATCCCCCGGTGTCGAGGGATTTTTTGGTAGTGTATTTGGTGGTGTCACTACGAGGTAATAAGGCTTCCGGGTACGAGGTTACTTCGTTTGCCCGAGGCGAAATTCCCGGCATTTTCAAGGGTGGTATCGAGGATCCGTTCTAGGGCTTCCTTGCTGTAGAAACCGATGTGTGGTGTAAAGACGACGTTGTCACGAGCGAGGAGATTTTTGTTCTGTTCGTGACGGTCGACGTCGGTGGGACAATCGGTGTGGAGGCACTGATTCTCCTCTTTGATAGTCTCTTCTCCTTCGAGGACATCGAGGCCAGCCCCTGAAAGGGTGCCTCGATCGAGGGCTTCTACCAATGCTTCGTTTTCGATGATGCCGCCACGGGAAGTGTTGATGAGGAGGGCGCCAGGGCGGAGGGTACCAATATTATCCCGATTGATGAGGTGGTGGGTGTGCTCATTGTAGGGCACGTGGAGGGTGACGATGTCAGACTGGCTGAGGACCTCTTCGAGAGGAGCGTATTTGAAATGGAGCACCTCCGAGAGAAAAATGTTTTTCTGGGTATCAAAGGCGATGACGTGCATCCCAAAGCCTTTGGCAATGCGGATGACGTGGAGTCCGATATGACCAGTACCGACTACCCCAAGCGTCTTGTCCTTCAAATCGAATCCCATGAGGCCCTCAATCGAGTAGTCTCCCTTTTGACCGCGGGCATAGGATTTGTGTACATTGCGCGAAAGTGCCAGAATGAGGGCAAAGGTATGCTCAGCGACGGTATTCTCTCCGTAGTGGGGCACATTGGCTACCGCCACCTGGTGGGCGTTACAGGCCGAGATATCGATATGATCAAAGCCCGTTGAACGCGTGAGGAGCGCCTGGAGCTTGGGGAGTTTGGCAAGAGTGGCCTCTCCGACCGTGGAATAGATGAAAACGGACACCAGATCGCAATCCTTGGCGAGGTCTGCATTGTCGGGAGTGAGCGGTTCCTGACAGAATATTGCTTCGTGACCAACGAGTTTGGCCTTGATATAGGCCTCATCAGCGGTGGTAGCCTCAAAAAATGCGATGCGCATACGAGTGGCGATTAATTCATTTACTTGCATTATAGAGGAAAACAGGATAAGGAGATAGAGAGCCCGGCGCACTATTTATCTATGACTCAAGCAGAAACATTCATTACGCTCGAAATTCCACGTCATCTAAATGATGTGCGTGTTGACAGTGCTGTCGCCACACTCCTCAATGAAAAAATGCCTGAGACGAGGGATTTTTCACGATCTCTTATCACGCGTCACCTCAAAGAGGGTCGTATTTTGTGTAATGGCAAGGCTGTACCACCTCGGTTTCTCGTGGCCACACATGATGTGATTACCATTCAGGCTGATATCTTTGAGGAGCAGAACATCTCCGGTCCTATCCCCTCTCAGAATCTTGCCCTCAAGGTCTTGTTTGAGAACGATGACTTCCTCGTGCTCGATAAAGGTGCGGGGGTCCAAATGCACATGGCCGGAGGTGAACCTCGCCCTACCGTCGCCTCATGGATTGTGGAACGATACCCTGCCTTGGCTCAGGTTGGTGAGAATCCGCTCCGTCCGGGTATCGTGCATCGATTGGACCGGGATACCTCCGGGGTATTGGTTGTTGCCAAGACCAATGAGGCCTTTTCGGCGCTCAAACACTCCTTTCAGGAACGATCTGTCAGCAAAAAATATGTCGCGCTCGTCTACGGTCATCTGAAGGAGCTTTCGGGGAGTGTCGATGCGCTTCTCATGAGAGAACCAGGAGAACTCAGGCGTCGGGCGGTAGATCCGCATCGCTTTTTGGGTACTCTACCAGGGAATGCTCGTACAGCGTATACCGAGTACCGCGTTCTTAGACGGTACGAACAGTACGATTTAGTCGAGCTCACCCCCAAGACTGGTCGGACCCATCAAATCCGCGTTCACCTTGCCTTTTTGGGTCATCCTGTGGTTGGCGACCGCCTCTATGCTTGGAAGGACACTAAGAAGAAAGATCAGCTACAGCCCAGTCGGCACCTTCTCCATGCAGGACAGCTTTCTTTTGAGCTTTTTGGCAAACAATACGCTTTTGAGTCTCCTCTCCCGGCCGATTTTCAAGAGGCCCTCTCCGTCCTTGACGAAACCCTAGTATCAAGCTATGATGGTGAGGCTTTAGATGACCTTTCTGTAGGAGTGTAGGTCTCTTTTTTGAATCTAATGAAACGTGTATGCACCAAAAACTGATTTCCTTCAATTTGAGCCAGAGAAAGCCCATGGCTGATCTCCCAGAACTGCGCGCCGGTGACGTCGTCAAGGTGTACCGCAAGATCAAGGAAGGGGCCAAAGAGCGCACCCAGATGTTTCAGGGTACCGTTATCGCTCTTAAGGGCGGCCAGAGCGCTTCTCGGACTGTGACGATTCGCAAGGTATCTGATGGTATCGGCGTTGAACTCATCCTTCCCCTCTCTTCTGCTCAGATCCAAAAAATTGAATTCGTGAAGCGCACGACGGCTCGTCGCTCCAAGCTCTACTTCGTCCGTGACAAGTCAGCCAAGGTCCTGTCTAAGAAGTTAAAGGAAGTGGCTGTCAAAGAGAGCATGAAGCCGAAGAAAAAAGAGGAAACTCCCAAGGAAGCAGTAGCGGAAGTGGCGACCGAGACTGTAGAGAACAAAGAGGCCTAACAGGCCTCTTTCTGTATCTTGCACGACTGGCAAAGAATTGATACAGTGTACTGGTAGCGAAAAGGAGTCTGCACATGCCCAGGTGGCGGAATT
>CAZCNN010000011.1:0-33427 GCA_964500505.1 uncultured Bdellovibrionales bacterium | reverse complement strand
AATGAGCACCCGCTTGCGGGATTTCACGGGGTTTGCTTACAGTATTTGGTAGAGAACTCTTCAGTGAGTACTTTTCTGCGAAGAAAGTCTATCGAGTATTAATCAGGCTCTACGCACGCTACCCCAGGATAAAGGAATTTCCTCAGGGTAGAAGTGTAAGACACGGAACCCGCTCACAAGGCGGGTTTTTTGTTTAATGGCTTAGAATGAGGATGTTTGACAGGCTATTTTTGACCACATATAATTCGCCCAGGACAGAAAAAGACTGTATCATCTGCAGTTTATGGCTCTCTAAAGCATTTCTGCTCGCCTGGTTGCCGTAGGATGAAAATTACTTCTATGAAGCCAATTTCATACTTGAACAAGTTGACAGAGTGTAGTACAAATGGACTCTTTCGCGCATAGCGCTGTGCGTCACAATAAGATCCTATCAACTGCTCGCTCTTCTTGCATTGAGCATGAGATAGCAGAAATGTTTTAAAGGACCGTCTCTGGCATATGATTTCCTCATTGTTCAAATTTTAAAAATAGATGCTATTTTTGTGTCTATTTTTATAGAAGACCGTTATGGAAAGTATTGAAAAAATTATAAACACATATCGTATCCCAAATTTTTTTCGGGATGTGTTATTTGCAATGGGAGGGGGAGTCCTTATTGCTTTAGGGTATGTTATATATTTGTACAGAGCTGAACAGCCAGCTATTGTTTCAGGTTTTGTATCATCTGATTTGAATATCCTTGCTATTTTTACTTTTCTTTCGATTGCTTATTTCCTAGGAAGAATTAATGAACTAGTCTCCTTAATCGTAATGGATTTTGTCATTTTTTTTCATAGCTTAATTTCGTGTTTGCAAAAAGGGAAATTAAAATTCAAATTAATACATGGTGAGCTAATAGCTTCAGCGAGTAATTTCTTTCTTGGGGCTAGGCATGGCGAGTTTTTACCAAGAGTTTCTTGGAATAATCCGAACGAACCTCAGGTTTCGGTATATTTTCAAAACAATAAAGTTGCTTATGATGACTTTGAGCGTGGTATCTATTCTACAATCATCCAATATCACCTTTTTGTTTCAACTTTGCTTGTTGGGCTTTTTGTTAGTCATCAGGTGTTTTGGTTGTCTATATTTATGATATGGAGAATGTACAAACAAAAGATGGCTCGTACATATCAATACAATGAAATAAGGAGGGACATAATCTTTCAAAGAGATCAAGAAATCAATAAGAATATTTCAGCTTTGCAGTCACAAAATAGTGACTAGAGATTTTCTTATTAACTTTTTATCACTCGATTTTTCTAAACAAAAATTCATAAACATAACAGTATGCTATCTAAAAAATATTCCATTCTGTTCGCTGCATAATTGCTTTTTGTCAGACTGTTAGTACTTAATTTTTATGAAGAATTATGAAAAAGATACTGTTGCTCGATGCGGATGGGGTGGCTATCGTACCACGGGAGAAATATTTCTCGGACCGGTATTCGGAGGAATTTGGCGTGTCCAAAGATGTGATCATACCGTTTTTCAAGAATGAATTCAATGACTGTCTCATTGGCAAGAGTGAAGTGAGTGAGGTGTTTGCGGAGCAGAACATACTTGAGAAATGGGGCTGGAAGGGGACGCTTCCAGAGTTGTTTCAATACTGGTGGGCGGGAGAGAATAAGCGTTTCGAAGAGGTTCTGTCTTTCGTTCAGGAGTTACGGGCGCAGGGGGTCAAATGCTATCTCACCACGGACCAAGAAAAGAACCGGGCGGAGTACATCATGCAGGGCATGGGGTTGGCCAAGGATCTTGATGGAGCCTTTTTCTCCTATCAGTTCGGCGTGCGCAAGACTGATGCCGAGTACTGGCGCAAGTTGTTAGCAGAGCTTGGTAATCCGAACCCGAGTGATGTAGAGTTCTGGGATGATGACGAGGAAAATGTTGCTGCGGCTAAGTCAGCCGGCATCGACGCGCATTTTTTCACGAGCTTTGAAGACTTCAAAAATTTAGTACAAACATCATGAAAACAGTTGTTTGCCGAGACAAAGACAAAAAAGAATATAATGTTCCAGTGAGTGAACTTGTGATTCGGCCGTCGGTGTACGCTGTCATTATTCGTGATGACAAAGTACTCCTCGTACATCAGTGGGATGGTTTTGATTTCCCGGGAGGCGGGATTGATCCAGGGGAGGATATGCGTGAGGCGCTGGTTCGGGAAGTCCGTGAGGAGACCGGGCTCGAGGTCCGGGCCGGGGAACTGGTCGCTTGTGAGAATGCTTTTTATCATACGGAGAATGGCAAGAATCTCCATTCTATCCTCATCTATCACACAGCAGAAGTAGTAGGTGGGGAGTTGTCACTTTCAGGACTAACAGAGATAGAAAAGGGCTGGACAAAGGACTTGCCGGAGTGGATACCGCTCACAGATGTCGAGCAGATCAAATTCTATAACTCCGTCGATAGTCTCCAAATCATCCGCACCGCACTGAAAGAGTAGCGTAAAAATGGCTCACATATTCGCGACCGCGATTTCATGAGCCAAATTAAAAACCGCCGGGCTTGCGCTTCGGCGGTTTTGTTTTGCTTCGCGTTGCGAAGCGTTGGGGGGGCTACTTGGCCGGAGGCGCTGGAGCTTCATCTAGAGGAACCATTGGAGGCTCTTTCGGCGGAAGAGTAAAGTTCTGGGAACCCGACTCCCATTTGAACTTTGGACCAGCTGTCCAGAAGCTCTGGCTTGAGCGGTAGCCGTCGCGCTCGGTGTTGAAAACCCGCACCGAGCTCTCCCAGAAGGGAAAGAAAGCATGTACGCCGGTGGCAGTGAAGCCTGTTCCACTTTCGGCTGAGAGGGCGCACTCGAGGCCGTGTTGACGGCAGTACTCGATGAGCGTCACGCCGGGGGCGCTCTTCCTGATTTCCTCGAGGCGCTCCTTGGCACGGTGCTCCTTGTACATCTTTCCGATGTCGAGACCGTACAGCATCACGTAGCCGACACAGGCCAGGGCGATGCTGAGAAAGAATGCGCCAATCATTGCGAGCCCGATACGGGCCAGTTTTTGCATGTTCACGAGGATCTCCTCTGGGTTGTGGGGAACTGGGTCAGATTTGATACTGACTCTATATTATAGCATACTTTAGTCATAATTGCAATAGTGAGGATTTGGCTTTGACTGGCCAGGATGTATTGACTCTGGACGCATTTTTTGCAATACTTTTGCCAGCTCTTTAGAGGGTTCCTGTGATAGGAACCAATTTTCAACCCCTTGTATGGAGGTGATACATGACAATGAGGAAAGAAACGGCCCGCTCGTGGATTGTCTCTGACGGCCAACTCCCCGGGTGGCAAAACACGGACCAGTTCATGTCCATGTATCCGACACCGAAAGAAAGGCGCATTTTCTATGCTCGTCGTGCGCGTTACTACGCGCATGTGAGAGCTGGCACTGCCACGCGTACCCGCGAGGATCTTGACCGCCACATGCGTGGCGAAGTGAAATGAACGATTTTGATTGGGTCATCTTGATCCTGCTGGCCATGGCATTGGGTCTGAATGGCCACCTTGACAAGATCGTGGCTACTCGCGTTCTGCCAGAGGTGCGACTCGTACGGGCGTTTCCCATGTGCCCGCAGCGAGAAGACGTGCTCAATCGAGCGGAGTTCGCGGTCACCCTTGTCTGTTTCTACCAGTGGTTCATCGGTGGGTCGCATGTGCTCATCTTGATCCTCCTGTGGGAACGGGGGAGTTTCTGGTTGATGCTACTTGTGGGGACTTTCTTGGGCCTCAACATGTGGCTTGCTAAGCGGGCATACCGGCACCGTACCCAGATCAATTTGTAGGTATGAACAATGTTTCATCTGAGTGAGTAGCTTCGGCGACTCTTTTTTATTTCTTTATTCTGGGCTCTGAGGCTTGACTTTTTGGTATGTTTTTGTCATACTCTGAGGCAAGAATATCAACATTCTTGAGAGAGTATCTCTACAGTTCCTTGGCCGGCGTTGGGTTCAACCATGCATTTCCTCCGAGTGCATCGGTATGGACAGGTGAGATGAAAGGTGTCTGGCCCGCACCTCAACGAGTTCATCTCTAAATGTAATCACCTCTGAATCCGATGAGTTGGATCAAGGGGATTGGTAAACAAACAGGCCCTGCTTCGACCGCCCCCACCGAAGCATCTTGTTTGGCAAACAGCCGGAGGGAGGGTTGGTGTCGAGTCCCACGTGAGATGCGACCAACCCGAACTATGTGAGCGGAAGGGGTGCAGCGCGCCCCTTCCCTCTCTCTCAAGAATGTTGATACCAAGCATCGTTTACAATTTATCAGGATTCTTGAGGGAGTATTACTTCCGCATTTAGTACCTGTCAGCATTATCTGATTACGTAGGGGTGAGGCAACCACCCAGTTGGCTACGATTGAATCAGAACGGGAAGTGACGACGGTCACTCATGGGCGCCATCTTGGATGGCACAAGCGCACCACTGACCTGCTCGATACAGGTCAACTCGCTTGTCAAATGCTGGCGGCAGTCGATGCAGGGCAATTTGATCTCCCCTCGTCTTGCATTCGACTGACCGAAGTAGGAAGAAGAAAGCCAGCGTGTTCTCTTCTTCCTTCCTCAAGAGTTTTGATTCTCTCTTCAAAGTAAACCACCGGGATTATCCTTGACGGTTTTACTAGTCTTGTCGCATGCGAGCGGTGGTTGACTCCAAGCCCTATTTTTGCGATACTGGTCGGAAGTTCTTTGGGCGGTTTTCCTTTTGGGAGACCTGTGTTGAGCAACCTTTGCAGGAGGGTTCATGAAGAAAATTACGCTTCCGCAGGATGTGCGGACATTCCGGAGGGCCGGTGCAGAGAGCAGTTCGCTGTGTAGGACAGGGCTGTTGGTGCCCGCTGGTACGACACTCTTTGTGTCGGAGTCCATGCTCATGGCCTACGATCATCGCGATCAGCAGGCGGTCTATTTCAAGGATCGTGATGGAGGAGAATATTTCCTGATCGTGAGCGAGCTTGGCCTCGAAGGTTTCGTGCAGTAGCGGGTGACGACATGGAACTTACTGCACTCCTCGCCCAGCTCGTGGCCCGGATCGATATCGTTGATGTGGCCGGCATCCTTGGATCGGTTGCATTGCTTCGACTGTTGTTTCCGAGTCGCAAGTAGGGGAATGGCATAGGGCGCGGACTGAACCAGTCGCGCTTTTTTCTTTGGGTAAGAAAAACCGCCGGGCGGATGCAGGGCGGTGGATGATGGGCTTCGGTGTCCGAAGCGGCTAGTAGTCGGTGATCTTGCGTTCCATGGTCGGGACAACACGTGGCGTGACCAGGAGCGACTTTGTCGCGGGGCTCACTGCAGGGTGTTGTTGTGCGTGGTGATAGACACTCACGCTGGCAATGCCGAGGAATGGCACGGTCAGCACGACCATGATGACGGCTATTGGTTGAACAGCGCGCATTTGTCTCCTCTGAGAGGTTCTTGTTGCTGGGCGTGGCGAAATAGGTACACGACTCCCATTATGACAGAGTTTGGTATCTTAAGCAAGGGTCGCTGGGTCGGAGACGAGCCCTCGTTTGTTGTGGTGACTTCTTCATTTTTTACGAAAATGTAGTATACTAAAGAAAATTAATCCACACACAAAAGTATGAGCACAAAAAAGTTTGGACAGGTGAGCGCGTTTCTTCTCGGGATGGTGGCTATCATCGGCCTCACGTCGGCCATGATGTAATGTCGCGAGAGGAGTATTTCGGTAACGTTTACAACTATGTCAAATACAAAAAAGTTTTCCTTGGTACTGATTGGAGCTGTCGTAATCGGAAGTATATTTGTCTACTATCGTTACGCCGAGGACATGCTCCAGGCTTCACGAGAAGAGATGCTGCCTCCAGTCACAGGCAAGCAGTCGAGTGCGGTGGTGACGTATGACGCCTACGAGGGCAAGATGGATACGCTCCGCTTCGTAGTTACAGTGGACGGAAGCGGCGCAATCGAGACGATTCAGACACTTGATGCCGCTACCGGTGAAGTACCGGAGAAGAAAAAAGAATTCAATGACCTGGTCAATGTACAGCTCAAGGGTAAGAAGCTCTCGGAGCTCACGGCTATCGACAAGGTGGGTGGATCATCCAAGACGACTGAGGCCTTCAATCGGGCCATCCCAGAACTCCAAAAAGGTATGTAAGAGAGAGCCGGCTCGCGAGAGCCGGTTTTGATTTGTGGCCAGCTTGACAGTTTTGGAGAAAAGATGGAAGGACGGGTGTATACTAGAGGAAGCAGAGGGTGCGCGTATGCCACGTGCGTGGTCGATAACTCTCTTTCTTCTGAGTCTTTGGTTTCTCATTTATTAAAATGGAAATACATCTATGCACAAGCTTACATTTATTCTTTTGGTCGTCGGTGGTCTCAATTGGTTGTTGGTTGGTGTCCTCGGCTGGGATATCAGTCGCTTCCTCGGGGGGATGGACTCGATGGTCGCTCGAGCCATCTATATCCTGGTAGGACTCTCGGCCGTGTATGAGGTCGTTACCCACAATGGAGGATGCAAGGCCTGCACGCCGGCCCAGCCTATGTAGTCCATTTGGCTTAGTCAATCCCGCACCTCGTACGATAGGTGCGGGTTTTGTTTTGTCTCGGAAAAGGCGCTATACTAGTGATACTCTAATCACTCAATTTTATCGTATGGAAAGTTTGTCGAAGTGTGTCAAAGCAGGCGCGCTCGCTCTCATCGCTCTTGCCGCAGTGATGGCATCGTACCAGTACAAAGAATCAGTAGAAAACACGTACCCAACCCGGACGTTTTCGGTGGATGGATCGGGCGATGTCGATACTACCCCGGATCTGGCAACATTTTCGGCTACCGTGACCACTGATGGTGGCAAGGACGTCGCTGAGGTGCAGGGCGCCAATACGGAAAAGATGAATCGCATCAATGCCTATCTCAAGGAGCAGGGGGTAGACAAGGACGATCTCAAGACGTCTCAGTACAACCTCTCACCACGTTACAGTTACAATCCTTGCACAGCTGGGAGTTGTCCAGCCCCGACTATCACTGGATACAATCTGACCCAGACGCTTGAGGTCAAAGTCCGTGAGAGTAGCAAGCTCGGCTCACTCCTTTCTGGAGTCGTAGAAAACGGTGCCAACAGCGTCTCTGAGGTCCGGTTTACGGTAGATGATGATACAGCTGCTCGTGATGAGGCTCGGGCTGAGGCTATTGCCGAAGCCAAGAAGAAGGCCAAAACTCTCGCCAAGACGGCTGGATTTCGTCTCGGCAAGTTGGTCTCGCTCTATGAAAACACCAATCCTGTGATGCCATACTACGGTATGGGAGGAGATATGGAGATGTCTGTTAAAGCAGTGAGCGCTCCGCCGGTAATCGAGTCAGGAACACAGAATACCAAGGTCCAGGTGACACTCACCTACGAGATCAAGAATTAGCCTGCTCCCGTACAGAAAGCCCCGTCTCATTGGCGGGGTTTTTGCTTGACCCTGTGTAATCGGACGAGAGTCCGTATTCGCGGAGCGAAATTACACAGGGTTGACATATTTTATACAGGGTGTATATTTTATAGTGTAACAATATAAAACACATACGTATGAAGATTCTTACCCCAAAGCAGCAGATTGTTCTCCAGGCCATCAAACAATTTTTCTCAGAAAATGGCACCATGCCGACCGTGCGTGAGATCCAGGAGGTCTCGGGCCAGCTTGGGCTGAAGTTGAAGAGTCTCCGGAGCTTTTTTCTTTACTTGAATGAGCTCGAGGACAAGGGCTATATCGAACGCACCAGTGAGGACCGGGGCATATCGCTCAAGGGGGTGACCAAGGATGGTTTTCTTGATGTACCTGTCTTCGGCATGGCCAACGCCGGGGCAGCTACGATGTTCGCCGACCAGTATATCGAGGGGTATCTCAAGGTGTCCAAGCGTATCGTGCGGGACAGTCGCAACGTCTTTGCTATCCAGGTCTCTGGTACTTCGATGAACAAGGCCCGGGTCAACAGCAAAACTATCCAGAGCGGTGACTTTATCCTCGTCGATTCGACCTGGAAACACTACAACAACGGGGATAAGGTCCTCGTGGTGATCAATGGTATGGCCACCGTCAAAACCTATCGCACCGTAGATGGCAAAAACATCGTGCTTCTCCCAGAATCCACCGATAAAAAGCACAAACCTATTTTTTTGACTGAAGAAGATGACTTTGTCATCAATGGCAAGGTGATCGATGTCTTGAAACTGAACGCATAGTCAAAAATGTGCGGAGTGCGTGGTATAATACGAGCATGCGGAAGAGCATGTCGAGCCGTAGAGTTTTTCTACGGAAAATTATCAAGTGGCATACTATCGCCCTCTCGGTGACTCTGGGAGTGTATTTTGTGCTGGCCTTTTTTGATCCAGGGATGCTCTCCTATGATCTCCGGCAGAAGTTTCGTGCTCTGGCTGATGATACGATCACTATCACCGCTACCGTGCTCGATCCACCAGTGGTACCGGTCGTGACAGCTATCGCAGACTGTAACGAAACCAATGGGACACTGAGTGTAGCACTCGACTGGGCTGATGACGTCAATACTTATACCTATACTATCGACCGCGATAGCCTCACTCTCGTGAGTGGGCTTGCTGCCTCCGCCTATACTGATACGGGTGTGGTAGTCGCTACCACGTATGAGTACGTCGTGACTGCGTATGGCCCGATGGGTCCGGGATCGGCCACCTCTCTCCCAGTCTCAGTGACCACGCCGAGCCTCTGTGAGGTAACTGCGCCACCTCCGGCCGTCACCATTGTGTCCTTTGGTGGGCGCAATGTCGATGCCTACAATGGTATGCCTCGAGTGGGTGACCGTCGGCCTATTTTTACCGGGACAACGAGTATGCCTGGGGCTACCATGGTGGTTACCATCGGTACCTCGTTTGTGGCCCAGTTTTCTGCCAATGGGAATGGTTATTGGGAGTGGAAACCACCCTATGGGGTCCCATCAGGGAGTCAGACCTTTACCGTGACGGCGACTGATCCACTCGACAGTACCCGCCAGGCTACCGCCTCACTCCGCTTTGATATCTTGAAACGTGATGAGGAGACTGGGTCCAAGCAATCGAAGGGGGTATCACCACCCAAACCTGGTGCACCGGCTCAGGCGTTTGCTAGCCCGCTTCAGTTTGTACTCACGGTCGAGAATGAGGGTGACCGGGTGCTCCAGGGAGAAATACTGCATACACAGATCATTATCGGTACTCTGGCCTCACGCTATGATCAGATTGTAGTTCCAATTCGGTACAGCATCCTTGATGAAAACCAGAACCTCCTCTTTTCCGAGACGCGTAAGACGGTCCTGACCGAAGGAGCAGTTATCGCAGAAGCCTTCCCAATACCGATGTACATGGCTCCTGGAGCACACTTTGTCCAGGCAGAGGTGCTCTTGGATACACTGAATGTGAGTCGTCTGGCACCATTTACGGTCAATGAGTTCCCTCTCATCGGACTGGCGAGTGGCGGGAGTCTCACCTATGCTGATGTTATTGATTCTCTTGGCTGGGTTGTCTTTTTCTTCCTCCTGCTTCTCTTTCTCTGGCTCTTTCTCTTTATCCGTGAGTTCGCCCTCTACCTACAGGGTGATGGGGAGGTCACGGAGTATGACTTAGAGCGGGCTGGATTTATTCGTAAATAACGCTATTATTATGGCTATAGACATGGTGTTCCTGGGGATAGATGTACTCACAATCCTCTTTTTTCTCCTCGTCCTCGTCTTTGCCATCGGCATCGTCTGGCGGGTGGAGAAGGAGCTTGACTGGTCCTACAAGCTTTTTGTGGTGGCAGCGTCCGCGGTGACGCTCGCTGATGCCATCGGTCTCACAGCGGTGAGCGCCAGTGACCCATCGTGGGCACTCATTTCCAAAGGCCTCCGGTTTGTCGGGGCAGTCGCCTTTTTGGCCAGTATCCTCGTGATGCGCGATATCGTCCGTAAGCTTGATCACGAAAAGTAACGTACCGTATGAAATATCCCGTGACTCCCAAAGTCGTGTTTCCTCTCGAACCCTATCAGGTGAGTGGGCTTCCGTTTGGGAAGCGGGGCAATCATGATGGGACATTTTGGGGTGTCCATCTCGGGGAGGACTGCAACGCTCCCGCTGGGACTGATGTCCGGGCTATCGGGCGAGGGACAGTCGTCTATGCAGCGCTCCATTCTGGTACCGAAGAAAAGGGGAATTGGGGGCATATTGTCATCATTCGGCACAAAAAGCCCCGTCGTGAGGTCTTTTATTCGCTCTACGCACATCTCGGGACCAGCTTCAAACGCATTGGTGAAAAGGTAGAGTGCGGAGAGCCACTCGGTTTTGTTGGCGAGGCCTATACCCCAGAAAACGGCTACTGGCCGGCTCACCTCCATTTTGCTATCTATACCGGGCCTTGGCAGGATGAAGTCCTCCCGGGATACTGGAAAGAGGGAGATGAACGGACTCGGCCCGAGTGGTGGCACGTCCCGAGCGAATACCTCAAAAAATATGAAGTCGGGAAAGGAAACACGCGCCAAACAAAAATCACCCCGTAGGGTGATTTTTTTGGTGCGTTAGGTTGGAATCGGTCATGAATATTTTTTCTGACGAAAAAATTTCTCGACCCCGTCTCACGGTCCTCGCCTTGCCTTCAGCAAACTCGGACAGCGTTCCGGCTTTCGATTCCCTACATAAGCCAAGCAGTTGGCTTATTCCGAGCCACGACGTTCACTTTGTTCTCTTGTGCAGTATTCTTGAATTAGTGCGGACGCATTTCGCCACCGCAGGCGACGAGGAAGCCCCCCGCGAAAACTCGGAAAGGCGGCGGAGCCGCGCCGATGACAATTTCAAGTTTTTCTTTGGCGGCATTAGATTTAAGAATTCACAAAGCGAATACCTAAAAATATGAAACTAATTCCTTATAAAATTTACGAACAAGCAAAAAAGAATTTATTATTCTTTTTTGCCACAAACCTCAACCGCCTTGCGGATAATAACCCTATCCTTTTCTTTTTCTTCTTCCGAAAGTTCGGCGTAAGGTTTGTTTTGTTCTGGCGGTGCCCAGCTTCCATTTCTCTCCAACCACTTATCGTGTAGCGTGGAGCTGGCGGCTTCGATAAATGATTCATCAAGTGGTGTACCAGCCTCAATGGCTTTCTCCACTTCGGTTACAGCAACTTCTGCAGAAATTTTATTTTCTTCTTGCCACTCGCTCGGCAAACCTTCATAGGGAGTATTGGCAATATCAACTTCCACTGCTCCACCATGCGCTTGCGACCAAGCTGCATCATTCGTTTTCTTTATTCTTGGTTGGTAATCATTCGATTCTTCTCTCCAACGAGGTTTGCGCCACTCTTCGTGAAGCTGACTACCAAGGCTCACAATTCTTTCTGCTGTTTTCTCCGCCCTCATTTGTTCGGGAGTAGGGCCATGTCCCATAGTTTCCATAGACATATATTTTTCTTAAAAATTAACTTGTTAATTTTTTATAGAAAGTGGACTAAACTTTCTATAAATTTATTTGAATTAGTGATTAAAAAATTTTCTTCCCCCAAAATGAGAAATCGTGAATTCGTTTTTACCCCCAAAATTGAATACAAATTAGTCGCCGAGAGAAGCGAGGCGAACCAAAACTCTTCGACTTTTCCTTTCTGGTGCGCTCGGAGGGAATCGAACCCCCGACCCTCTGGTTCGAAGCCAGGTACTCTATCCACTGAGCTACGAGCGCAATATTGAACTGCTCCCCGCCCGAACGACTGAATCGCCAGCCCGAACGATTTATTCTGGCGGGTTCAGTCGGGCAGGTATCCGCTGGTCCACCATCTGGCGGAGGCGGGGAGCGCGGTCAATTTCGACTATAGCGTATTTTTGTACTGGAGTCAAAGGTAAGATACTCACTTTTGGCTTCAATGAGCCTTGTATGTTATACTTTGACTGTAGTATTTTGTTAAGCATTGAGAGTAAAAGTATGGGAAAAATCATCGGAGTGCTCGGTATCGTCTTGGTAGCTGGAGCGGTGTTGTTCTGGAAGTTTACTGGGACTGAAGAGGGAGAGAAGAAGATGGTAGCCCCTGATACCAAGGGGACTGGTACTGACACCAAGACAGTCAAAACCGAAGAGATGGGATCAAAGACCCTTACGCTCAAAACCTCGTACACCAACCCGAGTGGAAGTGATGAAGTAGGCTTCAATGTGATGGTGGATGCCAATGGGATGGTAACGGGTGTTACGGTAGACGTGCTTGCGACCAACGGCATTTCTCAGAATCGTCAGAAGGCTTTTGCTGAGGGTCTGCCACAAGCTATCACTGGCAAGAAGCTCGCCGAGCTCAGTGCTATCGACCGGGTCGGTGGATCATCGCTCACGACCAGTGCCTTCAACGCCGCGCTCCCAGCACTCAAGGCGCAACTCTAAGACTCGTTCATGAAAACCTACGGTTTTCCAGCACTTGGGACACAGTGGACTCTCCTCATTGATCATGATGAGTTTGGGACGAGAGAAGAGGAAGCGATTCTCACCGAGGTACAGACCTTTGAGAATCGCTTTTCTCGTTTCATCCCTGCGAGTGAGGTCAATCGATTTCGCGAGGCGACCCCGGGGGCTTATGAGATCTCGGAGCGATTTTCGGTGATGCTCTCACGGGCGCTCCTCCTCCGGGAACTGACAGGGAGTGTGTATGATCCAGCCGTCGGGGGACTCCTCGAGCGGGCGGGCTATGGTATGGCGCCCGATGCCTCCTCTTCTCCGGCAGACTTTGTCCTCCCACGCTGGTCACTCTCGGGGACGACGCTTACCCTCGATGGTCCGACGGCTTTTGATCTCGGGGGTATCGGCAAGGGGTACTGTATTGACCTTGTGGGGAGTATCCTTGAACGTCTCGGGTACCGGTACTTTCTCGTCGAGGGTGGTGGCGATATGTACGGGACGACCAAACGTGACGGCAGTCCGTACCGGGTCGCTCTGGAGTACCCAGGACGGCCCGATACTGCCTTTGGGACCATCGATCTCGACCACCAGGCGGTAGCAGTTTCGGACACCTTCAAACGTCGCTGGCCCGCTTCGGCAAGGGCCGGCCGAGACGAGCAGAAATGGCATCATATTGTCGATCCAGCGACCAAAAAGCCGATTGAGGCTGTGGTAGGGTGCGCGGCATTCGCTCGGACAGCCTTTGATGCTGATAGTATGACCTCAGGGCTGTTTCTCGCCTCTCCGAGCCAGTATGGGGCCCTACAAGAGGCATTGTCGACCGAATACGTCGTTTTCCGAGAGGATGGCTCGGTTGTGAAGAGTCCTGCCTGGCCGGGAGAACTCTTCTCCTAACTCAGTTGACTGAGGAGGGCTTATTTGTTACAATCGACACGCGTTCCAAGGTGGCGTTTTTTGTTTTGAAATATGGGTGTATAGCTCAGCTGGTAGAGCAGTGGCCTCTTAAGCCAACGGTCGTAGGTTCGAGCCCTACTACACCCACCGAGTGCTCGGGATTGCCCCGATAGCTTAATGGATAAAGCAGGACTCTTCTAAGGTCTTGATGGGAGTTCGATTCTCTCTCGGGGCACATGATGTAGGTTCCCCGCCAGCAACGCTTGAAGCGTAGCTTCTGCGGGCTGGGATTCCAACCGAGGGCACAGTGTTTGAAAGAAAGGATTTAGAGGGGTGGCCATCGTTCAATGGTAGGACAATGGTTTGTGGTAGATAATAAATACGAAGTAGGCAGAGGGGTGGCCATCGTTCAATGGTAGGACAATGGTTTGTGGTACCATGAATCAGGGTTCGATTCCCTGTGGCCACCCCTGTGAATACTTCGTTTGGGTTCCCCGCCAGCAACGCTTGAAGCGTAGCTTCTGCGGGCTGGGATTCCCTGTGGCCACCCCTGTGGGTCTTTTTTTGTTTGTCCCAAAGTCTTGAAAAAAAGAAGAGGACCTACCAGGCGATGCCGGGAAGGTCCAGGGAGTGGTCCGCTTAGGGCGGACGGGAAAGGTGGTAGCTCATGCAGCACCGCGCGTCAGTCGTCGAGCGCCAGGTGCATGCCGCGGCGCTTCAGGCCGATCGTGTTGCCCAGTTCGCGGTGGTGCGAGATGGTCACGCCGTGGCCCAGGCCGACCTTCTTGATGCCGAAGCGCTTGAACGTGCCCTTGCCGGTGCCGTGCTTGCCGCTCGAGAACTTCTTCACGGCCGCGTCTTCGGAGCCTGCCATCATGTCGGCCAGCAGCTTCTTGGCGGCGGCCTCGTCGACGTAGCGGCCGTTCATGGTCGAACCGGTCAGCAGCTTCAGCGCGGCGTTCTTCGCAGCGGCATCCATCGACAGCTCGGGCACCAGCACGCAGACGGCGCCGGGGTGATCGTCGAGGCACAGCACCTTGTGCGTGTCAGCCAGATCGCGCGGCGGCTTGCCGGCATCGATCGCTTTCGGGTCGGCGTTGGCCCGCTGGAAGTTCGTGCTCATCGCAGCCAAGGTGGCCGTGGCGAGCAGAGCGGGCGCGGGCGTTCGGGCCATGGAAGACATCAGTCGGGTCATGGGAAACTCCTTCGAGGAGTGAGTGTTGAGGACACACCACGAAGTGAAGATGAACTTCTACCAACGCGGCTCACTAATGACGAAGGATTCATCACCAATGAGCCACGTTGGACACCCTAAAAAAGAACTTGAGTTGATTGTACTGAATACTAAAAACCCTGTCAAATTGGCAGGGTTTGTGGTTGTCAGTGAATTGCTTTGTAGTCCTTCCATTGCTTCTCCGACCAGCCTTTGGGCTTGGAGGTGTAGACCGGTTCCTGCCCGGGATGAGGGAAGAGCGCAGGAGATTTGTAGTTACTGTAGAAACTGTCTCGGAGATAATTCTGCCCATTCACGTCGTTCACTTCCTGGGTAAAGACCGTCTTCATACTGCCATCGCCACCACGGGAGAGGACATGGGGTCCATCGACTTTGACCGTTCGGCCGTCGCGCGTGCCAAAGAAACGAAAGGTGAGGTCATCGCCTTCGATGGTAGACTGCATGAGGATAGCACCAGGAGTGTCGTTTTTGAATTTGAGGTCAGGCCGAGGGATATAGATAGTCGCATCCATACCAATAGGTTTGTAGTACTGGACGGCGTAGGCATGATTGCGACGTTCGGTAATCTTGAGACCACTGTAGATAGCGGCGCGGAAGATGGTACTTGAGACCTGACAGATACCGCCGCCAAACTCTGGGGTGGTCTGGTTGTTTTTGATGACGAGCTCGGGGAGGTAGCCGTGTTCACCATCGACATCACCCAAGTAATCGACAAAGGAAAATTCTTCCCCAGGCGCGATGATGACGTTTTGGAACTGTAGGAGGGCGCGCTTGATATTGAAGATACGGTTCTTGGGCGAACCACGGAAGTTGGATTTTCCTTCACCGATGAGTTCCTTGAGTCCGAGGCGTTCGCGGTCAGTGGCGACCAGTTTGGGCGAAACAACCGCCGTCGGGAGCGTGACTGCGAGGGTACCGCTTTCGGTCGAGGCGAGAGCGGTGAGGATGGCTGTAGCACTCTCGGATTCGTTGAGGGTACGCCCGAGTTTCTCAGGAGTGGTGACGATGATGCTTGTGTTGTCGGCGACACCAAAGACCGCATCGACAGGGTCCTGGTTCACCTGCGAGGCGAGGAGCGAGACAAAGACTGAGACGCTCTCAGGGTTGGGCGCTCGGTCAAAGGTGACCGCGAGACGTGCTCGGGTATGCCGTGAGAGGGAGAGGTCGCAGTAGAGGGCACTCACGGGACAGTAGAGGGTATCAGTGGCCTCAGAGGGGCGGTCACTTGGGACCAGGGTCGTCTCGAGGTGAAACCATGAGTCAAATTCGCTTCGTGAGAGCGTGGTGGTGTAGTCGCCAGCAGTAATCGTGATTGCTTGGGGGAGGGACTGGGCGCGAGACGGTAGCGGGAGACTCATGGTAAACACCGCACTGGTGATACTGAGACCAATGAGGAGGGCGTGGAGACGTGGAGTAGCAGTGAGTCGCATGTACATACTGAAAAAAGGAATGCCGATTCCATCAGGGACAGAACCGGCAGCGAGGCATTCCAATCAGAAAAAGTAATTTAGAATCCGCGCACCTGAATTTTTTTGGTCTTGGTCGTGTCAGCCTTGGGGAGACGAATGGTGAGGATGCCGTTCTTGAGCGAAGCGTCCGCCTTTTCCGGGATGACGTCGACAGGGAGGAGGACAGAGCGAGAAAATGATCCCCAGTAACATTCTTGGTAGTAGTAGTTGCCATTTTCGACTTCTTCCTCGTTCTTGCGTTCGCCTTTGACGGTCACCATGTCATTGTTGATGGACACATCGAGGTCCTCGGGTTTGACACCGGCGATGGTCGATTTGATGACGATGTCATTGTCGGTCTGGTAGACGTCGATGGTGAGCTGACCCTCGGCGCTTTCGTTGTCTGACTGTGAGTATGACGGAGTGGCCCAAGACTCTTCTTCGCGGACTGGGAAACTGGCCGGTTCTTCACGCATGACGACGGTGGTCTCTTCGGTTTCATTGTAGACCGGGACACCACTAAAATCGCTTCCCTCAACGCTTTTGGCACCGGTCAGACGCTCGAAGAAGGACTTTTTTTCTTTGGCCATAGAAGTTTATTTTAGAGAGGTTAGGGAAACAAAGAGTGCTTGTGCCTCGTGTTCCAATCATCATCAGTATAGAGGAATTCCTGGCAAGGCGCAAGAACACTTACTTTTCGAAGAGGACCAGGGAGAGGTTGTAGATGAGGTGGAGAAGGGTGCCAAAAGCAAAGACAAAGGGGAGAGGAAAGGGGAGGCGTCCGGAGAGAGCAAAGGCGAGGAGGAGGGAGAGTCCACTATGGATCATGACGATGGCTCCGAGAGGGAAGAGGGGTACGGTTCCCTGGCCGAGGATGAGGGCGACTTCGAGAAGCGAGAAACCGATACCATAGGCGAGACCGACTGAGAAGATGGCTGACCACTGGTAGGTTGCCGAGAAGTAGCGGGTGAAGAACTGGCGAAGGAGGAGAAGGCGGGCGCACTCTTCGATCAAGACCGCTCCGACCACGACCAAAATACTCCCAAAGTCTGGGAGGTCTGGGGTATAGGTGAGACTCCCGCCGATGTTCAAAACCACGAGCTCAAGGACGAGAGCGAGACAGCCGGCGAGGATACCAAAGATGAGAGCAGTAAAAAACATACTTTAGGCCAGGTTGGCGAGGTAAGTATCGAGATCAGCGATTTTTTTCTCAGTTTCGATGAGGCTCGCCCGGTTCTGCTCCAGGATATGAGCGGGGGCTTTGGCGGTAAAGTTGGTGTCATCGAGACGCTTCTTGAGACCGACGAGGTAGGTTGCGGCGGAGGACTTTTCTTTGGTGAGACGAGCACGTTCTTTGTCGACATCGATAAATCCGCTCAGGTGGATATAGAGTGCCGAGTCACCGCTCATGATGCGGGCCGTCTCGGGTGGCTGGGCCGGGTCAGTGGTGATGATGACTTCTTCGATGCGGGCGAGACGCTCGATCAGGGGAACAAAAGGTTCCCAGGCAGTCTTGTCGCCGATGATGGTGAGCCAGGGTTTCACCGCTGGGTCGACATGGTAGACGGCTCGGACATTACGGATTTTTTGGATGAGGTCGATGATAGATTGAAACGCCATATCTCCCTTGGTGGCAGTATCGGACGTGGGCGTGCCCGCCTCATTGTGCGTAGCACTTTGGGTGGGCCAGGAGGCGACCATGAGGAGACCCTTCTCGTGAGGGTAGAGAGACTGGTAGAGTGCCTCGGTCACAAACGGCATGAACGGGTGCCAGAGTTTCAAGAGATCGTTCCAGATATGAATGAGCACGGTGTCGTTTTTCTCAATCTTGTGAATTTCGACATACCAATCAGCGTAGTCATTCCAGGTAAAGTCGCGCAGTGTCTCGGCCGCGAGAGAAATATTGAAATGATCGAGGTGATGAGTCACTTCCTCTGTGACCGTGGCGAGACGGGACAGTATCCAGCGATCGGCGGGAGTCTCTGCTTTGTGCTGGTCCGTTCGTTCAATGGAAGTTGCTTGACTGACGTAGCGTCCGATATTCCAGAGCTTGTTGACGAAGTTTCGGTAAGAGAGAATTTTTTCTTTCGAGAGACGGGTATCATTGCCAGGGGTAGCACCAATAACCAGTGAGAGGCGCATGGCATCGGCACCATATTCGGCGATAACATCAAGGGGATCAATGATATTGCCGAGTGACTTACTCATCTTGCGACCCTGTTCATCACGAACCAACCCATGAAGATAGACTGTTTTGAAGGGGATATCCGTGAGGAGATACTCAGACATGAGAATCATGCGTGCTACCCAGAAAAAAAGGATGTCATAACCAGTCTCAAGCACACTCGTCGGGTGGTATGTTTCGAGGTCACTTGTTTTTTCGGGCCAGCCGAGCGTCGAAAATGTCCAAAGTCCTGAGGAGAACCAGGTATCGAGAGTATCAGGGTCTTGTTCCCATCCATCACCTCCTGGTGCTTCGATGCCACAGTATGTCTCATCGGCTCGATACCACACTGGGATACGGTGACCGTACCAAATCTGTCGACTGATACACCAGTCGCGCAGGTTATCAATCCAGTGGAAATACGTACGACCAAATCGTTCCGGGAGGATAGTGATTTTTTTGGATCGCACGGCGTCCTGCATGAGGGACTTGAGTGTCACAGCCTGACCATCACGGCTGAACTCTTTCTCCACTGAGATGAACCATTGCTTCTTGATCTGTGGTTCAATGATGCCACCGCCACGACTGTTCGTCGCGATATTGTGGGAATAGTTTTCTTCGGTTTTGACGACGAGCCCCTTTTTGGTCAGTCGTTCGATGATTTTCTTGCGGGCGTCTTTGATGGGGAGTCCAGCGAAATCTGGTCCGGCGATGGGGAGGAGATGCCCCGTCTCGTCGATAATCTGTTCACGGTCGAGCTCGTGGCGGAGTGCGATGTCAAAGTCGGTGTTGTCATGCCATGGCGTGATAGTCATGACGCCAGTCCCAAAATCACGGTCGATGATAGGGTCTTTGATGACGGTAGCATTGATGGGACCATTGATCCATTCCAGGGTGATCTTTTGGCCATGCTCATAGTCGATGTAGCGTTCATCATCAGGGTGCATGACGACGTATTTGTCACCAAATTTGGTCTCGGGACGAGCGGTCGCTATGACGAATGGACCGTACTGGAGATAGTAAAGCGGGATAGTCTCGGTTTGCCACTCGATTTCGTCATCAGAGACGGTGGTCTGCATCTTTGGGTCCCAGTTCACGATGCGCTCACCACGGTAGATGATGCCGTCATCGTACATTTTTTTGAAGGCAGTCCGCACAGCCAGAGTGCGCTGCTGGTCGAGAGTGTAGGCTTCACGCGACCAGTCGAGAGAAGAGCCCATCCGGCGACATTGATTCACGATAGTGTCGTGACTCTCGCTCGCAAATGCTTCGACACGTTTGAGAAAGACCTCTCTTCCCAGGTCATAGCGAGATTTCCCCTCGGATTCCTGCAGGAGTTTTTCGACTTTACTCTGTGTCGCGATAGCAGCATGGTCAGTCCCTGGGAGCCAGAGAGTGCGGTCACCCTTCATGCGGTGATAGCGGACCAGGATATCCTGGAGGGCGAGCATGACGGCATGTCCGGCGTGGAGCGTTCCCGTGACGTTGGGAGGTGGGAGCACAATACTAAATGTCGGAGCATCTCCTTTGGCTACTCCTTTTTTGATACAAGTATCAGGGTTGAAAAAGCCACTCTCTTCCCACTGGGTATAGAGTTTTTGCTCCCAGTCGGCAGCGGTATAGGTTTTGGAGATTTCCTTTTCCATGCCTCTTACGATAGCAGAGAAAGGCGTGTGATTCAAGACTTTAGCCTCTTTTTCGGCCCTTTTTCAAATCCTTGAGATTGAGGATGGGGGCAAAGAGGTCGTCATCGAGGGCTGGTTTGAAGATGTTGAGTTCCTTGGGCGTGGGGGAGCTTGCTTGAAAGGTGACAAAGGGGATATCGGTGATGAGACACAGCGGGGTTTGTTCGACACCCTCACCCATGGCTAGTGACGCCGTGACCGAGAGGCCATCGACCTGATTCTGGTGGGTGGTATAGTGATGGCCAAAGATATCAGGGAGGTTCTCGTAGTTCTTGAGTGCTTGGATGCCACTCCAGCCGATAGCGACCCCGAGGGTGCCACGACGGAGCGGTGTGGAATGACTATCGACAATGATCACGCCGGCCTGTTTGATACCAAATCTCTTGATGAGGTAGGTGCGAACTTTCTTGGCGGTGGCATAGCTATCGTGGGGGAGGAGCGAGTAGTGACCGTCGGTATTCGAGGCATCGATACCGGCCCGCGCGATGAAAGCATTGTCGGTGATGGTGAGTGGGATACCATAGCGACTATGATCCTTGGGGAGATAGTAGTCAGCTTCGGCGATGACGGCCTCGTCCTTGAGCGTCGCATCGTGAGGGAGATAGCGACCTTCGCAGAGGGCGACCACCTTGGAGGTGATGACGAGCACGGACTGGTCAGGAAATTTTTTGAGGGATCGATCGAGGAGCGCTACGAGTGTGGTCGAGTGAGGAGTAACTTTCTCTGTTTTAATGGCGCGAACTATCATACGAGATTTTGGAGTGGCAAATTGGCATTGGGTTCGAGCATGCGGTAGGAATCCATGAGGAGAGCGCGGTCTGTCTCATTCATGTGCTCGTAGCGGAGGGCGGCGGCAATACCGATCATCGCTGCGTTGTCGAGCGAATAGGTGAATTCTGGCGTGAGGAACTGCGTGGTCGGAAACTCGGTGTCGATCAAATTACGTAACTCCATACGTAACCGTACATTGGCCGAGACACCGCCAGCGATGACAAAGGTGGCGGGGGAATAGAGCGCGAGGGCTTTCTTGGTTTTGCCGACCAAGACATCGACGACGGCCTCTTGGAATTCATGACAGACCTGGTCGATAAACTGTTCGTCCTCTTTCTCTGTCTCGTGCTTTTTCAAAAAGTACAGCACGGACGTTTTGAGCCCAGAGAATGAAAAGTCGAAGTTGCCTGCATCAAGCATTGGTCTTGGGAAGAGACTAGTTTTGGCTTTTGTTTCTTGGTTATTGGAATTTATTTGTATCTTGGCGCTTGGTGATTGGTTATTGTTGTCCCGAAAAGCATCAGCTTTTCGAGCGACAACCGGTCCACCCGGGTAATCAAGTCCGAGCATCTTGGCCACCTTGTCAAAGGCCTCACCGGCCGCGTCATCCTGTGTCTCGCCAAGGATTTCGTATTGAAAATGGTCTTTCATCAAAACGAGCTCTGTATGCCCACCAGATACCACAAGGGCGAGAAGTGGAAAACGCAATACCGAATCTGGTTTGAGTAGGTTCGCGTAGATGTGTCCCTCGAGGTGTTGGATACCGATGAGGGGTTTGTCCCAGATGAGGGCGAGCGTTTTGGCAGCGGTCACACCGATGACGAGCGCCGGCATGAGGCCAGGTCCCTCAGTGACCGCGATGAGGTCGATATCGGCCGGGGTGAGCGAGGCCCGGTCGAGTGTCTCCTCGATCACGGGGACGATGTTTTTCTGGTGCTCGCGAGAGGCCAAATCAGGCACGACTCCGCCCCATTTGGCATGGAGAGAGACTTGGGAGGACACGGTGTTCGCGAGGACTGTGGCCTGGTTATTTTCCCACTGGATAACAGCGGCCGCTGTCTCGTCGCAGGATGTCTCGATGGAGAGTATTTTCATAGTCCCTTTACTGTAGCGAGCGGGGGACAAAATGGCAAGAAAAAAGCCGCTCGGATGTTGTCCGGCGACTGGAGTTGAGATCAGTCACGATTGAGGAGACCGTCAAGAACGGAGTCGGTCAATTGCTTGATATCTGTTCTCGATGTACCTGCTGCCAGGGCCATCGCAATTCGACGAGCCCGTTCCTGGGGATCGGTAATCCTCATGATCTCGCTGTTGTCTGCTTCTGCCCGAGGAACTACTAAGGCAGAATCTGGTTCATCAGAGATATCGTACGGCAGAGGATACTGCCACGGTATCTGCATAGCCATGCTGACCTCCTGTAGTATCAGGACCGATGTTGATACAAGTATACATCTTGGATATCAAAAACAAAAAGTCCCGAGAATGAATCGCGAGACTTTTTAGCTTGTTGGTAGCCCCAAGGGGAGTCCTCCTCCCTCACTGCTCCGCACGGAGGCTCCATAGCTCATCCAGAGCCCGGGTTTTTTAAAAGCCAAGCAGTTGGCTTTTAAAGATACCCTTCTCCTCCCCTTGGTATTACAAAACGAAAAACCCTGGGATAAACCCAGAGTTTTTTCGTTTCACAGTAGCCCCAAGGGGAGTCGAACCCCTCTTACCAGGATGAAAACCTGGTGTCCTAACCGATAGACGATGGGGCCATTTCAAACACAAAAAAAGCAGAGCAAACTGCGACGCTAGTATAGCATAAAAAAGACCATTGGCAAGGGCTCTTACCCCTTTATCTCCAAAGCATTATTCTTGCAGATCTCGGCGTAGAAGAGGGCGGACTTACGGACGATGCGTTCTTGGTCATCGTAGTCGACGCCGACCAGGCCGAAGCGTGGCCAAAAGCCTTTGTCCCATTCAAAGTTGTCGAGGAGTGACCAGTAGAAGTAACCGCGGACGTCGACGCCCTCGGCGATAGCACGGTGAATCCAGAGGAGGTGGTCACGGATAAAGTCGAGCCGTTGATCATCAAAGGCATCGGCCAGGCCGTTTTCGGTGATGTAGATGGGGAGGTTGTAGGCGGAGAGCTCTTTCAAGATATTGTAGATACCCTTGGGATAGATCTCCCAGCCGAGGTCGTTAATCGGTTTGTCGCCGAGGTGGACCTTGCGGGGGAATTTGAACCGGTTGTGGAAATAGTACTGGGCGGTGAGAAAGTCGTGAGTGCCTCGGGTGAGTCGGAGGAAGTACTCGTTGGTGAAAAAATGGGAGAAGCGAATCATGAGCGTGTCGAAGAATGAGTGCTCGTGGTAGGGCTCGAACGAATGAAGCAGGTTGGCGAGGCCCACTTTGGCATCGGGGTCGATGTCGTGGATGGCGTAGTAGGCACGTTTGTGAGCATCAGCCAGGATATGGTAGACGCGGTAGGCGAGGATGTAGCTTTTCTTCTGTGGCGGCCACTGACCAGTAGTGTAGGCGCCGGCGATGACCGAGGTCGGTTCGTTCAAGGGTATCCAGAACTTGACCTGGTCGTGGAGCTTGCCGACCACATGACGAGTGTAGCGCTCGAAGTAGGCGGGGAACTGTTTGGAGGCGACGCCTCCTTTGTCGCGGAGCCAGAGGGGGAGCGTCCAGTGCCAAAGGGTGACAAAAGGCATGATACCTCGTTCGTGGAGTGCCGAGAGGACGTCGCGGTAGTGGGCGATGGCCTTCTCGTCAAAGACGCCCTCAGTCGGTTCGATGCGGGACCATTCGATGGAGAAACGGTGGGCGTTGTGATGGAGGCTCTTGGCAATATCGAAGTCCTCACGGAAGCGGTAGTAGTGATCGCAGGCGTCTCCGGAAATATAATTCATCGGGTCCTCGGCTTCGGGACGGAGGCGTTCCCAGTATTTGATGTGGCCGAATTTACTCTGGGCTTCCTCTGCCAGGCGATCGGCATTGAGTTTCTCCCATTCGGACCAGTCATTGGTGGTGTTACCTTCGACTTGGTGTGAGGCGGTGGCGGCTCCCCAGAGGAAGCCATCGGGGAATTTGAGCTGGGACATGTTTGAAGAGGAATATGGAATTTAGAATGCCTGCCTGCCGGTAGACAGGTCGAATGTTGAAAATGCAAGAATAACTGAATTGTAGCGTAGTTTCGGGGAAAATGGAATAGAATAATTCTTGCGTTTTGGCTTTGATTAAGGTATGTTTGGGGTATATGACTGACACAGAATTTACCTTTCCTGATCCCAAGACAACTGATCCCAAGAAACGCCGTATCCAGCGGGCGATCGAGGTGATTCCCGGTTTGCTCACGTGGACGACGCTCCTCGGGATGCTCGCTTTGTCGTTTTTCCTCCCGGTATGGGCCGCGGTCCTCGTCATCGTGTTTGATATCTACTGGATCCACAAAGCGTTCTATATCTCTATCTTTTCGGTGGCAGGGAACTATGACGTGGCGGAGGGCAAACGCATCAACTGGTGGGAGCGCTGTCAGAATATCGCTCACCCGGAGGCGTATAGCGAGATGCTTAAGGCGCGCATGGTAGAGATGTATGACTCGCTTCGTGAGATACCACCGTGGCATCTGCGTGAGCGTCACACCATCAAAAAAGAAATTGGCCGATTGAAGAAAATCCGCCGTGAGACGCGTGAGCTCATCCCGATACAGGACGAGATCATGGACTGGCGCGACGTCATCCATGTGGTGCTCCTCCCGACCGCCGGTGAACCAGCCGATGTCATCGAGCCAGCCATCCAGTCGCTCGCCGAGAACAATTTCCCCAAGGAACAGATGATCGTCCTCCTCGCGACCGAAGAGCGAGAAGACCCGGCGACACGCCTCCCCAAAGTGGAGTACCTCAAAAACAAGTTTGATGGCGTCTTCCGTGATTTCCTCGTGACGACCCACATCGTATCGAGTGACGAGATGAAGTGTAAAGCGTCCAATGCTCGCTTTGCCGCGCGCGAGCTCATGAAGTATCTCGACGAGCGAGGTATAGACTATAAACGGGTAGTGTTCTCGAACTTTGACTGTGACAGTGTGGCGCATCCCGAGTACTTCGCGGCGCTCACCTACGAATACATCATCGACCCCAAGCGTTTGCAGCGAGCCTATCAGCCGCTCCCGATGTATCACAACAACATCTGGGACACCAATGCCTTTGTCCGTCTCGTCGTGACCGGGTCATCGTTCTGGCACCTCTATCAGTCGACGCGCAAGGAGATGGTGACGTTTTCGTCTCACTCTGAACCGTTTGATACGCTCGTGAAAGTCGGATTCTGGCCGGTCAATATGATTAGCGAAGACTCGGTCATCTACTGGAAGTGCCTCGCCTATTTCCATGGCGACTATCGCGTCCAACCGATTCACCTCCCGATCTCGCTCGATGCGGTCCTCGCCGAGACGTACTGGAAGACGCTCGTCAATCAGTACAAGCAGAAACGGCGCTGGGCCTATGGTATCGAGAACTTTCCGGTCACCATGCGGGCTATCTGGCCGGACCAGGGGATCAAACTCCTCACCAAACTGCGTATCACCTTTGAGATGCTCGAAGGGCACTATTCGTGGGCGACGACGTCATTTATCCTCACCTTTCTCGGATGGCTCCCACTCATCCTCGGTGGGTCAGCGTTCCGCGAGAGTGTGCTCGCGCACAACCTGCCTTTTGTCACCAAAACCCTCATGACCCTCGGGATGATGGGGCTTCTCATTTCGATCCCGATGTCGCTCCTCTCGCTCCCACCGCGCCCCAAGCGCTACCACTGGTCACGCCACTTCCTCATGCTCTTTCAGTGGATACTCATCCCACTCGTGGGGTTCCTCTCAGCCTTTCCGGCGATTGACTCACAGACGCGTATTCTTCTCGGCAAATACTTTGGAGAATTCTGGGTCACGGAAAAAATGCGGAAGAGCTAACACGTAGAATGTAGTATGTAGAATGGAGAATGTGGTTAAGAAAAAAGTATGAAGATACAATACTTTGCGACTACCAGTGACCACAAGCTTCGCGAGGTCAATCATATTCTGGGGTATGACCTGGAAAAAATTCACCTGGAACTGACTGAGCCTCAAGAAATGGACGTCGAGGTGATTGCGCGAGCCAAAGCCGAAGAGGCGTTTCAGAAAATTGGGAAACCAGTGCTCGTGGAAGATACTGGCTGGTACTTTGATGTTTGGAATGGTCTTCCCGGAGCATTCGCCAAGTTTTTTATGTCGGCCGTGGGCTGCGAGGGAATACTAAAAATGCTCGGGGGTGAGTCTAAGAGAGGATGCATTGCCAAGACCGTCGTGGCGTATCATGATGGAGTGACGGCACACGTTTTTGCCGGAGAACTGAGAGGTACGATTGCTCCGGAAGTGCGAGGGACGAGCGAGTTTGGTTTTGACCGGATTTTTATTCCAGAGGGTTTTACGAAGACGTTTGGTGAGATGACGCTTTCGGAGAAAAGTGCTATCTCGATGCGGGCCCTGGCGGTCAATCAGCTGAGGGACTTTTTGGAAAATTTAGAAGGTTAAGAGACAAAAAAACAGGATTCTTTCGAATCCTGTTTTGCTTTAGACTTCACTCAAGTTGAGACTTTTCTTGAGCTCCTCGAATTTTTTTGGTTGGCTCATGGCCACTGCCAATTGCTCTTTGTTGGCTTCACGGATAATTTTCTTGAATATTTTGTTTTTTTCACCGGCAGACATACCAAAGAAGTCCTCCTTTTTGGGTGAGAATCGTCCGAAACTGAAGAGTTTTGCTATGAGTTCTGTCATACAATTATTTTTTCGAGTGACGACTTAGTATACTTCTTTTTTATGTAACTGTCAACGGACTGGACATTGTCTTTGAATTTTACAATTTCGTGGAGATAGTTCTTTTCGATGAAGTAGAGATAGATGCGGTTTCCGAATTCTCCTTTGATTTGATTGACTGTTTCGATAGATTTGAAGTACGTATCTATGAAGTAGTCTTTGGGTATGGAACGTCCGTACTTTTCGGCGCGTAGTTTGGTAAATGCCCAGGCATGTCGAGGATCCTGGTAAATATAAATAATGATTGTTATTCGATTTCTACTGAGAGATCTCTCGATATTTTCTTTAGCGTGCCGATATTCTGAAAACGTACCGTCCACGATAGCATGTTGTTTTTGCTTGAGGACGCTGTCGTACAGTCGCTGTAGTCCAAGGACCGAGGCTCCCTGGACATCGTCGGAATTTTTTCCAGTGTACTGAGGCAACCATTCTTTAATTTCGTCGGCATCTATACGTACAGCCTGGGCGAGTTGAGGAATATTGGATATGATTTTTTGAGAAGCTTCTGTTTTGCCTGCCCCGGGGGCGCCAGCCATGAATATGGTATGGGGTTCACTCTGAGCTGGATGAGCGTCGAGGCCCGCAAAACGCTCGAGTAGGTCTTTGGTGTGAAGTTTGAGATAGTGTTCAGCATCTTCTTGCGTAGTCATAGTAGGACATAGATACCTATAGTCAGTATACCACAACTACTCAAGGTGGATGCGTTCCTCAAAGAGTTCCACAGCCTGGCGGAGGAGTGGGTGGCCCTCGAGGAGGGGATCGGAGTGGAGGAGCGTCTTGGCCTCGTCACGAGCGATGGTGATGAGTTTTATGTTGGTGAGACTCTCCATAGCGATGTCAGGGAGACCGGACTGGCGTGAGCCGAAGAAGGCCCCTGGACCACGGATGGCAAGGTCAGCTTCGGCAATATCGAAACCGCTCGTGCTTTTTTCCAATACTTTCAATCGCTCATTGTGCTCACCGGAACCTTTGCCCGCCTGCCCGCCTGAGCTTCCCGTGGAAACGGGATGCTGGTGGGGGAAAAGGAAACAGTAGGACTGGTGCTCACCACGCCCGACTCGACCGCGGAACTGGTGGAGCTGGGCGAGACCGAAGCGCTCGGCTTCTTCGATCATGATGATGCTCGCGTTTGGGACATCGATACCGACTTCAACCACGGCCGTGGCGACCAAGATATCATATTTTTTCTCCTTGAAGTCGCGCATGACGACTTCTTTTTCTTTGGCTTTGAGCTTGCCGTGGAGCAGTCCAAGCGAGAGGTTGGGGAAAATAGTTTCGGTGAGACGCTGGTGCTCGGCGATGGCTGCTTTCACGTCTTTGAGGGCCATGGATTCTTCGACTAGGGGAAAGATGACAAACGCCTGGCGACCTTTGGCGATTTCGCTCCTGATGAATTCGTAGATTTTTTGGCGGTCTCGTTCACTACTCCCGATACGGGTGATGATAGGCTTGCGATCCTTCGGGAGTTCGTCCAAAAGTGAGAGCTCGAGGTTGCCAAAGAAGGCGAGGGTGAGGGTACGCGGAATCGGCGTGGCGGTCATCGAGAGGAAGTGCGGCACCAGTTCTGTGGAACCATCAGCGCTATTGAACGAGAGTTCTTGAAGACGAGCACGTTGAGAGACACCGAAGCGGTGCTGTTCATCGACGACGATGAGGGCGAGCCGGTCGAACACGACATCTTCCTGGAGGAGGGCGTGGGTGCCGATGATGATCTGGGGGATGCCGGCTGCTATCGCTTTGAGGAGCGAGGGCCTAGTGGTGGGGTGACCATCGAGGAGGCGGTAGCTCCCCGTAAAGAGGACGATGCCGTGACCGGTATCCGCAAAGAGTCTTACGAAGCTCTCATAGTGTTGTCGGGCCAGGACTTCGGTCGGGGCGAGGATGGCTACTTGGCAGGCATTTGCGACCGCGACGTAGGTGGCGAGGGCAGCGACTACGGTCTTGCCACTTCCGACATCGCCATTCAAGAGTCGGTTCATGGGACGAGGTTTGGCTAGGTCGGCGAGGATCTCGGCACTCGCCCTCTTCTGGGCACCAGTGAGCGCAAAGGGCAGGGTCGAGAGAAATTGTTCCTGGAGGTCTGAGTGAGCGGGGAGGGCGGTCGCTTGGGCGGTTTCAAAGAGGGCCTTGACTTGGAGAGTCTTGAGCTGAACCATGAGCATCTCGTCAAAGGCAAAGCGTTTGCGGGCAATCTCTCCTTGTTCGGCAGTCTTCGGGAAGTGGAGGGCGATGAGGGCCTGCTTCAGTGTCGGGAGATGGAGTCGATGGAGGATATCCTCGGGGATAGGGTCGGGGAAGTCGGTTAGTTTCTGAAATATGCCGGTGAGTTGCCAGCGGAAGAACTTGGAGGTGAGACCGGCAGTTTCGGGATAGATGGGGACCAGGCGACCGGTGTGGGTCGCATCACGAGACGATCGCTCAAAGGCTGGGCTCTGCATGACGAGGCCGTTTTTGTCGCGCGTCACTTTGCCACTCACTCGGATGGTCATACCGACCTCGAGCATCTGAGAGACAAAGCGTTGGTTGAACCAGATGAGGCGGATTTGGCCGGTATCATCGGTGATGGTGGCTTCGGTCAGGAAAAGTTTCTTCTTCCAGGTTCGGCCGGCTTCTATCTCGGTTATCGTACCAATGAGGGTACATTTTTCTTCTGGTGCGACCGAATCGATGGTATGGATAGCCGAGTAGTCCTCGTACCGAAACGGGAAATGATAGAGGAGGTCGCGCACGGTGACGATACCCATGTGGGCCAGTTTGGCGAGCGTGGGTTTCTTGATGGTCGCGATGGAGGAAAGAGGAGTATCGAAAGTCATAGCAGAGCTGGTAGTTTTTTTGGTAAGAAAAGAATACTTAGAGTATACCACCACACCAATGCATTGGTGTGGTGGTATATCGCCTTGGAAAAAATCAGACCTACCATGCGCGAGGGCGTGGTAGGTCTGAGAGAACCAAAAGCGCCCT
This sequence comes from uncultured Bdellovibrionales bacterium, assembly GCA_964500505.1. Classification (GTDB taxonomy): domain Bacteria; phylum Patescibacteriota; class Minisyncoccia; order Moranbacterales; family UBA1568; genus UBA1568. The sequence continues at coordinate 4,045 of CAZCNN010000011.1, read as the reverse complement.
TTAACGCTTCGATTCAAAAAGGTCCTTCATGGGGGGGCCTGGAGGAGACAAGAAGAACGGGGTTGAAGCCTAGGCGGTTGCCTGGGCGAGAGCGGGGGAAGCGGTGATTTCCGTTGTCGGGGTGACCGATTTCGGACGCGCGGTTTCAGGCATGAATCCGACTTCGATCAGGAAGTGGATCGCCTGTTCACGCAGGACAGTTGACGGGATGGCCGTCGCATCATCCTTGGGAGTCAGGGTACATGTGTCATTGCCGGAGCATTTGATTTCGAAGCGCATTCGTCCAGCTGCCAGTTGCGCTCGATTGGCGTAGCCGACAATGACGCCCATGTTTGGATTGGCGGGCGCGGTGTCGTCAAAAAGTGCCACGAAGCCAGGTCCCTTTCGGGTGAGTGACTTCACTTGATATTGCGTTAACAGCATTCAGTCCTCGACTTTCTTTTGGTCTGCTGTTCTTCTCGACCCCTCTTGTAAAAGTACCTTGTTACTATATTGAAAAAGAGGTAAGTCGTCAAGGCATCGTCGGTCGCGACCGACGTGCCAAGTGAAAATGTTGTGCGCTTGGTAGGAGCACTCACTGCTCGCCCTTTGGACTGCGCTCTATAGGGCCTCCGCCCTCTAGTCCTCGGCAGACCTCGGCCACCTCAATCGGGCAACTCCCGTTTCCCGACCCCTTCCCGTTCGACTCCTACCGAACTGATGTAGCGCATAAAAAAGACCCTCATGAGATAGGGTCATTTTTATACTTGTGCGCTCGGTAGGAGTCGAACCTACGTTTCATCCTTCGGAGGGATGTGTCTTATCCGTTATACGACGAGCGCGTAGCTACCTCATACTACTGAAAGACCAGGTAAAAAGCAAAAACTCCTTTCGGAGTTTTCTTTGTGCGCCCGGCAACCTGCCTACGGCAGGGAACCGGTCACAAGTAAATTTCCTGACGGAAATTTCTCGCGACCCCGTCTCGCGGTATTCGCCTCCCTTTCGGGAACTCATACAGCGCTCCGACTTTCGATACCTGACACGAGTGAAGCAGTTCACTCGTTCCCGGCCCACTCACTGCGTTCGTGTGCGCTTGGCAGGAATCGAACCTGCGACCCCCTGGACCGCAACCAGATGCTCTATCCACTGAGCTACAAGCGCTTCTTTAGTCTCTGAAAGCAAAAAACCAACTCTCAATCGTCGGTCATTTGCTTGTTAACTATGGAGCAATTTCTCCAAAGTGTCAACTAGTCCCGGCTCGTGCTTGTCCTCGGGGACGTACTGGGCGAGTGTCTGACGGAGTTCGGCGACGGGGAGGGTAGTGATGGGGATATGGACGTGCGAGACCAGGTGGCCATTGGTTTTGATCGAGAGGAGGTTGTCAAAAGGTGGTTCGTCGTAGAGATGAAAGGATTCGATGTGGTCGTACTCGTAGAATTCTTTGGCGGCGACAATACCCTTGGTAGTGAGGTAAAAGGGGAGGATACCTGGCTCGTGACCGAGGGCGAGGTAGCCCGTCATACCAATGAGGATAAAGGTGATGGCCATGAGGGGACTGTTGGTATAGAGGGACCAGCCAATGATAGCGATAAGGAGGAAGAGGACAATGATGCGGGAGCGTGGTCCGAGTTCGAGGGGCTCGTGCTCAGGCGCATCCCAGTGGAGGAGGATGTCGCCGTAGCGCGAGTGGAGGGTCGGGGCTTCGCTGTGCTGGTGAGTTTCGTTCATAATGATTTGTTTTCTTCACTATACCACAGTTTTCTAAAATTCGGATGGCTCTTCACAAAGCGGGGGTGTCCTGATACGATGACAAGGCAGAAAAAATGGAAGCGTGGCCCCAGCCCAAGGCTGGTCCGCCTCGGGCGGAGAGTCATTGAATAATTCAAGTATCTCATCAAAGCGGAGGGATGGCCGAGTGGTTCAAGGAAACAGTTTTGCCACCGCCTCTGGCGGGGTCCTGCAGAGGCAGGAAAGGCAGACAAAATTATATGTACCAAGTCTACATATTAAAAAGTGAGGTGCAGTCACGATATTATGTTGGGCATAGTCATGATCTTGGTGCGAGATTGGTCGCTCATAATACTGGCAAAGTTCGTTCGACGAAAGCGTATCGTCCATGGAGGGTTGTGTACTCAGAGTTGAGTGCAAATAAACAAGAAGCCTACAAAAGAGAATTTCAGATAAAATCGTATAAGGGTGGTGAATCGTTTAAAAAGTTGATAGAGGACAAATAGGTAGATTCTTTTTCTGGCGGAGGAGTGGCCGAGTGGTTGAAGGCAACAGTCTTGAAAACTGTCGTACCCGAAAGGGTATCGTGAGTTCGAATCTCACCTCCTCCGCCAGAAAAAGAATAGTAACAGTTTTGCCACCGCCTCTGGCGGGGTCCCGCTTAAGCGGGAAAAACTATCGTACTGAAAGGCTTCCGCCAGCTGGCGGAGTGAGTTCCCTGTCCCGAAGAAAGTGGGGGAATCTCACTCCCTCCGCAAATTTTCGAAAAGGGTTTCTGAACCAAAAATATGGTCGGCGCGAAGCGCCGTCTGTTCTGCATTCCCCCCACAAAATCCTGATTCTGCAAGGATTCGCCACGCTCCGCGTGGCTCAAAAAGTACGGTTCGATCCTTAATTTGAAAGTTCGAACCGACTTTTTTGAATTCCCGAAAAATCTTTTCGGGAATTCCCTCGTTTGCCAATTCCACATTGTTTATACTGGATTTTATGAATCTATCAGCAAGTTCGAACCGATTATGAGATTTTTTCTCAAAAGATGATAATTTCTCTTTGAGAAGCTGTTTTGAGCTTACCAACTTATTTTTAGACTCACGATATTCTTCAAGCGAAAGTGCGTTTTCAAGATATGCGTTCATCAGCTTCTCTATTTTGGTTTCCAAAAAAGAAATTTCATCTTTTGTTTTCTGAGAAAAAATCTCACTCGATTGGACTTCTGATTGCTGGTCTTTCTCGTTTTCGGCAATCATCCAGTTTGCCCAATCGAGTGGCAAAGAAACTTTTTGTAATTCCGTTCCGATTTGAGAAGTGATGATTTCCTCACGAACATATTTTTGCTCACAAGGATTTTTCCTTTTGGTACATCTCAAATAGTTATGACCTTTTTGCGTTTCGGTAGTGATAAAACATCCACATTCTCCGCAACGGAAAAATCCTCTGTAAATATATTCCTTCAAACCTTTGCCTTTCGGCTTACTTTTTCTCATCATCACTTCTTGAACGGAATCAAAAAGTTTCTTTATGATAATCGGTTCGTGCTTTCCCTCAAAAATCTCTCCATTATATCTCATTAGTCCTGTGTAGATAGGATTTTTGAGGATTTGCTGATAGTTCGACACCGCAAGCTCCTTTCCGCTTTTTCGCTTCAATCCAAGAGCGTTAAATTTATCGCGGAGCTGTCGCAAGGTGAAAGACCCTGTTGCGTATGCCTCAAATGTCTTTTTAATCAATTTTGCGATTTCAATATCGGGAATAATACCTTTGCCTTTTACATTCACATATCCTAGTGGCGACATTTGAGGCCACATTCCGTCTTTCACTTTGTTGCGATGACCTCGTTTGATATTTTCCGACAAATTGTCCACATAATACTTGGATTGCGAAAAAGCGATTGAGAGCATGAACTTGCCTTGCGGTGTCGGATCACACCAGAAAGTTGGAAATTTTAGCTCGGCAATTTTGCCCGTATCGAGCAAGTAGATAATTTTTCCACCATCAACGGAATTTCTCGCTAACCTGTCGGGATGCCACGCTAAAATACCAGTGGCTTCGCCTTTTTCCATACGCTCAATCATTTCACCGAACACAGGGCGACCTGGTATTTTGGCGGTCTGCTTTTCGACAAAGACATCTACCACTTCCAGTTGTTCTTTCAACGCTAAACTTTTCAGTTCCGCTAGTTGGTCAGAAATACTGCGGACTTGTCTGTCTTTGTCGTCCGTAGACTTGCGAGTATATATAAAAAACTTTTTGGTTTGATTATTCATAATGTATTGGCAAACGAGAGAGCCACGCGGAGCGTGGCGAACCCTTTCAGATTCAGGATTTTTTGGGGGGAATA
>CAZCNN010000010.1:31381-38622 GCA_964500505.1 uncultured Bdellovibrionales bacterium | reverse complement strand
AATAACTTTTGACATGGTGTTTCACATTATGAAATTGGCTGACTTCTTTCTCGTACGAAATAGGTATACCGGTATCCTTTGCTGGCACCAGATTCCTCGCTGACGACCACATCAAACTCCGAATAGTCCGGAAAAAATGTATCCGCTTCGTGCTTACCCTCTACGAGAGTGAGGTAGAGGCGTTCAGTCATAGGCAGAAACTGCTTGTAGATACTGGCACCGCCAATCACAAACATCTCTTCTTGCTCATGCAGACGCGCGACCTTGAGTGCCTCCTCTATCGAATACACTACGAGACACCCCGTTGGATGAAAATCCCGATTGATAGTGAGCACGATATTGGTACGGTTCGGCAGAGGCTTACCGATAGAGCGAAACGTATTCTCACCCATGATCACAACATGACCCGTCGTGATGGCCTTGAAACGATGGAGGTCTTCTGGAATAAACCAGAGAAGCTGATTGTTTTTGCCAATTGCTCGCGATTCATCAACTGCAACAATCATGCTAAGGCATGGAGTATTCATAGGATTCTGTTAGACGGCTATCGGGGCCTTGATGGCAGGATGTGACTGATAGTTCTCGAGAGTAAAATCCTCGAGCGTGAAATCAAAGATGCTCTTCACCTCCGGATTGAGCTTCATCGTTGGGAGCGGGAGGGGTTCACGTGAGAGCTGTTCTTTGACCTGGTCATGGTGATTACTGTAGATATGGACATCTCCGCCCGTCCAAACGAATTCGCCCGGCTCGAGGTCACACACCTGGGCCATCATCATCGTAAGGAGTGCGTATGAGGCGATATTAAACGGCACACCGAGAAACGTATCACAACTGCGCTGGTAGAGCTGGCACGATAATTTACCGTTCGCTACATAAAACTGAAAGAGACAATGACAGGGTGGTAATCCCGCCTTGCCCATCTCTTCGATATCGGCCACATTCCACGCCGAGACGATAAGTCTGCGATCATCCGGTTTAGACTTGATCCGTTCAATCACCTGCGTAATCTGATCGATGTGCGACCCGTCCGGTGTCGGCCAATTCCGCCACTGGTAACCATAGATAGGACCGAGCTCGCCATGTTCCTTGGCAAACGCCTCATCAGTTTTGATGTTTTCTATAAAAGCCTTAAGGCCAGATTTCCACTCTTCACTCCCCGACTCAGGCACAGCCTGACCTGTTTTTTTGAGGTAGGACTTGTATGGCCATTCATCCCAAATATGGACATTGTTTTCGGCCAAGTAGCGTAAGTTGGAATCACCCTTGAGAAACCACAGGAGCTCGATAATAATCGAACGAAGTGCCATCTTTTTGGTCGTGACAAGAGGAAAGCCCTCAGCCAAATCAAAACGCATCTGATATCCAAAAACGCTTCGTGTCCCGGTACCAGTCCGATCACCTTTATCCACGCCATGTTCTTCGATATGCCTCAAGAGATCCAGATATTGGCGCATAACAGTTCAAAAGAGATTACCCTCAATACCCCTATTACCAAGCGAAGTGAGTGAAGCGAAAGTTTACTTTTGTTTCCGAGCGAGTGCCGGTAAAAACAGACTACACCCCGCGGCCTGCCGCGGAACAAAACGAACCTTATTCGTTTTGTATAAAGAGCTTGCTCTGGGGTGGATATCTGTTATTTTATCGTACTCTTCCCACATCCGCAAACCCGTCATTTGCCATACACATTCAGTATTTTCCCTTGTAACCTCCTCCCATTCCCATGTGACAGCATCCCGAGGTACGACGCCATGGTCTCTTCTTTCCACTCAGTTTCTTGTATCCTCTTCATCATGCGTTTTTTAGTCACTGTCCGGAGGACTCGGTGATCGGGAAAATGGACCCAGCCCAAGAAATCGACACCAGAAGCCAGGGTTTTGACAAGCACTTTATCCGGATGAAGCGTCAGTCTCAGGTTAAGTTGCAAGAACGCATCTATGAGAGTCAGTATATCTTTCAGTTCTTCCTTGTTTTGGGAGAAAATCACAAAATCGTCAGCATAGCGAATGTAGTATCTGGCTTTGACTCGGTGCTTCACAAACTGGTCGAGCTCATTGAGATAGATATTGATAAGGAGTTGGGAGGTGAGGTTGCCAAGAGGGAGCCCCCGCCCAAAGCTTTGCATTGTGGCGGGCAGGCTCTCTCTTTCTCTCCTTGAGCCAAAGCTCATGATCACTCTCTCGAGGAGCCACAAAGTATCCGGGTTAGTGATGCCTTTCTTGAGGATACTCATAAGAACTACTTGATTGACCGAAGCAAAGCACTTTCTCACGTCGCCTTTCAAGACAAAGACGGTCTTGGTGTGGTTTTTGGAAGCCTTCCTGCCAAAGGCTCTGAATCGGTTGAGGGCCTTATGCGCGCCTTTCCCTATTCGACAGGAGTGGGAATCAGCGATAAAGGTCCGATCAAAGAACGGATAGAAGATACGATAGATGGCGTGATGGAGGAGGCGGTCTCTCACGCTGGCCTTATGAATAGAACGGGGTTTTGGGTCAGAGATACGGAAGGCATGGTAGGGACCGTGGGTATAGGTTTTGTTTATGAGGTCACGATGAAGAGAGAGGATATTGTCCATCAGGTGCAATTCGAATGCTTGCACGTCCTTTTTCTTGGTCTTGCCTCGTACGAACTCCTTCCAGGCCTCGAGGAGATTTTCGGGAGAGATGATATTATAGTAAGTGAAACTTAACTTCTTTTTTTCTCTGTATGTCTCATCAACTAATACCCCCCCCCGACGTTGTTACCCATTGTTCAAAAATTGAAGGAAGCATATGCGTTGTGGTATAGTTTTTTGAATGTTTTACCCAAAACTCACCGCTACTCGCTAGGCCAGAAGATTGACGATTTGTTTGTTGATGTCATCTCAGCTGTCGTCACAGCCGCTTTCCTCTCACCAGAAGAAAAGCTCCCTTACGTCCGTCATGCTATTCGCAAGATGGATACCCTCAAGGTACTCCTCATGATTCTTTGGGAACTCAAGTCCCTCGAGAACAAGAAATACCTAGCACTTTCAGTACAGATTGATGAAGTCGGTCGTATGCTTGGTGGCTGGCAAGGACAACTGAAAAAGAAAACTCTACCAAACAACGAATTGATGGAAGAGAAATGAAGAGAGATGCGAAGCGCGCCGCAGGGTTGTTGTCGTTCCAGTCATTGTCGAGCCAGTGCCAGTTGAGCATCACCTTGTCGTCGTTCTCGTAGAGATACGGGACGTAGAGATTGCCATTGCGGTTCTGCACAAATATACACAGTGCCATCTATGCCACCACCCCTTGAGTACTCTCCGGGTTGTATCGTATTCGGCATCTCAAATGCCATAGCACTGTATACCAAGTATCTTCATTTTTTGTCCATTCGACTTCACTCAGGATACCCTGAGTTCGTCAAAGGATGAAGTGGCTACACACATCACTCCCTTTTCAACCGTGATTGAAAAGACTCTCGATGTGTGGATACTGGATTCAGCCGCGGAAAACCGTAGTCTTCTGCAAGATTCACCTACTACCACTGGATAGTTTAGCATAAAAAAATATCTCTCGGAAACCACACGTGGTTTCCGAGAGAAGAGAAGTCAAAGGACCAAGTGACAAAGCGCTGTGAGCGCTAAGTGGCTTAGTCCAGAGGACTTGCGAAGCGCGCCGCAGGGTCGTCGTCGTACCAGTCACGGTCGAGCCAGCGCCAGGTGAGCATCACCTCGTCGTCGAACTCGCAGAGATACGGGACGTAGAGACTGCCATTGCGGAACAGCACAACTGATTTCCAGAGACAGATCGCTTTGCCTCGGAAGAACTTCCGAAAAACGGCCAGGCCTTTCTTCTGGATTTCTTCGCCGTCACGGAGGGACAGACAGCCTTCGAGCATCTTCTTTTCTTTCAGATACTCGTAAAGCTTGTTCCCTTCCATGTAGCAGCCGTTCTTCTGCCCGTCATGGAGCCAGGGGTCGATGGTTCCCAAGTCGTATTCGACCGGGCCGGTGGCTTCCAGTTCCGGGTGCATCACCGTCTTCACCCAGTCGGGATAGACGGGACGAACGAAACGGTCGACGCGAATGAGGATGTCGAGCGGCGCTTCGGGTGACAGGACTGCTCCCTTCACTCCTTCGCGAAGCACTTCGGCGAAACGTGTCCGCCAAAGCTCACCGTCAGCACCGCCGACCTTGTTGATGGTGTCAAGTATCACTCCCAGACGTTCTTGCGGGATACCCACGATGGCACGAACGATGGGGGCGAGCATGTCATTTTTGGACATGGTCTATCTCCTTTGCAGGCGCTAGCGGGCTCTCGAATCCTCGAGTTTGCCATAGCAGAGAAAGGCCTAAATGAAGCCACTTTCTGCTATGGCAAAAGTATAGATTTTTAAACAACAGTATAATATACGCCTAAAAACAGAAAAAGTCAATGATTTTTCACTGACTTTCCCTTAAATAAGCCAAAGGCTACTATTTTGAGGAGCTTTTTTCTTGAACCTGCCCCACCAAAAAGAGTAGGTAGCTCGAAGTGTTTAACGTTTTCGACTTTTTGGTGCAGGGGTAAAATTGAGATGCATCTTGGAGGCCTGGGGTCTGGTGTCACCGAGGTACTTACTATTGAGTCCCTTCGAGCCGTAGGGTCGCTCACAGGGTGAGGAGAGGTACTCAAAGGCCATCTGACCGATAGGCATCCCTGCATAGAGCTTGAGTGGGATGCGCCCAGCGTTAAAGAGTTCAAGAGTCATCTTGAGGCAGTTGCCAGCATCCAGGAACCCAGCGGTCGTATGGATGATGAGACCGAGACGTCCGAGTGAGGACTTACCCTCGAGACGGCCCACAAGCTTGTCAGAGACTCCGGTCTCTTCGAGGAGTACCCCAAGCGCAAACTCCCCGGGATGGAGAATAAAAGGCTCTGTTTTGGAGATAGAGACCTTTTTCATCAAGTCCCGAGAGATATCACGCGGATCGATGACAAAATTCGAGTTGACGTTGAAGACGAGAAAATGACGGTCCAGGTGGACATCATAGCTCGCTGGCTGGAGACACTCAGGCTTGAATGGCTTGATGGCAATTTCCTTCGACTTGAGTTCCTTTTTGATATCACGATCTGAGAGGATCATAGGGGCAGCTTATAGCGATTAGCTGATGGCTTATAGAATTTGGACGTTGGGCTTCCAAATTACGCCTTGAGCTTCAGGCTCGGGCCCATCGTGGTGCAGATGGAGAGTGACTTCACGAGCTTGCCCTTCATGCTTTCTGGCTTGGATTTGTCGAGCGTCTCGCGGAAAGTTCGGTAGTTCTCAACCAAGTTCTCGGCAGAAAAAGACAGCTTGCCAATGACCTGATGAACGTTACTCGTATCATCATTCTTGAAACTCACTTTCTTCCCCTTCTTGAGCATCTCTACCGCCTCCTTGATCTTGACCGTCACGGTCTCGGTCTTCGGTGATGGCATCATGCCCTTGGGACCGAGGATCTTGGCGATGACCGCGAGCTTGGGCATCATCTCAGGTGTAGCGAGGATCACGTCAAAGTGTGTACCAGGAGAAAGCTTGCCACTCTTGATATCAGTGATAATCTCTTCACCGCCCACGATGTCAGCCTGAGCTTCCTCGGCTTCTTTCTCTTTGGTCGTCGTGATGACGGCTACCTTTTGGCTCCGGCCAGTGCCGTGAGGGAGGATAACGGTCGCCCGGACCATTTCATCAGACTTCTTGGGGTTAATGCCGAGATGGGCGTGAATTTCGACCGCTTCGTCGAATTTAGCTGTCTTGTGCTCCTTCAAAAAGGCCACCGCCTCTTCTATAGTGTAGTCCTTGGCTCCTTCCATCTTCTCAGCTACGCTACGGTATGTTTTCCCGTGTTTCATAGTATTGTCGTGGTAGTAACGTCTTCGACTTCGCTCAGACTCCCACAAACTAGTGATGAATTATGACGTATGATTTATGAAGTATGAAGTTATGACTAGAATTCATTCATGCTTCATATCTCACGATTCTTTATTCCTGCACCCGAATGCCCATCGAACGAGCGGAGCCAGCGATAATCTTCATCGCAGCATCCACGTCGTTGGCAGACAAGTCGGTCATCTTCTTTTCCGCGATCTCACGCAGTTGAGCCTGGGTCACCTGGCCGGCCTTGTCCTTGAGCGGATTGGCGGCGGCTTTGGCGATACCAGCTGCCTTCTTCAGGAGGTCAGAAGCGGGTGAGGTCTTGAGCGCAAAGGTAAAGGTGCGGTCCTCGAACACTGTAATTTCTGCTGGAACGATATCCCCCATGCGATCCTGGGTAGCAGCGTTAAACTTGGAGCAAAAATCCTGGATGTTCAGTCCGTGCTGTCCGAGAGCTGGTCCGACTGGAGGAGCTGGATTGGCTTTGCCGGCAGGAATCTGGAGCTTAATGACGGTCTTAATTGCTTTGGCCATAAATGTATATCAATCTCACCAATTAGTTCTTCTTGACTTGGAGGAAGTCGAGCTCGACTGGGGTCTCACGACCGAAGATAGAGACGAGAACCTTGACCTTGCCCTTCTCTTCATCCACTTCCTGAATCTTGCCTTCAAACTCTTTGAACGGTCCGTCGACGATCATCACCGCATCACCAACATGGACATCAATCTTGTACTTCGGTTCGGCGACACCCATGCGCTTCTTCAGCCCTTCGATTTCTTTGGTATCGACGGGAGTCGGAGTGGTACCGAGACCGATAAAGCCCGTGACGTTCGGCGTATTGCGGACTACATACCACGAAGCATCTGTCACCATCATATCGACGAGGACATAGCCAGGATAGATGCGCTCTTCTACGACGACGCGCTTGCCACCCTTGATCTTGATCTTCTTCTCCTTAGGTACCAAGACATCAAAGATGAGCTCCTGCATATCCATAGACTCGATACGCTGCTTCAGGTTGCGAGCGACGTTGTCCTCATAACCAGAATAGGTATGAAGTACATACCAGGCGCGACCGTGATGTTGAGTTTGCTTTGCCATATGCCAATCTCAAATAAATAGGTTACTGAAGAAGATACGTTTCGACGAGATAACTAAAGAAAAAATCAAGCGCACCAAGAAAAACGGCCACTGAGAGACTCATCACTACCACCAGCACGGTATAGCGGATAATCTCCTTTTGGGTGGGCCAGTTGACCCGGGTCAACTCTACCTTGGCCTCCCCAAGAAACTTGATAATTGACGACATATTTCTTTTTCCCTCTTAAAAAAAGCCCCGAGGGCTTTGTAAGGAGAGACTACCAGAAAATAAGGGTGGCGTCAA
>CAZCNN010000010.1:0-31281 GCA_964500505.1 uncultured Bdellovibrionales bacterium | reverse complement strand
AAAAGCCCCGAGGGCTTTGTAAGGAGAGACTACCAGAAAATAAGGGTGGCGTCAACCCCGTTAGAGAACGCCGTGCCGACGGCACGACTTCAGTCGCTTGCCGCGACTTTTCTCTAACGGGGTCAACCCCCTGGAAGGACCTAGAATAGCTCTACTTCGTCAAAAAATGCCCGGAAATTCTCGAGGTGCCGGAGGGCCTCGTCTTTGTCCAAAACAAAGGTCGCATCATGGACAATCTGATTGCGTACCTCATGGGATTCGGCTAGACGGTCCCTGGTCTCAAGCTGGCCTCCTTTGACCCCCTCGAGCTTCTCCTTCATGGTCGGACCCGGGAAACCAATCTGGTCCAAGATCTCTCCGGCCATGGCATCGGCTTCGAGGAGGGCGACCTTGTACTGAGACGGGTTGGCACTCTCCATCCGGGCGAGGATCGCCTCCCAGCGCTTGATCAGCTTGTTTTTGGATGTGAGCGGTCGTTCGGTACCATAGAGAGCAGTCTTCAAGTCCGATGAGAGTCCTTTGAGGACCAAGAGGAGCACGATATCGACCAGGAGAACCGCGACATAGATAAAGAGAAAGAATTTGAGCACAAGAAAAAGAACCGAGTCATCAAGAAAATGCGTGACGGCCGTCCAGATAGCGAGTGCGACTTGGGTCAAATCAACCTCCATGATAATTATCTTTTTGTTTCAAAGGCATGTGCGAGCGCCAGGAGTCCTTCTTCATCGAACCAACGCCCCATGAGTTGCCCCCCGATGGGAAGGTCTTTCCCCTCTTCGGCCACAGTGCCAATCGGAAACGAGAGGGCTGGGACACCAGTCAGATTGGCCGTCACGGTATAGATATCGCCGAGATACATCTTGAGGGGATCAGTCGTTTTCTCACCAATTTTGAAAGCTGGCTCGGGAGTAGTAGGCGAAAAGATAAAGTCGACCTCATGAAAGGCCTGCTCAAAGTCTTGTTTGAGGAGCGCGCGCACTTTTTGGGCCTTGAGGTAGTAGGCATCGTAGTAGCCAGATGACAGCGAGTGGGTCCCGAGCATGATGCGTCGCTTGACCTCGGGACCGAGACCATGTCGGCGGGTGTCGAGATAGGTCTCAAGGAGTGCACTCGTCCGTGGTCCAGATGGTGCCTCGTCGTTGACAGACAGTCCGTAGCGGATACCGTCATAGCGGGCCAAGTTGGAACTCACTTCACAGGGCTGGATAATGTAGTAGCACGGGAGCGCATACGAACTGTGTGGGAGGGAAATCTCCTTGACCTCGGCCCCGAGCGTCCGGAAACGTTCCAAAGTAGCATCAGTCAGGGCTCGGATTCTCGGGTCGAGATTCTCCGAAAAGTATTCTTTGGGTACGCCAATCTTTTTCCCTTTGATGTCTGAATCTAGGAAATCTTCGTAGCGCTTTTCATGGCCACTATCGGCTGTCGTCGCATCATGCGGATCGCGTCCAGCGATGCGAGAAAACACGATGGCGACATCCTCGACCGTGCGGGCAATCGGTCCAATCTGATCGAGACTCGACGCACCAGCCATGAGACCATAGCGACTGACTCGGCCATAGGTTGGCTTGAGCCCCACCACTCCACAAAACGCAGCCGGCTGACGAATCGATCCCCCGGTGTCAGACCCAAGCGCCCACACTACTTCGCCAGAAGCGACGGCCGCAGCCGAACCACCGGATGTCCCTCCTGGTACCCGCGTCACATCGGCTGGATTCTTGGTCACCTGGTAGGCGCTACTTTCGGTCGATGACCCCAGAGCAAATTCATCCATGTTGGTCTTGCCGAGAAATACCGCCTGTACCGCTTTGAGTCGTTCGACCACGGTCGCGTCATATGGCGCTATATAGCTGTCGAGCACTTTGGAAGCACTCGTGGCTCGGACACCCGCAAGGAGGATATTGTCTTTGAGTGCCCCGGGGATACCCGAGAGGAGATCGATAGCTTCGCCGCTCGCAATCCGCTGGTCCACGGCACGCGCTTCTTCGAGGGCCTGCTCCTTTCGGAGGGTCAGAAAGGCCAGTATCTCACCTTCCTGTTTCTCAATCACGGCAAAATACTGCTCGACGAGCGAGACGGCGGTACATTCACCGGCTACTAATTTTTGATGTAACTCTCGGATCATTTTGAGTGACTAAAATACTGATTTTACTTTGAGAAAGCCGTCTTTGGTGTCTGGCGCATTCTCAAGTATCTGATCACGACCCGTATTGACAAAGGTTTCATGCTCATCACTCCTTAACACATTGGAACGGCCCGTGATATGTCCAATCGGGGTCACGCCCTCGGTATCGAGCTTTTCGAGTTCAGTAAAAAAATCCACCACCGCGGAGAGATCGCGTTGATACATCGGCACCTCATCGTCATGGAGTCCAATCCGGGCCAAGAGTGCAATGTGTTTGACGTCCTCAGTAGACAGCATAAGAAAGAGTATTAGACACCCATCATGTTTCGAAATTCCTGTTCTTCAATAATCGGCACTCCCAACTTCTGCGCTTCCGTGAACTTGCTTCCTGGATCGGCGCCGACCAAAACGTAGCTTGTTTTTCGGCTCACGCTCGAGGAAACAGAGCCACCACGCTCCTTTATGATAGCTTTGGCCTCATCTCTTGTAAAGGAAGCGAGCTCGCCCGTGAGCACAAAGGTTTGACCCGCGAACACTCCGGCTTGCGTGCGTTCTTTGGGGAGGAGTATCACCACGCCCTCATGTGTCAGCTTTTCGAGGAGTGCTTGGTGGTCTTTGGCGGCAAACCACGCCTCAAGAGTGTCCGAAACGGACTCACCAATGCCTTTTACCGCCAAGATTTCCTCGGTCGAAAGTGCCCGAAAGAACCGCCCTACTGCCTGGGGAGTATCCACCTTCTCAGCCCGAAGTCGAGACAAAAAGCTCTGAACGATGAGTTCTGCTGTCTCCTCACCGACATGATGAATACCCAAGGCAAACAAAAATTTACTCAGGGGTACCTTTTTGGCTGCCGCAATAGAATCAGATAATTTCAGCGCCGACTTTTCTGCGAATCGCTCAAGTGGTGCCAAATCACCGGCCGTCAGGGCAAAAATATCAGCAATATCTTTGACCAGACCCTCATTCATGAGGAGCTCCATAATTTTTTCGCCCAAACCAGGAATATCAAGTCCCTTTTTGGAAACGGCATGGATGAGATACTCTTTTTCGATAGCAAAGCAACGTCGGTTGGAACAATAGAGCGCCGCACTCTCCTCCTCACCATCACGACCACCGATAGTGCGCTTTTCAACGACCGCATCACAAATAGGACATTGTCTCGGGATGACAATGCGCTTCTCTTTCCCAGTACGGAGCCCCTCAATCACTGAGACAATCTCTGGGATAATATCCCCCGCTTTTTGGAGGATAACCGTGTCACCAATACGTACCCCGAGACGCTTAATCTCATCAAAATTGTGGAGCGTCGCTCTACTGACGGTGGTCCCAGCAATATGGACCGGTCGGAGATGAGCGACCGGCGTGAGTGCTCCCGTCCTTCCGATTTGCACCTGGACGTCCTCAACGACCGTCGTCGCCTGCTCGGCCGGAAATTTGTAGGCAATGCCAAAACGGGGCGCTTTACCGGTATACCCGAGTACTTCCTGCATGGCTTTGGACTCGACTTTGAGCACAATACCATCAATCTGATAGTCGACTTGTTCCCGGGCACTGCCCTGCCACTTCTGCCAATATGCTTGTATATCCTCGATCGTTTCTGCGTGCGCATGTTCGGGATTGACAGGAAAGCCGAGCTCCGAGAGATAAGTGAGCTCTGCACCCTGCGTCGCAGGAAATGCCTCAGAAGTCTCTGCTACATCATAGAGAAAGACCCCAAGCGGACGTGTAGCTGCAATAGCCGGATCAAGCTGGCGGATTGAGCCGGCGGCAGCGTTACGCGGATTGGCAAATTCTGCTTCCCCAGCCGCACGCCTAAGCGTATTCAACTGAGTAAAACCCGAACGTGTCAGGTATACCTCACCCTCGGCAATGAGATCAATCGATCGAGAGAGCCGCTGCGGGACCGAGGCAATCGTACGAATATTGTGGGTGACATCCTCCCCGACTGATCCATCACCACGAGTCGCTGCCGTCATGAGTAGTCCCTGCTGGTAGGTGAGGACAATTTTGAGACCATCTATCTTGAGCTCCAGGTCATAGGTCGGTGATCCACCGATTACTTTCCTCACCCGAGCATCAAAAGCCCGGATATCATCGATGGAAAAAGCATCATTAAATGACCACTGGGCCACGGTGTGCCTGACCTTCTTCAAAAACGGGGCCGGGGCGCCCGCCACTACCTGGGTCGGTGAATCAGGAGTGATGAGCTCGGGATACTTATTCTCCAGTTCTGCAATCTCATGCTTAAGTGAATCGAGTGCTTCGGGCGAGATAAGTGAGATATCCTGTTCATGCTGAACCGTACGATAGTTGGTTATCGTCTCACGGAGCAGCTTCGCTCGTTCGGTTATTTCTCGTGGAATGACACTCATATCTCTCAGTATATCATCCCCCGAAAGCAAGCGAAACTCCCAAAAGTACCTCTCTCAAATCTCATGTCTTGAGAAAATGTTCAGATTTCGTGATGAAAATCTTGAAAAGTGAGAAAGGCTATATTCATAACCTGACGAGCTTTGAGAGGTTTTCAGCCGAAATATGGACATTTTGAGACAAGCTCTTGTCCCTGCCTTATTTGAGCGTTGAGATTTGAAAGAAGTACTTATTTCCCATTCACATTGGACGTAATATCACAGGCAAAGTTGAAATAACCTTGGGTAGCGGTGAGATTGAGGAAGGGTTTATCTGGACTCGCTGTGTCTACCAAGACAGTGAGGATGACATTCACTATGAGATAGGCAGAAAGCATGACCGCAAAGCCAATGAGCGCAGCAATCATGCCTCCTTTGGCCGTTTGCATCATGCCACTATTCCCCGCTGAGAGGATGTAGAGGACACCCATGGCAAAGATGACCGTGATAGCTATGATAGACATGATTTTGAGACCCCAGGCAACCAGGCCTTGACCACCCAAGACGATATGACAGAGGGTGCAGGGCTTGGATTCATCAAGTGGAAGCGGAGTAGTCGCATCATCCTGGCTCAAGCCACAAGGAACTATTGAAGCAGTCACTGGTATTGGTAGACCACTCATAAACACTGTCACTATCACAAAAAATGCGAGGATTCCAGATTGCGTAAACATAAAATCTCAATCCAATATTAAATTAATCTTTGATACAACGTACTGAAAGTGAGTGCGTTTTATTACCACTACTTCTATTTATATCGGATCGACTTAAATCGACTTGACGTATATAGGCAGCCGATGCATCAAACTCTGACGAGGACCATGCCATCCCAATAGTACCGCCCATTACAAATGCACCTCGCCAGAATCCTGCCAGATTCATTTCAAATCCGGATGCTCCTCCAGGCATCAATTGAGTTCCAGCAGTAACACCCCGCGGTCCCATCGCGTTTGGATCATTGATAGCTGGATCCAAAAAATTCTCGAGCGTATACCAGTCATTATCGGTAGGTATATGCCAACCTGTAGGGCAAATTCCTTGAGCTCCTTCACTTGAGCCATACTGCATAGCCTCATCCCACAAATAGAGTCCGCCATCTGGCTCGTTCGGATGCGGGGCCGTACAATTCCCATTGTTATCACTATAACAATACTTTTCTATAATTTCCATGGGGCTATTATTTGTTTGAGCCGTACTACTATTGATACGAGTTCCGACCCGCATATTTTGTTTCATCCAACACTGGTTGCCGATGGCTATGGTATCGTAGGTATTGCCATCAACATCGTCAACTGTAGCTTCGATACAGGCTGGTGGTTCGATAGCGATATCAATAGCACGAGTAGCACTACCATAAGTTCCAGAAGAAACAATTTTTGCAAGCTTAGCCCTCCACTCATTGTAAGTAGCATAGCCTGTACCACTACATTCAAGTGGGTCGTCATTGTTATCCAAAAAAGTCACGGTATACGTCCCGGAACTTGCTGATGGCAACACGCCCGTTACCGTACCACCACTACAACGAGGACCATTACCACCTTGCTCCGAATCATGGTACAAACCATTCGCCAAATCATCAAGCGTGTCATCGGTGTCTTTATAGATACGCTTGAGCACATTCTCGGCCGCCCCATCGGCGATCTGAAAGGCAAGGGCGGACTTCTCAGTAGCCCGTGAGCTATTCTTACCGAGGACCACGACTCCAGTAGCACTGAGAGCTGTCGACAGTATCACGGCCAAGATGAGGAGAGTAAAGACGAGCACTGAACCACGGAGATGTGTAGGTTTGGATATCATAGCGTATATAATTAGAGCCCAGACATACCAAAGTCACGAAGCGACACGGTGGTCTGGATACGGGCGTGGTGACTAGAACCCTCAGAAATATCGAGTGAGATGGTGACCTTGCCGACATGAGCTGGCGTACCCGTTGATGGTGTTACTCGAAACGAACCGTTGATGACGCCGGTAGTAATATTCGAAAAAGATACGAGACTCGTGCTCCCACACGTAGCAACGTCAGCGACATCAGCCGAGGCGACTTGGAGATTGCCTTGGTTGATTCGGTACCGAAAACACTTCCCCTGGGAATGGTCGTAAAACTGGACAAAAGACGAGTTGACGAGCGTCCCCGAGGCTGGATTCACAACCGAACTCGTCCGAAGCTCTTTGGCCAAGACATTGAGAGAATACTGGGCGTTATCGATATCACGCTGGATGGCCCGAGTACTCCGGTAACCAGAAAATGATGAGGCAAAGACCTGTGACACCGTCACCATCATAATCGAAAAAATAAACATCGATACCAGTACCTCGATGAGGGTAAAGCCTGCGACGAATTTATATCGAAACATAGTCATACGCTATTTCCAGTTGGTAAGAAATGCCTCCGTAAAGACGCATGTATCTGACCCCGCACAGGTAGCCGAGCTCCCACTCGCCGGCGGGAGCGACGCTCCGCCCCAGATCACAAAGCTCCGGACCAGGGCATGCTCGCCGCCATTGGTATCATAATCAATAAAGATATACCGGGAGAAGCGGTCCGTCGGGGAGGTGGCGTGTTGATACATCCCCCCGGTATATTCGAGCGTATAGCGCGACAAACTCCCCTGGCTGGACTGGCAATCGAGATCAGTATCTGGATCATTCCAGTCGATTCGACAGTGCTTGTCACTCTGCGCAAATGCCGTAAAACCATTGTTACCCGCGGCAAAGTCATTGTCTCGCACGTTACGCACCAACTCTATCCCCTCTTGCGCCAGATCAGCAGCAATGATGGTGTCACGATTACTAAAGGAATAACGGAGGCTCCCCGCCATCACCGCAATCACGGCCACCAACCCGGTAGTGAGCACAAACATCGAAAGGAGCACCTCCGGAGTGGAGAATCCTCGCTGCTTTCGATACATACTGGATATCCGTAGGTACTGCATAGGCTATGGACACGTTGTGCCATCAAAATTATTGATCAGTCCCGTCGCTGAGACACACACCACATGGGTGCTCCCAGCTTTGGTGAGAGATACGGTCACGTTGTTTGCCGGGACTAGAGTGGCATGTGGCAGGGTAAAGTAAAAACTACCAGTACCTGAAAACGCCACGCCATCCGCAAGCTGATAGGAACGGAGTGACGCCGTCTGAGTACACGCTCCCGCCCCATCTTTGTATGAATACGTCGTGGTATAGCCAGTCCCACTCCACGCAACCGTGAACCGACACGGATCCGTACCTGTCACTCCTTGATAACCCGTCAAGGCATAATTCTGAGCCTCACGAAAGGCTCCCGCCACCTGCCGGGCTGAGTTCTCCAGTTGCTCTGATGTACGGTCATTGCCAGAAACTGCCAAAATGACACCCGAAAGGATACTAATGAGTGCCACAGTCACGAGGAGCTCAATGAGAGAAAAAGCGGCCAGTGTCTTGCGTGTTGGTTGCATCATAGTTATCTCAGAGAAAAAATGCCCAGGTGTAATCTGGAATCATCTGTGTCAGGAGAAGTGTCAAAAGTGTCCCCAGGACAAGAAATGGAGCAAAAGGGAGCTGCGCCTTCATGCCTTTCTGTCCAAAAACGAGGAGGCCAATACCGATAAGCGCTCCTATGCCAAAAGAGAGGGTCATCATAAAGAGTACCGCCGGGAGACCTACAATCAATCCAGAGAGGGCACCGAGCCACACGTCTCCCCAACCCATCCAGGTCTCATGCGATACTAGTACCAGCGTCAAAAAAAATCCTCCTACGACGAGTGCACCGCCGAGTGCCTGCATCTCTCGTCCCCACCACAGCGATTCACCTCCCTCAAAACTCAATCCATAGTAGAGCAGTGTCCAAATGAGGACCATCCAGAGTACCGAGACGAGAATCTCCATATTCAGAATATCGTAGACCGCGATGACCACAAAGAGCGCCACGAGACCAAGGAGCCACAAGGCCTCAAGCCAGGTTGCTTGGTCAGCCACATCAAAGAAATATCTCCCCACCAACAGAAACAACACACCCGTCAACCCCTCTACCATGGGATACTGCCAGGAAAACGATGCTTGGCAGGACCGACATCGACCTCGTAACCAGAGATAGCTGAGTACCGGGATATTGTCATACCAGTGTATCTGCTCCAGGCACTGCCGACAGTGCGACCGTCCGCCAAGTGACTCCTCTGACCGCATACGCAGTATGACGACATTGAGGAAGCTGCCTACAGCCAATCCTAAGATAAGAAAAAATATTTCTCCCATATGTTTTTTTCTAGTATACCATTTTCTGTCTCTTTATCACAGAGACAAGTACCCCTACTTTCACCTAATACTGCGCGCAGAGAAAAAAACAAACACCCCGAGATGGGGTGTTTGTATTCTG
This sequence comes from uncultured Bdellovibrionales bacterium, assembly GCA_964500505.1. Lineage (GTDB taxonomy): Bacteria > Patescibacteriota > Minisyncoccia > Moranbacterales > UBA1568 > UBA1568. Next base: position 22,394 of record CAZCNN010000010.1, on the reverse strand, counting down.
CGAGAAATTCTTGACTAGCAACCTGCTGGGAATACTACACCTGCTGGGGTAATATCTGTCCCGTTATCGGTCTCACAGGCAGTCGCAGCGGCTGAAGTACCGAGATCAATAGACTCGACTTCTACCAAGAACTGACCATTACCTGTCGTACCACAGTTAGCAACTCCAGTTCCTGTTGTGACCACAGGCGTGGCTGTAATGCGGTTGTTCGATGCAGGATACATAGCCTGAACACCTGCCACAGACAGCACGGCGGTATCACACGCGACCATGATAGCCGGCGTGAGTGAGCTCACCTGGGCCTTGTAGGCAGCGATATTTGCCTTCTCACGAGCGTTACTGAGGCTGACCAACACAATCGACGCCAAAATACCAATGATGGCAATGACAATCAAGAGTTCAATCAGGGTAAACCCTTTCAAAGTCTTTTTCATACACTTCAATAAAATATATTAAACTAGCAACCAGCAGGATACGTAACACCAACTTCTTCAATCAGAGTACCGTTGGCGGTCTCACAGGCAGTCGCTGCTGCTGAACTACCGAGATCGATAGATTCCGTTTGAATCGTAAATTCTCCAGTGCCAGTAGTGCTGCATGAGTTGGTCGTAATATCGCCATCAGCCACCGTACCAATACGGTTATTGGATGTTGGCATCATCGCGGTCACACTCGCACCAGTCAGGGAGGCGCTATCACATTCGACAATAACGGCCGACTGAAGCGAACGTGCCTGTGATTTAAATGCAGCGATGTTCGCCTTCTCACGAGCATTACTCAAACTCACCAATACTATAGAGGCGAGGATTCCGATAATAGCAATGACGATCAAGAGTTCAATCAGGGTAAATCCCTTCAAGGTTTTTTTCATATGCTCACCTCCTTCTGTTTTTGTTTTTATTTTTTATACTGACACTGTTAGTATAGCATATTTTTTACAACTGACCAGCGATATCATAGATCGGCATGAGTACCCCTACGACCAGGATACCGACACCGATACCGAGACCTACGATCAGTATCGGCTCTATAAGGGTTGTCAGACTCTTAGTTGCCGTCTCCACCTCCTGATTATAAAACTTGGCGGTACTCAAAAGTACATTCGACAGCGAACCCGTCTCTTCTCCGATACGAATCATCTGTGACACAATGGGTGGAATTTCGGATGAGCGGAGAAATACTGTGCTCATCGTCCCGCCCGAACGGACTTCATCAGCCGCTTTCAAAATAATCTTTTCAAATACCTGATTGCCGACTATCTCACTCACGATGACGAGCGCACGCACTACCGGGATACCACCATCAAGGAGTGAACCCAGGTTCTCTGAAAAACGGGTAATATAGATACTGCGCGACAGATCGCCTATCACTGGCAATTTGAGCAACAGCGCCTGCCACTCATGTCGCCCGGCCTCGGTTTTGACGTAGTACATGACGCCCCCAATCATGCCTGCAATCGCCAAGAGTACCGCCCACCACCAGACTTGCATAAAATCTCCTATCCAGATGAGAGCTGCGGTGTACCACGGTACCGGGACTTTCAGATCCTTGATCATGACCGTGATCTTGGGCAGGATGAACGTCACCACCAGAAATCCGATGATGAACGCGACTCCCAGCACAAATGCCGGATAGTAGAGTGCTCCCTTTATCTTGGCCGCTAACTGATAGTTTTTTTCGATACTGGCCGCCACTACCTCAACCGATTTCTGAAGCTCGCCCGACGCTTCGCCAGCCCGGAGCATGTTGATGACGAGCGGAGAAAATGTATCGGCATGCTTTTCGATGGCGACTGAGAACTGTGCTCCGTCCTCAATGTCATCCGCCATTTCCTTGATGATAATGCGGAAATAACGATTGGTCGTCTGCTCCTCGATGGTGCGAAGTGCTGAAACCACCGGGACACGGGCTTCTACCAGAGTAGCCAACTGCTGAAAAAACACCACGAGCTCTTTCTGCCGTACCCCCTCCCAGGCACGCTGAAAATCCTTGACGATAGCCATGGTCGGCTTGTCTTCCTTGACCGAAATAGGGACTAGGCCGTTACGCCCGAGTATCTCCGCTGCTGCCTTGGCATTGGTAGACTCAACCATACCCTCACGGATTTGGCCTTTGGCATCTTTGGCTTTAAAAACAAATTTCATAGGAAAATATCATGCTAGTTGGACTCTTGACTGAGGAGCATCTGGAGATAATCACGATTCTTGGAGTACATAAACGCGTCGTCGACAGTCACGAGCCCCCGCCTGACCAAATCGGCGAGCGCCCGATCAAGGGAAATCATCCCCTCTTTGAGACTGGTTTCAATTACAGAATCGAGCTGATGATTCTTGTTTTCACGGATGAGATTCTCGACGGCATTGTTCTTGAACATGATCTCGACGGCCGGGATACGCCCGCCCCCAGTATTCGGGAGGAGGCGCTGCGAGACCACTCCAAGGAGGACGCTTGAGAGCTGCATACGAATCTGATTCTGCTGATGGGCGGGAAACACGTCGACGATACGGTCGATAGTCTGGGCGGCATCGTTGGTGTGAAGCGTAGCAAAGATGAGGTGTCCCGTCTCAGCAGCCGTCATCGCTGTACTGATGGTCTCTAGGTCGCGCAATTCTCCGAGGAGTACGACATTGGCATCTTCACGAAAGACAGCCCGGAGAGCATCGGAAAAGTTCTTGGCATCTCGACCAATTTCACGTTGGTTGATGATGCACCGGTCTTGATTGTAGACAAACTCTATCGGATCCTCAATCGTGATGATGTGCTTGTCCTGATTATGATTGATATAATCGATGATAGCGGCGAGAGTCGTCGACTTACCATGACCGACAGGTCCAGTCACAAGGACGAGTCCCTGCGAATGTCCGGCGAAATCATAGAGCGCCTTCGGGACATTGAGCTCATCGAGACTACGCAATTTGTCCATGACAAAACGCATCGTTACGCTCACATAGCCCTTTTGCAGAAAAATATTGGTGCGAAATCGCACCCGATCTTCAAAATTATAGGAGAAGTCCGTCTGGCCCACGGCAATGAGCTCCTCCTTTTTTTCATCTGTGAGAAGTACGTCGCTCATCGCTTTAGTATCGGCAGGAGTAAGAATTTTTTCCTGAGCGACCGGATGGAGTTTGCCATCGATCCGAAGAGTGGGATAGCGACCTACCACGAGATGCAAATCAGAAGCCCCTTGTTGACCCACCAACAAGAGGAGATTTTTCAGCCGCTGTTCTACATGCAACGATTCCATGTTTGTTTTTCTTTTTGATCGACAACGCTCTCAGTATATCATTATTCTTCATCGATGAGGAGCTTGCCCTCGGTCACCCGCTCCACTTCCGCAAGCGTGGTGATGCCCTTCAGTACTTTGAGGATTCCATCTTGTCGCATCGAGAGCATTTTTTGACCGAGCGCTGCTTCTTTCACCGCTGTTTCATTGCCTTGTTTGTCTGCAATGATCTCCCGCATCGTCTCGTCTACAGCTACTGTCTCATAGAGGGCAATCCGTCCCTTATAGCCGGTGAGGCCACACTTTTCACAGCCTTTACCACGGAACACAGTGACTACCTGATCTGTTTTGAGTCCATATGCCTCCACTTCTTCTCGGGGAATCGCCTGAAACAAGTCGGTCACTGTCCGTTCCTGGAGCTTGGAGAGAGGAGCCTTTTCTTGACAGTGTTCGCAGATGCGCCGGACCAGACGCTGAGCCGCTACGACCTGGAGCGATGACGCGAGGAGAAAAGGCTCAATACCCATATCTACCAATCGTGGGATAGCCCCGATAGCATCGTTCGTATGGAGAGTAGACAAGACCAAGTGACCCGTGAGTGCTGCATGGATAGCGAGCTCGGCCGTTTCACTATCACGAATCTCACCTACCATTATGACGTTTGGGTCCTGTCGGAGGATAGAGCGGAGTCCAGCAGCAAAGGTATAGCCGATTTCCGGCCTCACTTGACTCTGATTGATACCCTCCATAAAGTATTCGATTGGGTCTTCGAGAGTGATAATGTTGCGGTCCTCTTTGTTGAGGATTTGGAGAAACGCATAGAGCGAGGTGGACTTCCCCGAACCCGTCGGACCTGTGATGAGGATGATACCAAATGGCTCTCGAATCTTGCTTTCAAGCACAGCACGATTGCGTCCCCAGAGGCCAAGGTGCTCGAGGTCACTCACGCCCGAATTTTTCTCGAGGACACGCATGACTATCTTCTCGCCCTCCATTACTGGGAGACTAGAGACACGGAGGTCCACGACGCCCTCCTTACTCTCAAAACGAAAACGGCCATCTTGAGGCTTACGATTCTCATCAATTTTCAAATTGGCCAAAATCTTGATCCGAGAAATGACAGCTCGCCCGACCTCCCGTGGAAAAACGAGGTCGGCTCTGAGGAGTCCATCAACTCGAAATCGTACCCGATACGAACTATCAATCGGTTCGATATGAATATCGCTGGCCCGACCATCGATTGCATGCTTCACTATTACCTCCACCAGCTTGGCAATAGGAGCATCCTGAAAGATATCGGCGTCTCCGGACTTTTTTTTGAGTGCAAGCTCTTCTTTCTGGGCAATATTCTCATCCTCTTTTTTGAGAGAGAGTATCGCCTCTTTGAGGGCCATATCAGCGCCGGTATAGCTCTTCAAAATTTCATTAAACACTTTTTCTCCAACCAGAGACACCTCAATACCGAGACGTTCCTTTTCCGCCAAAAATCGGAGCACGTTGAGCGCCTCAAAATCCTGCGGATTGAGCATCGCGACTAAAAGAGTATCTCCCGTTTTCTGATAGGCTACCATCCCATACTTGCGTGCCGAATCCTCTGGTATGAGCAACAATACCTCTTTGCTGAGAGTAGCTGGCACGTTCTCAAGGAGTGGCACACCGAGCGCCTTGGCCTGCTCGGCTATGCTTTTGGGGAGAGCGACCGTGTCTGATCCGGCCACCGGTGGAGTCGTCATATCAAACGATTTTACTGGAATGGATTTGGTCGCCCCGTGACTGGATCTTCAAGTGGAGCCACAACATCTTTGGCCCACGTACGAAGCGCCGTCAACTCATTACTACTGAATTCTGCTTTACTGAAGACAGGTATATTGAGGGCGCTCGCCACTTTTTGCATCGGAAAATAACTGAACTCCGCCTGAAACACGCCTGTCAGTGTCGTTGATGCCTCACCCTCTACCTTGTCCTCCCTCGCGGATAAAGAAAAGTTTTCTATCTTACCGAGACGATTCATGTGCGACAAACGGTTAAAAAAATCTCTAATGTTTTCATAATCTCCACGCACTTCAACCTGTGCTGTGTACGCCTTGATCTTGGGCTTAGCCTGTGGAACGGGAGCCAGCACACCGTCTGTAATCATCGGTGTGCCTGCCACTACCTGGAGCGTTTCTTCTGCCACGGCCTTCACCTGGACTTCTTTCATGCCCATCACATACACAAAGACACCCGACTGACTAGCCAAGAAATTAAACATATCCATGACCCGCTCTTGATCCATCTCGCTCGGAATATATTCTTTGACGAAAGTTTGATCGCCACTTTTTTCCGCAAGTTCATTTGAGAGAGTCGCAATATTGCCAACCAGAGTTCCCACGTTGGCAACCTGTGAGAGTTTGCCCTCCAAAGCAACCTTCTTTTCCTGAATTTCGGTGATGTCAGGCTTGATATAACCAATGACAAGAATGAGGGCAATAAGGATGGAAAATGGTATGACGAGAATTTTAAGTCGCATAAGGTACGTGTAATGCCGATTAAAAGTTGGCTTTTAAGATAAACGTAATTTTACCATCGTTGTTTCGACCGATGTTCTGCGCATGTACCTGAGTAAATATACCTTGGGACTTAAATCCCTGTATCTGTTCGGCTAATTTTCTAAAATCATCCGTCAGTCCTTCGATGGTTGTCACTGCCTCTACATGGTCATACTTGTACTTGGTGAGCACTACACCAGGTACCATGGCTGCCTCAATTTTCTTCAGCATATCGGCCGGTTCATAGAGACTACTCTCCGTTGTACCAAAAAACACCAGTCTTGTTTCAAAATCGGCTATCTCATCTATCGCGTCGCCACTCAATTTTGGCATATCGGCAGCCAGTGTCGCGTCAGCCTCAGCGATACTCTTATCGAGTGTGCTCACATAGTAACGCGTACCCCCCCATCCACTAAGGGACAAAACAATGAGGGTGATACTCACAATGGTTCCCGTATCAAAGAACCCGCCACGCTTTGGCTTGATCTCCTCTTCTTCTTTCTGCGATTGTGCGATATTCACCCCGAGCATGATCGTATGTAAAAAGATTTATATTTTTTTCATCAGCGTTTTTTTGAGCACGTCCACTGAAAATGACTTAAAGAAACTTTCTTTTGATTTCTGAGTCATCTCATCTACACCCGCGAGCGCGAGACCGAGCGCTACTGAAAACGATGTCCCGAGACGTTTGACATCAGCCTCCACAGCCGGAGGGACCATCACTCGCTGCCACGGATCACCGACTCGCACCGGGAGACCAAACAATCGTTCATAGAACTGAGTGAGACCTGTCAATTGGGCCGTCCCGCCCGAGAGCACTATCCCCGAACACGTCTGCTCCGGATACTTCCCCTGATACGTCGCGAGCATGCGCTTACCCTCCGTGGCTATCATCTCAAGTGCCGGAAAGGTCAATTTGGACTCTGCCTGATTGAGGAAATCCTTGTCGCTTTTCTTGAGGGTGTCGGCGCGCTCTGGCGTAATGCCGAGACCATCGGTGAGTGTCCGGGTGATATCTTTGCCGCCCATATCGAGATTGCGACTCACTTTGACGAGACCATCATCGACGAGGACCAAATTGGTGGCCCGTGACCCGATATCAATCACCAAATAAAGACCCAAATCATGTCCGATGGTCGAACGAATCATCGAAAACGTTTCAAGCTCCAAAAAATTCATCTGGAGGCCAGCCTGTTCGATATATTTCCGATAGCGCGTCACCTCCTTATTGAGCGCTGCTACCAAGAGGATCTCCATCTTGGCCGACCCACCTTCTTCAGGCTGATAACTCCCTACCTTTTCCCAGCTCAAGGCCACATCATCGAGCGATGACGGGATATATTTGTGGGCTTCAAACTGGATAGCCTCTTTGAGGTCATCCTCACTCATCTCAGGGAGCTCAATGAGCGAAATGAGGCCAGTGAAAGCCGGCATAGCAGCATAGACGCCTTCCCCCTTGGACTTGAGGCGACCCAAGAGCGCCTGGAGATAGAGGACGAGCTCATCGTCAAAGGAATTCTGACCAGTGACAATACCTTTTTCGAGACGCGCCAAATCGACTTGACCGTAGGTCACGAGTTTGGGCTTGCCTTCTTCAAGTGTCAGCTCCACCGCCTTCACGAGCGAGGTGCCGAAATCAATGCCGAGAAAGTATGGTTTTTTGATACCGAACTGCATGTTTTTTCTTTTGGTCTTTTTTAGAATCTCTAGCGAGTATGATAGCATACTCACGCTCTTTTTTCAAAAGTTTCTCTCTCGACACTGGTTTGACAGTAGCCTCACGAAAACCATAGAATAGAGGTACGTTATTCGCCTCTCTTACCACCATGCTTGAAACGACTTTTAGCCAGAAATTGACCCTCCACGCCCGGCATAGCCTGAAGGAAGCCCGGGAAATTGCCCACTATACCCGCCATACCACGATAGAGCCCGAGCACCTCCTCCTCGCTATTTTCCTCGAGGATGGCAGTCTTGGCGGTATTTTGCTTGAAAACATCGGTTTTGAGAAGGAGAGCCTCGCCAAACTCTGTCTCAAGAAGAAAACGGGCGCCAAAGCCCTCCCCAAGACCCATCCGCTCCCCCTCTCGCCCGCGCTCAAGGAGAGTCTGAGACGGGCCTATGCCCTCGCCAACCAGTTCCACTACCCTTACGTCGGGACTGAGCACTTGGTCTATGCACTCCTTGAGTCTCATACTCCTGCCTTGGATGGCATCCTCCTCGCGCTCAAGATCAAAGAGAAAAAAATCCAGTCCACCATCGAAGCTCATATGAATTTCGACCATTTTCCCCAGCTCTCCAAGATGCTCGATCTCCCTGATGCACTCTCAGATGCCCCCTCCAAGAAGAAATCTGGTCGCGCCACTCCCTCGCTTGACCAGTTCACGACGGACATGGCCGAGGATATCACTACCAAAGAAAACACCCTTGTCGGTCGCAAGAAAGAGCTCGATCGCCTCGTGCAGATTCTGACCCGCAAAAACAAGAGTAATCCCCTCCTTATCGGTGAGCCTGGAGTCGGGAAGACTGCCCTCGTCGCGGCGCTCGCCAAGAAGATCACTCGAGGTGATGTCCCACACTCCCTCTTTGGCAAGCGTATCCTCTCACTCGACCTCACTTTGGTCGTCGCTGGGACCAACTTCCGGGGTGAATTTGAAGCCCGCCTCAAAGAAATCATCCGGGAGGCCACTCAGAACAAAGACGTCATCCTCTTTATCGATGAAATTCATACTATCGTCGGGGCTGGTAACACTTCTGGTGGCCTTGATGCCGCCAATATCCTGAAACCATCCCTCGCCCGAGGGGAGATCTCCTGTATCGGCGCTACTACCCTCTCAGAGTACAAGCGTCACGTCGAAAAGGACCCCGCTCTCGACCGGCGTTTCCAGTCTCTCGTCATCGCCGAGCCGACTGCCGAAGAGTCCAAGCACATCCTCTCGTCCGTCAAGATGAGCTATGAGACCTTTCACAATGTCACCCTGACTAAGGACATCACAGACCACGCGGTCGACCTTGCTATCCGCTATATCCCAGACCGCTTCCTCCCGGACAAGGCATTTGACATCATCGACGAAGCCTCTGCCCTCGCCAAACAAGGCAAGGACCGATCGCCTTTTGCTACCGCCCTCTTTCAGCTCGAAGAAGAGCTCCGCGCCGCGACGGCCCTCAAGGAGTCCCTCACCGAACACGAAAACTACGATGATGCGGCCAAGTGGTACGCCCGGGAGCAAGAACTCATCAAGAAAATCGCTACGCTCAAGAAAAAGCACCACGAAGAAGCTGATCGCCACACCAAAGTCGTGACCGAAGAGCACCTGCTCCGCACTGTCGCCCATATGACCGGTATCCCCTTCGAAAAGCTCTCCGAGGAAAACCCGAGTGACAAGATCACGCGTCTCAATCAGGCACTCGATGATCGTCTCATCGGCCAAGATGAAGCCAAGACGGCACTCTCCGAGGCCCTCGTCCGCTCAGTGAGTAACATCGGCGATCCCGATCGACCGCTTGGCTCCTTCCTCTTCCTTGGCCCCACGGGCGTCGGCAAGACCTATATCGCCAAGATCCTCGCCGAAGAGTTCTTTGGGAGTAAGCAAGCCCTCATCCGGCTCGACATGAGCGAGTTCATGGAGCGTCACAGCGTCGCCCAGATGCTCGGCGCCCCAGCTGGCTACATCGGCCATGGCGAAGGTGGCAAACTGACCGAAACCATCCGCCGCCGTCCCTACGCCGTCGTCTTGTTCGACGAAATCGAGAAAGCTCACCCCGATGTCTGGAACATCCTCCTCCAGATCCTCGATGAAGGCACCCTCACCGATGCCGAAGGACGCCAGGTGAGTTTCAAGAACACGCTCATCATCCTCACCTCAAACATCGGCACCGCTGCCTTTACGCGCGATGCTCGGATTGGATTTGACCGGACGACTCCTGATGGTGGTCATGGCGATCAGTTCGAACCCATCAAGCGCGAGGTCCTCGCAGAACTGAAAAAAGAACTCCGTCCCGAACTCCTCGCGCGCCTCGACCAGACGATTGTCTTCCGACCGCTTTCCGCCCAGGTCATCGAGCAAATCGTCACTCTCGAGCTCGCTACCCTCACTGAGCGTCTCAAGAAAAAAGGCTACACCCTCGTCATCGGCAAAAACGTGGCCTCGCACGTCGCCCACGAGAGCTTTGCTCCCGAGCAAGGCGCCCGCCTCGTCCGCAAAACCATCCAAAATCTCGTCGAAAAGCCTATCGGCGAACGCCTCCTCAAAGGCAAAGTCAAAAAATCTCTCCATCTCACCCTTAAAAAAGGTCTCATTGTGTGCTCCTAACCCGATCACAACTGACCCTGTTCGCACAAGCCACTAAAAAGGCCGTCCTCGACACGCTCTTTCCACTCCGTTGCCTCGGTTGTGGCCGAGGTGGACACTGGATCTGTCGGCCTTGTACCAGTCGGATCGAACGTCGCCTTGACCAAGAGTGTCCTCTCTGTCGTCGTCATCTCACCCCACTTGGCGCCGTATGCTTCTCCTGTCGCGATAGCACGCCCTCGGCCCTCGATGGCGTCTTTGTGGTCGCACACTATCATGATCTACTCATGAGTCGCGCGCTCCACACCTACAAATACCGCTTTATCCCTGATCTCGCCCTCCCGCTCGGTCAGCTCCTCATCGACTCCCTGTCGCGATCGGCCCTCCCACTTCCGGATGTCCTCATCCCGGTCCCACTTCACCCGAGGCGCCTCCGCTATCGCGGGTTCAACCAGTCTGCTCTCCTTGCCCACATCCTCGGGGAGGGGCTTGCGCCTGGCCTCACACTCCCAGTCCTCGAAGATGTGCTCGTCCGGACTCGTTTTACCAAGCCCCAGATGAAAACCGAGTCACGAGAGGAACGCCTCGAGAATCTCCGGGATGCTTTTGCTCTTGCGTCCAACCAGGAGTCACGCATCAAGGGACGAAACATCTGGCTCATCGATGACGTCACCACGACCGGCACCACTCTCGAGGAATGCGCGCAGGTCCTCAGAGCGCATGGCGCCCGCTCCGTCTGGGGCATCGTCCTCGCCCGATAAGCAAAAGAATTACGTAATTTATTACGTAATTCTTTTCAAAGATGCGTGAGGGTGCCTAGAGATATGAGAGTGTCGTAGCTGCGACCATGAGGTTGACGAGCGATCCGCTGGCCATGATGGCAAACTTCTTACACATCCACTCTTTCGGTGTACCCCCAAACATGACGGCACTCGCCTGGGTCGGCGCCACAAATCCGAGCCACAAGAATCCCGCCGCCCCAAAGGCGTGCCATTCAGACGAAAGCTCTGAAACAAAAAGTGCCAAGACATACGTCGTGACGAGGGTCACCACGAACTGTAGCACTAGGTACAGCCCCATACCTTTTTGCGCATTTGTTTGCTCCTCGGGCGCAAGCCGATCAAACCCATGTATCGTTCCCCAAACTTTCCCAAATATTGGCATGTACCACACGGCCCCAATAATAAACTGCAGCACCGTTGCCACTCCTATTGCCACATAATTTAAGTCCATACAACGAACAGTTAATTATTTACTCTTTTATAATCAATACTAGACTCGCTTACCAAACCACTTAGCAGCACTTGGTCTCCGGTGAGGACAACCTGGCCAGCAGCACGGCCTTCGCTTGCCATGGAGCAAATCCTCCCGTAACCGCTCGATGTGCTCCGCTCTAGTTTCTGGCTTTTTGACAATAGTGACCCAGCAAATCCATTCATTGCGGGCGAGTGGCGTCAAACCATTCCAGAGTTCCACCAGTTTGGGCATACCCAAGAGCACTTCCTTCAAATCCCGAGGAACCGTATGGACGACACCAGAACTGAGTGTAACCTTGATCATGCGCCTATTGTACCAAATTTTCAAAGAATCAAAAAAGCGTCCCGATGGCGCTTTTTTTCCTGACCATAAACCAAAGTCGCGAAGCGCTCGTTATCACCTCTTCGCCTTCATCACTTTTATACTCTCTTTAACCAATTTTTTTACCAGAGTCATTGGTATTCTCGTCTCTATAGGCAGGTTCAAAATAGCCTTGGTCGTTCTATATCTCGTCAACTCCTTGGCATGACTCTGTAAGACGGGCGGGCGGACATGGAGCCGTACGTATGGCATCTTGAAACTGAACCAGGCAAACATGCCATCATAGTCGTAGCCATCATACGAATAACCGGGCATTTCGAAATAATCAGTGCGCTCTTTGGCATCAGGCGCTACCATCCGTATGAGAGACCGTAGCTCACGGAGCTTCGACTGAGCTTCTTTGGGAGCACTGGCAATATAGTCATCAACACTGTTTGGCATTTTTTTTCATAAGTGCGGTGAGATACTCTCCTTTGCGCGAACCTACTTCGCACGCGTGGAGCGCGTGGTGGCTTTAGAGTGAATCGTACGCGCCGATCTCCCAACAATGCGCCTCGGTCACGCTCGCTCCCACTCGCGTGAACAAACCAAAAATTCCTTGCATTTCATTTCTTCCGCGCCTCCTCCCCCGACCCCTCCGCCGCGAAGCGGAAAAGGAAAGGAATTTTTGGTTTGTGTCGCCGCTGCAGTCTCCGAAAAGAGTACTTGTTATTTATCACTTTTGGTTGCTCTTTTCTCCGTCTTTGCGGCGACTCGAGGCGCTCTCGTATCCGCGTTTGATGGTCACTCTACAGTCGTTCACACTTCGCACCACCTCGCATAGGCCGCTCGCATTCGCTCGCGTGGCCTGCTCGGTGTTGCTTTGTGTTTGCTCTGAGGCTTCGTTCGAGTTAGTGGTAATTCAAAATGCGGTTTGTGCTGAGGCGCAAGCAAACTTGTATGTGCTTGCCCAGCCAACTTGCACTCTAAAAAAACATGCTGTCGTAATCAGGCATTACCTCATTTATATCAATATCCAAATAATCTTTTGCGAACTGGCGGGCATTCATTTCATTAAATTCTTCTGGACTAATGCCTTTCCCGATTGTACTAGAAAGGACAATCTCATACGCAAATCTTTTTGGTCCGCCTGGAGGCATCGGCTGACCTAATTGACTACCCAAGATTCCCGAGAGATGACTACTCATGCGCCCTCGAGCTGTTTTCGCCATTCTACCGTTTTTCTGAAGCTCCTTCAGAAAATACTCGCGGAATATATCAACATTTCTCGGGGTTACTGGTAGGGCTCTGGCCTGGGATCCTTGTGTCTCTCCAAAAAAATCTTTTGCAAACTTAATGCGATCAATATCATCGACGGGTACGAGGTTGGGTGATTCTTTTTTACGCTCAGCGAAGAGTTTTGTTACAAGTTCTTTTTGTGTCTCGATCTCTGCATCAGTCATCGGACGATCACGTAAAGGCGCTTCTGTATCTGGGGAAGTATCGCCAACTGAAGACGCTTGGGTAGAAGTCTTTGATTGATTACGAGCTATTTCTAATCCAGCACTTGCAAGAGCTGCTCTTTTTAGGTTGTCATTATGTTGCTCTATTAAGCGAGTATAGTCATTATTAGCGCTCCAACTTATAGCATAATTAATATCCCCCAGCCTTCTCATTGCTGATTGTGCTGCTAGAAGTTCCCCTTCAAAATATTTAGAATGAAGAGGGTCCACCCTTCCTTCATCGAACATTTTTTCCAGATCCTGGACATATTTAGTGATTGCGGCTAGTAATTCTGCAGGGGTTGCATTTTGGTCAAGTGATTCACTCAACTTTTTCATAACCTTTATTCCTCGCCTTTCCACAGAAGGATCTATCAACTCACCAGCAAGTTCTTTGTCTGAGTTGGTCGCCAATTTAAGCTCCACTTCATTTGCAACCATATCGGCTGTTGCGGCTGCCATTATCACTACCTCGTTCGTGGTAAAAGATTTGCCTTTTTCTTCATGTTTCCGTGGACGGATCTCTCTTTGTTCAAGTGGTCTACCTAGTGTTCCGTAATATCTATCTGCCATTTCTGTAGGCATGAGATTACCTTCATCAGAATATATAAATTTGGGAATTTCTGTTTCAGTGACTTTGCTAGAAAATACTGTTTCGGCACTAGTAGCAGGCAAATCTTTTCCTTCAAATTTTTTTGGTTGTGAGGGATTAAATCCTCCCATTTCAAATTTACTCATAGTGATTTACTTACTTTAATAATAGATCTGTTGAAACCCCAAGCGCCCTCGCTATTTTCTCAATCGTCAGTAATGTCGGATTACCTTTCCCAGCTTCCAAATTGCTCATATACGCACGATCAAACCCCACAGCACGACAAATGTCGCCTTGCGACATTTTTTTCTGTTTTCGTATACACTTTATAGTTTCTCCTAACCTTATTGCGCTTTCATTTTTCATAGAACAACCTAAGTATAACGACTCATTGTCTTGCAATACAATAGTGCTATATAATACAATAATAGCGGCGACACAAACCAAAAATTCCTTTCCTTTTCCGCTTCGCGGCGGAGGGGTCGGGGGAGGAGGCGCGGAAGAAATGAAATGCAAGGAATTTTTGGTTTGTTCACGCGAGTGGGAGCGAGCGTGACCGAGGCGCATTGTTGGGAGATCGGCGCGTACGATTCACTCTAAAGCCACCACGCGCTCCACGCGTGCGAAGTAGGTTCGCGCAAAGGAGAGTATCTCACCGCACAAAAGGACTTCTTGTTCCGAAAGGACGGAAGCACCCCGCGCCGAAGGCGCGGGGGAAGGCAAATGAGCGCGCCGCGTAGCGGCGAATGTGAAAGGGGTGGCAGTACGGACAGACCGAAAAACCCGAGAGATATTGTCTCTTGTTTCAAATTATATGAATATCAAACCAAAATATTTTCTATACGCGCGCAAGAGCACCGAGGATGACGACAGGCAAGTTATGTCTATCGAGGCTCAGTTGTTTGAACTGCGAGAATTGGCGCGTAAAGAAAATCTTGAAATCCTGTCGGAATTTCAAGAGTCGAAAAGCGCAAAGACACCAGGACGTGAAGTCTTTGGCGATATGATGACGCGTATTGAGCGTGGAGAAGCACAGGGTATTTTGGCATGGCATCCAGACCGATTAGCGCGCAATAGCGTGGACGGAGGGCGCGTCATTTATGCAGTAGACACACGAAGGATAGTGTCTTTGCGCTTCCCGACATTTTGGTTTGAACCAACCCCGCAAGGGCTCTTTATGTTGCAAGTGGCGTTTGGACAATCGAAATATTACTCAGATAACTTGAGCGACAATATCAAGCGTGGCGTCCGCCAGAAATTGCGCCGTGGTGAGTGGCTCAATCTTGCTCCCTTTGGCTATCAGAATAATCCGCGTATCAAAAATATCGAGCCACACCCCACTAACGCGCGCATTGTGCGTCTGGCGTATGAGGAGTATGCCAAAGGGACACACTCATACATTTCTCTGGCGCAATTTCTTGCGGACTTGGGCGTGGTGACTAAGCACGGCACGCCACTTGCCAAAGTTTCCATCAAACGACTGCTCACACATAGAGCATATCTCGGTTTTGTGAAGCATGATGACGAGTGGTTTGATGGAAACTTTGAACCACTCATTTCTTCCACATTGTTTGAAGCCGTGCAGAAAGTACTTCATGCGAAAGAACGGCCGCGCAAACGAAAAATCAAGCATGATTTTCCGTTCACGGGACTTTTTCGATGCGCTGAGTGTGGCTCGATGATTTCCGCGCAGTGGGCAACAAATCGATGGGGAACAAAGTACCGCTATTACCGATGCTCGAAAAAGCGCGGCCGCTGTTCGCAACCCTATGTGCAAGAGACAGATTTGAGAGACAAAGTGCGAGCACGGCTTCAAACAATCTCGCTTTGCGATCGGTATACCGACTGGATGCTCGCGAAAGTGAAGGATTGGGAGCGCGAGGAAATCGGAGCGTCGCAAAGCGAGGTGCAAAATCTTTCGGAGTCTATCAAAGCAGACGAGGAGCGCATGGAAAAGCTCGTTTCTACCTACCTTGACGGTGATATACCGAAAGAAATCTATCTCAAGCGAAAAGACATGCTTATGCGCTCTCTCGCCGCTTTGCGACAAAAGGAAAAAGATTTTGCACGTGGAAGAAATGTGTGGGTCGAACCCTTGCGGGAATGGATTAGGGATTTGAAACAAGCCAATTTTTTGAGTTCGTCGGACGATTTATCCAAAATCAAGCAGTTCGTGCATAAAGTTGGAACGAACCCCGTCTTGGACGA
Organism: uncultured Bdellovibrionales bacterium; assembly: GCA_964500505.1. Lineage (GTDB taxonomy): Bacteria > Patescibacteriota > Minisyncoccia > Moranbacterales > UBA1568 > UBA1568. The sequence continues at coordinate 6,495 of CAZCNN010000010.1, read as the reverse complement.
CAAATCCCCACGTTTTTCGGTTGCCACCCCTTTCACATTCGCCGCTACGCGGCGCGCTCATTTGCCTTCCCCCGCGCCTTCGGCGCGGGGTGCTTCCGTCCTTTCGGAACAAGAAGTCCTTTTGTGCGGTGTTTGTTAGACAAAGTTCGAATGTACTTTGCCGAAAATCCTGAATAATGGAAGCCAGCCCCGCCGTTGTCCCGAAGTGTCGGGACGGCACCCCAGAAAAACTGTCTTTGCATTTCGGATTTGCGCGCGCCCGAGTTTTTCTTTCAAAAAGGAAAAGTCAGTTTTTCTGGTGTGCTCTGCACTTTCGTGCAGAACGGCGGGACTGTCTGCTATTGGTACGCTGCAAAGATGGAAGTAAATGAGTTTGTGGTTATTTTATCACATCAAACAACATTCCACCTGCTCATTTCTCCATCTTTGCAGCGGTACCATATCTACACTTATCCACAACCTTTTGTCTATGGCTTCGGTTACGCTTGTGCTAACCAAGAAATATCGATTAGCGGATTTCCTTCAATACCTCACCCCACGTTCCTTTGAGAAAGTAGTGTCTTTCAAGACTGTCCCGGATTTCCAAAAAAACCTCTCTGAGATGCTTCTTTTCACCGGGTCCGATAGAGCGAATCATCGAAAGTAGGGCATCGGCGTTGTTTCTTTCAATAAATAGCTTGGCCTTATTGGAGACGTACTCTCCCCAAATCGTTCCTCTCATCAGTTCAACGTCAAGAGAAATTCCAACGATTTGACACATACCCTCGATTTTATCGAGATACTGAAGCACATACACTGGATCTTTTTCCAAAAGAGACGAGTGGATACCGTCGCTCCTATTCAGGATATTATCTCTTATCGCCTTTTCAAAACTTTGCTTTTCTTCATCTGTCAGTCTCATCTCTGCAAGTTCAGTAAGAGAAATACGATCCATATTCTCTACACTGAAAGCATCCCCTGAAACTTCCAGTATAGCCATTTGCACCATCGGGTTTTTGTCAAAGGCCTGTTTCCTTCGGACAACATCAATGAGCTTATCCTCAAGTTTGGTAAATTTTGATTTGTTAGAAAATTCTGGCTGCGAGAAAAATGGAGAGCGTACAACACGTCGTAGCCCCTGATACGTTTCGTACTTTTCTTTCCCTCCTTTCCATATCATGTACTGCTTTATTTTTTTGTAATCCAATGGATCGAAAAGAAGCATAGCGGAATGGAGATCTTCCGAGAGACCCTCTTTCTCAGCGAAAAAAAAGAGGTCCGCTAATTCAATATAAAACTTATGACTCTCTTCTTTAAGTTGCTCACGTGCTTCCCCGAGCATCTTATTCACAGACTCATGCATCCGGTAATAATCTTCCCGAGCCTGCTCGTCTTCCCCGGCAAGCATTTTTGTAACCGATGCGTCATTCCGAGCATTTCCACCACTTCCCCACTGAAGGGACGAGAAAATGTCGACATAGGTAGAAAAATCTGATGAAAACACTCCTTTCGCCAACCCATCATAATTGGCCATAATCTCGTTTTTGATGCCAGAGAGGTAGGATTTCCAGATCAACTGTTGTATCCGATGGAACTCTCCTTCAATGAAATTTTCCGAGAGACCCTTTCCAATCATTCCAACGGCCCTGTCTATCATACCCCGTGCATCCTGTTTCCCAAAAGTCCGTGCCTGCTCGAAGTCAAAAAATGTTGCAAAGAGAGCGTGCTTATTTTCATGATGTACTGTCATCCGCTCTTGCTCACCATCAGGGTTTCTTTGTACCACACTCACTATTCCGCCACCATAGTGAATGCCCCGTCCAGACCGTTTCACATATTCATCCCACACTTGTGGGCTCACGATATAGGTAGCATTGACATCGGAAAAAATAACCTCTTCGTAGGGCATTCCAGACAGATCTGACTTCTCGTCGACCAAATACTGGGCCGGATTTTCTCGGCATGCTTTAAGCTCTTTGGCACGGTAGTGTAGCAAATCAACTCCTACTAGTATTCTTCGAAGAAACACGACATCAGGATCTTGTTTGATAACATCAACCCTCTGGCGTAAGCCAGCTATCTCTTCCTCCAATGCCTCTTGCTTCAACTCAAGCTCTGCCCTTGCATCAGACGCCTCTGCTTTTTCAATCCACCTTGTCAGCTCCCCTATCTCACGATGCACAACGTATATTTGTCCGTCCAGCCTATCCCACTCTTCCAAAAGCACCCCAGCGTGAGGGGATTTTGCCAGTTCCTCATTATAATACTGCTGAACTTTTTCAGCGAGCAGTCCACTCTCACCATATTCTTCAATAAGGTCTTCGACAGCACGGATTTTTGATAGTTCACTCTCCAGTTTCAGATACGGCTTATCTCGCCATCTTTCCGTATCTTCAGGAGACGGAGGCACTGAATCCTGTTGAGCAGGCGGAGCAGGAATAAGCATTTTTTCACTCATACGGTATTTTTCTAAAACACTTCTTTCTTCCTGTCTCGAATCAGGGCTTCAATTTCTTCAATATTCCTTGTTAAATTTTTATCTCCCCAACGACTATAGATAGTGATGCTATTTTCCGCCATCACCCTCTTAAATTGGTTCGCTAGTTTGGCTAAGGTAGTGATATCAGAGGTTCCGTCAATTTCAATCAAGATTGGAATGATAAGGCTACTCTGTTCACCTGGTATCCGCCTCGCTCCCTCCAATAGCTCAGCGCATATTAATTTTTTCCTGCCATCCTGATCCAAATCTAATTCGCGCTCTTTCGCCAGTTCCCTATTTCTTTTAATATCTCCAGCCACATACTTATCGGCAATCAAAACCTGGCCCAACCCATACCCTGTTTTTTCTATGGCCTCGTAGATTCCATCCAACTCAACCTTGTTCATATCCACCGATCTATACAACCTCTGGTATTCATTATCCCATTCCACAATGACTCTCAAATACTGCTTGAGCATATCATTCTGAAAACGCGCCTGTTCAACCGTGTTTGCCTGCTCGAGTAGCGTGGTTGCTTCCTCCATTTTCTGAGAAAGTGTTTTCAAAACAAAAGCATGTTCCAGCTCACCCATTCTTTGTTTATTCAGCTTGGCCATGAATGTTGCTAACACCCCCTGTTCATTCCAGTAATCCCGAAAAAGCTTTCCAAGAACCAATGACAGAGGTCCTGTTGCACTCACCTCCACGGTTGAGCGCAATTGCTCCATGGTCGAATCAAATCGTTGCTTGAACCCTCTTTGGATTTTTTGTAGCTTCACATCCTCAATAAAAGGATCTACTGCTCCCAAATGAGCCAGGAGTGCGTGAGCAGCTTGTCGAAAAACTCGGCACGCCTCTGCTTTTTTCAACATAACCTCTTGTGACAACGTCTCGCTACTTTGTTCGCCGCCCTGTTTCAACACATTGGGAATTTTAATCTCAAAATCAGCCTCATCAATAACGCCTTTTCGTTCCAAATCGCCATCCTGGACATTCATCTGCTCACTCCCATCTCTTGGTAAAGGAGAGGGTTCCCGCATTACCATAGGCAGGCTGTCCGAATTTGTTGCTTTTCTTCCTTTTTCACCTGTCACTGGAGGGACCGAGGGGAATTCTCCGAATTTCATACGATTACAATGAAAGTTATTACGCCTGAGAAGCTGTGCCATCTTTTTGCTTACTACGAGCTATTACGCCCTAGGCACTCATGAGGCTCCATTCATTATTATTTTTCATCATTATGGCATCACGAGCAACCTGATCAGGAAAATCTTTTGTTCCGCTACTAATCCTAACTCTAATGAGATCCTGTTCGCCCTCAGACTTATCAACTTCCAAAACCCGAATTTGATTTCCAGGTCCGATTCCGGTTCCAAAATATTTCTCACTATTATCGCCACCATTCAGTTTCTCTTGAATGAGTTTTCCGATCGCCATCGCATCCTCTCTGCTCAAGCCGACAGCTTCAAACTTGCTAACCGCGTACGAAACTTCAAGACTTGCAGATTCTCCTGTGGTCACTGATTCGGATGGGTTTTTCAGGCCCTCTGAAGCAGTTGATGCAGGACTTGCGCCATAGTGTGCGTCCATATCAGCCCAGCGTTTTTTCATAGCTTCCTGATCGGCATCCATGCCGTCGGCAAGACTCATGCCGAGTGCCCGGTGAGCTTCATCAAGATCCTCCTGGAAAGTTACTGGTTTCTTCGGTACGTCAGTTGCTTTTGGCGTCTCAGCTACGGGTTGCTCTCCAAAATTCGGCATAATAAAAATTCAATAATTACGTGCTTTCATTGTACGCCCCTCTGAACACCCTTGTCAAAAACATAAAACACCAAAAAACCAGCCCATTGTTAGGTCAAAAAAATTCAAAACATCCCCACCTCCCATTTGGAAAAACCTCTCCAGTATTTGCTTCTCAATCATAGTTAGGGTTGCCATCGTCATTTCAAAAGCTGGTCGCTACTAACACCTAAAGCATCGGCAATTTTTGCAATTGTCTCAAGTGTTGGATTTTGTTTTCCGGCTTCAAGAGTACTGATATATCCTCTATCAATCTGTGTCGCTCGGTGTATGTCTCCTTGAGACAATCCTCTCGATTCCCGAAGCTTTTTCATATTTTTCGCAAATCGCTGTATCTCGCCGTCTTTCATATGTTGAAAAGTAGTTAGTATCGCTACTCTATCATTTTATTGTGTTTAATCGCAATAATGTGATATATTACATATGCGGCGTACCAACAGCAGGCAGCCCCGCCGTTCTGCACGAAAGTGCAGAGCACACCAGAAAAACTGACTTTTCCTTTTTGAAAGAAAAACTCGGGCGCGCGCAAATCCGAAATGCAAAGACAGTTTTTCTGGGGTGCCGTCCCGACACTTCGGGACAACGGCGGGGCTGGCTTCCATTATTCAGGATTTTCGGCAAAGTACATTCGAACTTTGTCTAACAAACACCGCAAAAATGCCAAATCTTTTTTTTCAAGAGAAATGGCGTCGCCGCCCGACGGCGACACAACTGTATTCCCCCCGCGAAATCCCCAATCTGAGAGGATGCGCCACGCCGAGCGGGGCTCCTCGTTTGCCAATACAAAATTATGATTGATCACACCAGAAAATTCTTCATTTATACAAGGAAAAGTACCGATACGGAAGATCGGCAAGTCAGAAGCATTTCGGATCAACTGGCCGAACTCAAAGAGTTAGCAGTTAAAGAACAGATTGAGGTTGTAGATATTTTCGTGGAAAAACAAACCGCCAAAGTCCCTGGTCGGCCAGTCTTTAATGAAATGCTTCTGCGTATCGAAGCAAATGAGGCTTCGGGAATTTTAGCATGGCATCCCGATAGGTTAGCGAGAAATTCCGTTGATGGAGGAAAAATTATCTACTTGCTCGATACGGGAAAAATTGCCGAGCTAAAATTTCCCACGTTCTGGTGTGATCCGACACCGCAAGGAAAATTTATGCTTTCCATCGCTTTTTCGCAGAGTAAATACTATGTGGACAATTTAAGTGAAAATATCAAGCGCGGACATAGAAACAAGGTGAAAGACGGCATTTGGCCTCAAATGGCTCCTCTGGGCTATGTGAATGTCAAAGGAGCAGGTATTGCACCTCATCCAGAACTTTCGATATTGATTCGCAGGACATTTGAGGCATATTCCACTGGAAACTTCACTTTGCGAGCTGTCCGCGAGAAATTCAACGCGCTTGGGTTGAAGGGAAAAAGCGAGGGAGAACTTGCGGTGTCGAACTACCAAACGATTCTCCGTAATCCAATCTATTGCGGACTCATTCGCTACAATGGAGAAATCTACGAAGGCAAACATGAACCGATTATTGCAAAGAAACTTTTTGATCAGTGTCAGGAAGTAATGACGAGAAAGAGCAAACCGAAAAGCAAAGGTTTGAAAACATACTTGTACCGAGGATTTTTCCGTTGCGGAGAGTGTAGCTGCTTCATTACCACCGAAACCCAGAAGGGGCATAACTATTTGCGCTGTACGAAACGGAAAAATCCTTGTAAACAAAAGTATGTTCGCGAGGAAATCATCACTTCCCAGATCAAAGAGGAAATTCAAAAAGTTTCTTTGCCGCTTGATTGGACAAAATGGATGATTGTCAAGAATGAACAGGATCGGCAATCAACGAATCAATCAAGCGAGCTTTTTGCTCAAAAAACCAAGGATGAAATTTCCCTTTTGGATTCCAAGATTGAGAAGCTGATGACGGCGTATTTGGAAAGCGCTCTTTCACTGGAGGAATACAGAAATACAAAAAGCAAGTTGGTGAATGAAAAACAGCTTCTCAAAGAGAAATTACAAGCTTTTGAGCAAAAAGCGAATAATCGGTTCGAACTGACTGACAAGTTTCTAAAACTCAATCTGGAAGCCAAGGAATTGGCAAACGAGCGAACAGACGAAGAAAATCTTCATCTGTTCAAAAAGATCGGTTCGAACTTTATTTTGGAAGCTCGAACCGTATCTTTTGAGCCCCGCTCGGCGTGGCGCATCCTCTCAGATTGGGGATTTCGCGGGGGGAATA
>CAZCNN010000009.1:0-39082 GCA_964500505.1 uncultured Bdellovibrionales bacterium | reverse complement strand
CTCACTTTTCATGATTTTCATCACGAAATCTGAACATTTTCTAGAGACATGAGATTTGAAAGAAGTACTTGAAGCGCACCCCACAGCATAGCAAATTTCGTGGCATTCGTCAATGAAAAAATACGCCTTTTTATACTATTCTATGGCTTATATAAAGCATTTTTTATGAATCTAGCTGACCATATACCCCAATTTAAGGCTTATCCAAGAGCCAAAACCGGTCATCCTCCCGCCAAAAAGAAAAAAGCCACTTCCTTTGATAGGAAATGGCTTTAATAAAGCAAATAATACTAAAAGTTCGAGCTGGTAGCAGTGAGTAGGGTATCCACTGCTTGGATGATAATAAACCCAGAAAGTGCCACCATCACACCAATTATCGAGTACTTCATGTTCCGCTTGGCAGTCGAAATCGTGTCATCATCCCCGGCTGAGACCAGATACTGAATCCCGGAAATAACAAAGGCAATGATACCGAAAAGACCAAGGAGGCCGAGGAGCCAGTTCATGAACGTCAAGAGGACCTGGGTCACAGTGGCGCTGGAGAGGCCAGTATCGGTCGGAACACAGACTCCCGAAACGATTGAGTAGGAACCATCCGTAGGACACGTCACCGCAAAGGAGGTCTGTGTCATGAGTCCAAAGAACAGGAAAAATAGAGCGATAAATGTGAATTTCATACTACTCTCTAAAAATATGATGACTGCCCTGTAAGTAGTGTCTCGACCGCCTGGATAATGACAAAGCCGAGGAGAGCCACGATAATCCCAATAATCGAGTACTTCATGGCGTTTTTGGCGGTACTAATCTGATCATCGTCCCCCGCTGCCGTGAGGTACATAATACCGGAAATAACAAAACCGATAATACCAAAGAAGCCGAGGAGAGCCAGGAGCCAGTCCATCGTAGTACCAACGATATCGGTAATGGTACCATCTGGCGTACCAGCGTCCTCAGCATATTTCCTGCCGACAGACCACTGGGCTGATACGACTGGCGTCAGCAGTACAAAAAGAAACATCGACACTGTTATACTCTTCAAAAAGCGTTTCATACTTACGTATGATTATGTATTTAGAGCACCTCATTCATACTATACCATACATCGCTCAAAACAAAAATCACTCTTCGACAAGCTCAGAGTGATTTTTGCTATCGATAATCGAAGTATCCGAACACTAGAAGGAAGCGTTGGTGCCTCCGAGCCAGTTGTTGACTGCTTGGATAATAACGAAACCGAGAAGGGCCACGATGACACCGATAATCGAGTACATCATCGCGTTCTTGGCCTTGCCAATCTGATCCTCATCACCAGCTGCGGTGAGATAGAGGATACCAGCGATTACGAAACCGATGATACCGAGGAAACCGAGGATGGCGAGGAGCCAGTTCATGGTCGAGTTGATGATGCCATAGATAGAACCTCCGGGAGTACCGGCGCTCTGGGCATTCCCCTGACCACGACCCCACTGGGCTGATGCGAGAGCTGGCGCCAAAGCGACAACCGTCGAAGCTGCTCCGTAGAAAGCGTTTTTAATTTTGTTCATAGTTCTCACCTCCTTTCAGTGTCCCTTCTTCCGAAGACAGGGATTTCTTTTGTGTTTGTTTTATGAGAAGAGATTGCCTATCTGTGTGACAAGGAGGAGTGCTCCGAGTACTACCGTGATACCGATGACTGACCAGGTAAGCATGAGCTTGGCCTGGCGTATGCGCTCTTCATCACCATAAGCAGTGAGATACAGAAATCCTGCGACCACTAATCCGATTATACCAACTATTCCCGCAACTGACAACAAAAAATTCAAGATATTGCGGAGAATTTCCGCCACCGGGGTAGCGTCCTCTATGGCCCCAGCACGGAGGATACTAGGCCACACGAGTAGAGCGCTGAGGATCAGCACTTCGGCTCGCTTTCGGATTTTCTTCATATTCATAGGCACTAGAGGTGACTCACATAGCCACATAGTACCACGAGATACCCCTCGAGAATAGACTCCCCCTGAGATATGCTATGCTAAGGAGGCATCCGTTTACTCCTCTATTATGACCGTCTTCACGAAAATTCTCCTCGGACTCATTATCGCCCTCTACCTAGGATTTGGACTCTACCACCTGACTGATTTCGTCACCGCCGATGAGCACTACTGGGTCGAAGAGCGTATCCCACAGTACTGGGAGGCCATCGCGGATGGCAAGTGGCGCAAGACCTTTATCAATGACAAACCCGGCGTGAGCCTCGCCCTGATCTCCGGGATCAGTGTCGCCCTCTATCCGGAAACTGAGAAATTCTGTGTCGAGCAAAAGGATCGCATCATCGCCTGTGACACGAACCAGACCAAGGCCATCTATCTCGCCTTTCGCCTCCCTATCCTCCTCGTCAATGCCTTCCTCCTCGTCGTCCTCTTTTTCCTCATCCGACGTCTCTCTGGTGAAGGAGTAGCTCTCCTTGCCACTGCCTTTACCGCTCTCTCCCCTATCCTCCTCGGCATCACGCAGATTATCAATCCCGACGCCCTCCTCTGGTCAACGAGCGCCGTGGCTCTCTTCTCATTTTTGAATTACCTCAAAGAGAACCAAAGGAAGTACCTCTTCATCACCGGTATCGCCCTCTCATTCGCTATCCTCTCCAAGTACGTTGCCATCATCCTCCTCCCTTTCTTTCTCGCCTTGATTCTCTTCCGTTTCTTTTCTGAGCCGAGCTCTCAGGATAGGTTGCGACGTGATCTGAGGCACGAGCTCCTCGCCTGGGTCGCCCTCATGGGAGGCACGATATTCCTCGTCGTCCTCTTCCTCCCGGCCCTCCTTGTCGATAGCAAGTACTTCCAGGAGTTCATCATGACCGTCCCAGACAAAGAGATCCTGGTCGGTATCGCCCTTGTTTTTGCCCTCACCCTCATCGTTGATACCTATGTCCTCAAGAATCCACTCCTCTTCTTGGTTCGTCGTCTGACACAGCACCTTCGTCCTATTCTTCCAGTGACCGGGCTCTTTTTTGGTCTCATGTTTGTTGGGATCATCGTCCTCCGCAATTTTTTCCCAGACTGGGACTTTATGCGCCCCATCGCCTTTGACATCAAGGACCTAACCGACATCCGCTACTACGGCGCAGTCCCCAACTTTTGGCAGTCCTTTCTCCTCGAGTGGAACCCGGTCATCTTCTCGCTCACTCCTGTGGTCCTCCTCGGTTTCTTCGCCCTCGCTATCAATCTCATCGTAGAGCGCAAAAAGGACACTCCCGCCCACATCTACCCCCTCTTTTTCTTTTTCCTCTGCTATACCGTACTCCTCATCTATTCGAACATCCTCTCCACCCCGCGCTACAGTATCATGCTCTATCCGCTCCTCGCCTACCTCTCAGCCCTCGGCTACCTGCGCCTCTCACGCTCGCTCCGCCCCCTGTACCAGTCGCTCCTCATCGGGGTCCTCGCCATAGTGAGTCTCATCTCGCTCGTCCTCTCGGCACCGTTTTACTTCAACTACACGAACTCTCTCCTCCCTCGCTCGCTCATGATCCAAGATGCCTGGGGCTACGGTGGATATGAGGCAGCCAAGTATCTAAACACTCTCCCCGGAGCACAGGATCTCACCGTCTGGGCCGACTACTATGGGGTCTGTGAATTCTTTGTCGGTCGTTGCCTTACTGCCTACACCTTCGACCAAAATGAAATTAAGCCTGACTACTATGTCCTCACCCGCCGTGGCAAGATCCGCTATATGTCTCGCTATTCTCGCTGGGAGCGCCTCTCCGGCCTCCGAGCCTACCAGTACTACGGCATCCCCGACCCCGCCTGGGAACTCTCGATCGACGATCGTCCTGGTAACTTCATCCGAGTGGTCAAAGTGGCCCATTAACTCGCCTTTCTGAGATAGAACATACCTCCTATGCCATCTCTCAAAATGCTCTCCACAAATCGTTCATTGATCCTACTTCTCCTTTTTCTCATCTTCGCAACGGGTATTGGATTGCGTGCCTTTCACCACAGTGACTGGCTCATTCTCAAATCAGATCAGGCTCGCGATGCCATCATCCTCGACGAGGCGCTTGAAAACGGTTTTTCGAGACTGCCTCTCCTCGGACCAGAGGCAGGGAGCACCGGCTTTCGACTCGGTCCCCTCTCGTATTACTTTCAGTATGTAAGCGGGCTGCTGTTTGGACAAACCATCGAAAGTCTCGCCTATCCAGACCTCGTGTTTGGCATCTTGGCCATACCCGCAATCATCGCTCTCCTTCGTCTCTTTACGCCACTCCCCCTAGCGCTCTTCGGAGGAGCACTCGCGAGTGTCTCATTCTTTCTGATCACCTTTTCACGCTTCGCCTGGAATCCCAACCCTCTGCCGTTTTTCACAGCTGCGTTTGCCTGGTCTTTTCTTTCTGCACTCAAGGCCCCTGAGCAGCAGAGACGCTTCTTTCTACTTCTTTCCGTTCTCCTCCTCGGTGCAATTGCTCATCTCCACCTGGTGGCGCTCGTAAGTCTCTGTATAGGGCTTTCCCTCTTTGTTGTCTTCACGCGAGTACTCACCATTCGAGAAATTATCCTCGGACTCTGTATCTTCCTAGCCTGCCAATTTCCTGTCTTTCTGTCGGAATATCGAACTCATGGCGACAATTTCCATTCATTTATAGGCGCCACCCTCGGCGACCGCTACCAGGATACAGAACACGGATGGCACGAAAAGTTTTGGCGTGCCTATCAAGAAGGAAGTCAGGCTCTCTGGATTCTCGCCACTGGTCGACAAGACACCGAAAGCATCCAGACTCGAGGCTGGTCTCTCTCGTGCCCCAGTCGCTGCCAAGCCACTCTCCCCATGACATTGGGCGCTCTCACTTTTTTCACTACTATCATCACTCTTAGTCTTCTTTCGTTACGCCGGCTCTCTCGGGACGAGCGAAAGCCCCTGCTTTTTATTTTGCTTTGGACTGGTAGCTTCTTTTTGGTTACTGTTTTCGTAGCATACGAAATAGAAGTTCGCTACTACCTCGGCATTATCCCTGCATTTTTTGTGCTCATAATGCAAAGTACCCTCGTTATCTCGCGATATTTCCGCTCTCTTTCCACGATCCTGGGCCTCCTTTTCATCGGATGTCTCATGATCCTCTCCAATATTGAGGCAAGCTACACATTTCTAGATGAGCTCAATCGTTCCCAGTTTTCAGCACAAGATAGCCGACGCGATTTACGTTTTGGCACCGAACCAAAAGTCACTCTCGGTCAACTCCGAGCTATCGCCCGTGGAGCAGAAGCAAGATTTGCCAAGGAAACCCCAGTCGTTATCAGTGGCGAGAGTCATTACGTCAAATCCCTCTATGTTGTACTCACCCAAGAATTTGGCTTCCACGGATGCTATCTTCGGGGAACACATCGTGCACTCCCACAAAACTGGCACCACATCTATATCGAAGAACCAGCCAAACATCCAGAGTTGGAGCCCTTTGGTACTCTTGGAGCGCACTTTGAGCCCAGGAAGGAGACAGCGGGTATGAGTCCGCTTCCCAATAATTGCCTCACTTACTAAATGTGGGAACCAAGTTAAAAAGGACTCCGAAGAGTCCTTTTCTTTGTCCAATTTAGTGAGCAGCCTTGTGGATGCCATCGATATGAATCGACGGGAGCATCGGGACTGAGACGGTGCCCTCTCGTTTTGCCTCAAGGAGGAACTGGAGAGCCCGGAGAAGAATCATGGCCGGAGCGAGGAGCATCATGAGGAGTACGGAGAGGAGGGAGAGGAGTGTCAGAATCCGATCCTCTTCACTCTGTACCAGCGGAGAGACAGTTGTCGGAGATGGAGGCACTACTGGAGTGATGATCTGAGATGGGGTCTCAAGCACCGTTTCGGTACCCTTGATTTCAGCCGGTGCTACCTCGGGAGCCATCGGCACCGGAGCTGGCTCTTTGACCGCTGCGACCAGTGGCGTACCAAAGTACTCCACCGTGATGATAGATTCTTTGCCATTGATCTTGCCCTTCACCACCGCCACTCCGATTTCCTGATAACGAGTGTTCATGATGTTGGCCCGGTGCGTCTCGCTCTTCATCCAAGCGTCGTGCTGATCACGAGCGTCCGTATAGTTGATGGCGAGGTTCTCCCCCGCTGCCTGATAACGGTAGCCGGCGTCCTTGATCCAGTACCACGGTGCTACTCCCGCAGGGGAAGTGTGCGCAAAGTAATCATGCTTGATCATGTCGTCTGCTTTGTTCTTGGCGGCCGTCGCGAGGATAGAGTTTTCGGTAAGTGCCGGCAGACCAGCCTCGGTACGAGCATGGTTGGCGAGAGTGATGACTTCGCTAGGGACCATGCCCGAGGCCAGAGCCGAGAGCACAAACACAAACGAAGAAGCTACTCCGATGACAGAGAGAGCAAGTATGGTGTGGACAGGTTGTGTGTGTGTTTTGGCCATATATGGCTTTGGTAGGCTAAAAAATAAAAACGGGCTCACACCCGTTTTTATCGTACTTTCGGCTCTTTCAAGCCTTTGTAGTTCCATTATAGCATTTTTTTTCACTTTTGTCCAGGCTCGACCCAGGGTGAGCGACGCTCGAGGAGGTACACATAGATGATAGCCACGATGAGACCTGACTTGATGAGAGTGAGCGGGAACCAGAGCTCTCCCCTCCCACTATCGAGATGGTACCAGGCACCAAGGGTGAGGAGCGTCAGCATCAACTCAAAGCGCCACTGGGGTGACGTCACAGTACGAAACGTGTACGACCAGTTAAAGACAAGGAGGGCAACATAGGCCACCAACAAAAGTACCCAGAGGATTCGTGGGAGCGCGGGGGCCAGGACTACCGTCGCAGCCATACTATCAATCCGAGCATCAGTAATTTCCGAAATACGGAGTGGTACACTATCGGCAGCCTGCGTGATCTCTCGCCCAACCGCTATGGTAGGTACCGAGACAAGCGCGGTCCCGAGCTCCAATAAGAGAAGGAGGCCGAGGAGGATGATCACCGGATGAGATTTGCACCAGGCCAAGAGATTCATAGAGAGGAGTTAGTGAGTATCAACTTGTTCGGCAATGACGAGGAGCCGCTCGAGGGTGGTCCCAGCCGGCCAACAGGTCATAAGGGTGAGGGTTTTCTGGTCTCCTGAACCGACGAGGTACTCGAGCCGATCTGGGGCGACTCGCAACTTTTCGGTCACACGATAGACAAATTTGTCACCCCGGTAGAAGACCGTGATGTCATCCCCAGGCTGAAGCTTATCAATGAGATAGAACAGAGCATTGTAGCGGTTGGCTTCGAGAAAGTCAACCCCCGAGTGAGAGAAAAGAAAGACGTTGCCCTCCTCCCCTGGCTTCTTGGTTCCTTTGGCATGAGCCACCCCCCGAGCCAATACCGACTGATAGACCCGCGAGTCCTGCCAATCCACATCTGCGATAACTGGAGCATTGGCCCCGATCTTGGGGATGACAATACCGAACTCTTCACTTGCTGGCACGATGACTTGTGAAGGAGGGAGGCCCACTTCTTCCTGCATCTCTTTCGTCACCACGGCTTTGTGCTCTTGGCTCGGCAGGAGTTGGTACTTGGCCTCTTCGAGGAGTACGGGGAAGAATGTGGAGAGAAGAACCAAAACAGACACCACCACGAGGGCAGTGCCTGTCCATCTCAGTATGCGCTCTTGAGATAATTTAATTGGCAGATTGATCATGGCCTTTGGCACGATACCACTGATAAGCGATGTAAGCGGCCACCAAGATCACCAGGAACCAGAAGAACGCACGCCATGGATGACTCGTGACGGCATCCTTGCCAGCTTCGGTCATTTCACCCAGGACGGATTTCTGTTCATCTGTTTCCGTCGGGGTCACCTCGGTCTCACCACTCGTCGTCGCGCCCTCCACCTGACCCTCGGTACCGGCACCGATGGCGGTATTGACCGGGAGAGCACCACTCGTGGCACCAGGGATGGTCACGGTGGTAGTTTTCTGCTTAGTCACAGTGTGCGTATCGACGTTCTGATCCTTGTCGCCGACAAACCCTGAGCCATTGCCATTGCCTGCGACTGCCCGGATGGCATAGTAGGCATCGTTACTACAGCCGGGGGCAGGAACCGAGAAGCTCCCGGGCAGATTGGATCCGATCATGAGTTCGGCTACTTTGGTCCCAGCATCCGCGACAAAGGTGGTTGAGAACGAGCGGTAGAGTTCGACTTTGACGGTCTTGCCGCCATCATCGGCCGTCATAAAGGTGATGGTGTTCTGACATGAGGCGTCGTCTCGATCGTAGTCATAAGGTAGGCCCGGAGTCGCCGATGAGAGCGTCACGGTAACGTGGTTACTCTCAACCGTCTCGCTCCCCTCACCTGAGGCGATGGCTTTAACGTAAAACTCATAAGACCCATCGGTCGGCATAACGCTCCCATCCACCTGACAGTCACCGGAGTTACCACCAAATGTCGAGGCGAGCGTATAGCTCGCAAACGGGGCGACATCACTGTCACGGTAGCACTCAACTGTGAGTGAACGTCCCAGGACATCGAGGGTCACGAATCCAATTTTGATACTCGCAGTATCTGTCACGGCCTCAGGCGTTTCAATTTTGACCGAGAGGTTCGCGGCATCAGCCGTATGAGGGAAGAGTGCACCACTGAGCATCATGAGAGCGATCACCGGCACGAGGGCTCGGCGACGCGAGACGAGGATAAGGGCGAGACCAAACACAAGACCCAGAAGCGCCAGTACCACCGTGCCGAACGGCACTCCGGTCATAGGCAAGGTCGTGGCAGCCCCGAGGACATAGGCGGTCTTTTTCTTGGTCTTTTCCACAATCTTGTTTTCATTGTCTTCCGGTATGACGACGGTCTCCGTATCGTTTGAAACGACGCTCACCTCAGTCCCCACAAACGGATCGGCCACGCTGTTGGCAAAAATAGTATTGCTCCCCGAGGTACCCCGAGCAAAGGCGAGGTCCTTGTAGCGTCCGTCATCTTGAGCACTACTGATAGTCGTCTGATACGAGAGTACCTTTGTCTCACCAGCTGCCATATCGCCGAGATCCCAGATCCCGGGTGAAGCATACTCGTGGATAAATGGGGCACCCTCGCCGCTCCCGGCCACGTAGGCAAAGCCCTCTGGTGGGAGATCGGTCACCGTCACATCATCAACTGGACCATCGAGTGCCGTCACTTCGAGCGTATAGGTCACGGTATTTCCCGGTGTTTCATCCCCTACACTATCATTAAACTTGCGCAGTTGGAGCTGTGGCATCTCTTCTTCCTCGGTCGGCTGACACTCATATACATTGAGTATCAACCCGCCCTCATTATCACGAAATCCGAATTGGTTGCTATTGAAATCAGAAAGCTCATCACCGCTATACCAAGTATCATACCAATCAGAAATCGCAAACTGGACATCCGTGTTGGCTACTGGTGCAAAATGCTTAGTATACGCATGGCCAGTATTATAGACTCCCCAGTCCACCACTCCGAACGTTCCTGTTCCCATGTCAGAGATTAGAGAATGGATGCCTCGGTAAAGTGCTGTGGCTGGCGTCCCAAAGAGTGTATCCAAATTCGGATTGGCCCAGTTACTATCAGACACATACCCAGCATCTGCTCGATTGAGACTGTTGTTACCGTTCACACCACCATAACCGAAATCACCCACGGACTCGACAATGTACTCTTTACCCGCCTCAAGGGAAACGGTCACAGGAGCTGGAACTACATTATCTGTCATGTAGGACTCGACAAATTTGGTGTCTACCAATACCCGTTCCGTACCCTCAGAACAGGTGCTCCCACCATCATAAATCGGCACTAGAGAACAGCTGAACGTACAGAAGTTCTTTCCTTCTGTGACACCCTCTGTGCCATCGCATGCTTCTGATTCTTGGTTCAGAATACCATCACCACACACGGGAACGGTTGCCTGGAGTACATTTTTAAACGTGCATACTACCTCCTCGCCAGGAAGCAAATCAAGAGTCCAAACCGGATCATTTGAGGCAGCCAGTGATCGCTGATTCGAGGTACAACTGATATCTTCGAGCTCCCAACCCGTGACTAGACCCTCCGTGACCGTGTAAGTACCCGCCGGAAGCTCAGCCATTGTGACTGTATTCGAAAGGAGTTCATCTGTATCATCATCAAGAACAAATTCAACGAAACCATTCCCCGTCATGGCATATCCGAAATCCTGTGGGCTATCCGGCTGTGCATCTTTTTTGATTGTGATTGACCCTTTAGCTTCTTCTGGATCTTGACACTCGTACACATCCACGGTGAGACCACCCTCATTGTCGCGGTACCCCTGCTGATTCTTGTTTGGCTCTGAAAGCCAGTCACCGCTGTACCATTCGTCATACCAGTCTGCGATAGCAAACTGTATTTCGGTATCCTCTTCCGGTGAAATTGCCACCGGATAGACGTGATCGGATTGATAGTCACCCCAATCAACTACTCCATAAGTACCGGTACCCATATCAGAGATGAGCGTATGGACGCCACGATAGAAAGCGCCTGCCTGGATACCGAAAAGGGTATCCAGGAGATTGGGTCCGGCGAAGTTATCATCCGATGAGTACCCGGCATCTGCTCGGTTCAAAACGTGATTGGTTGCAACTCCACCGTAGCTGTAGTCGCCCTTTGCCTCAAGAATATATTCCTTACCACCTGAAAGCGGAATACTAATACCCTCCGAGTTGGTAGTACCAGAAACAAAGTATGATCCTACGACTACCTTTTCCTTCCCCTTGGCACAAGTACCGCCCCCATCATAGATTGGTACCAATTGACAGCTGGTCGTACAGAAATTTTCTCCCTCGGTGACACCGGCCAAACCATCACACTGTTCACTCTCTTGATTGATGATGCCATCGCCACAGACGGATTCCTCTGCTATCACGCTATTCGTGTAAGTACACGTCACGTGCTCACCAGGAGCAAGTGTTACGGACACCGTTTCATCCAACGCAACCTGGAGAGAGGCTCTCGATGATTCACAGGCCAAACCCGTCAGTTGCCAACCTTCAATCAACTCCTCAGTAACGGTATACGATCCAGGCATCAGGCTAGAAAATGTTTTACTCCGCGACAGCTCATTTTCTTCATCGCCATCATCATCGAGAGAAAAATTTGATTCGATCTCATTGATGAAAAAATTAAAATCCTGTTCGCTCTCGGGCAACGCCTCTTTGACAACAGTGAGGGAAGCTCGGTCCACCGCATTAAAAAACGTACAGGTCGTTGTCGCGCCATGAGTTACGGTTGCCGATACCGTCTCTGTTTCTTCATCCCATACACAGCCCTCACCAGCAACATCGCTCACGCTGTATGAGGCAATCCCTACTTCTGACACAGTGTACTCGCCGGTATCCACATAACCAAAATCAACCTCCCCTGAAGCATTGGCTGCCACTGGAGTTTCTTCACCAAGCGCAAAACTCCACTGGGTAAGATCAGCATTATCATCAGCTACTTTAAGTACCTTGAGGCGACCTGTTGGGGCGCAGTCATTGTTCCAGAGAGCCTGACCAAACGGTGTCCAGTTCTGACCAGGAAACTCAAACTCTCCTACTGTAAAGGGAGGGATAATATCAGCACTGTGCTGTGTTCCATGACCCTGGTTCAGCACTCCGTCATCATCAGTCACGATTTTGGTGTAGCCATTGTCTGCTGTATCTGGTGGCGTCGCGTGACAAATCGTTACTGAGACGTGTTGTTCTTCCTCTGGTGCTACCACCGTAAACGGATCAGCAACATCATCATGTCCTCCATTACAATTCGAATTTGAGTATTCCTTTATTTCTGCCCCCCAATTTCCTAGGACTACCTCAACCGAAAATGTGTAGGAATCTGTGAGTTCGCTCACGCCTTCACCCGGATTAAAACAACTCATGGTAAAAATCTCACCTCCTGTCGGCGGATCGAGTGCCATGCGATAGTATTTTGTATCATTGAGCCCGGTCGCTTTGAGATAGATTGTCTCACCGGGAACATATTCGCTCTTATCAACTGAAAAAGCGACATCACCGTACGTTGCAATAAAAAGCGTAAAGTGATCGAGAGAGACCTGGATAGAGCCTTGTCCCTCTGTCGTATCTGCATCGGCTACTACTTTCGGCTGATTCAAACCAGCGACGTCTTCAGCATACTTGACCACTGTCTCTCCCCCGTGGGCTGGGACTGGCAGAGTAAGCACATACTCAAACGTCCCATTTTCCATAGATGAGGTGACGTCGTAGGCAGTATCAGAGAGAGCGCCGAGCTCCACTACCTGCTCAGAGCTCAGTTCTACTTCCTCAATGGAGAGGGTGCCGGGATGCTCAGGGAGCTTGGTAAAGACGACTGTCACATCCTCATTCTGGGGAGCGACATAGGTCGTACCGAGTACCACGGGCTCGGTGGTGGTTTGCTTACCATTATCCCCCTTTTCCCACTCGGTCTGTTTCTCGGTCTGTGCCTCGGTAGTCTCTTCATCTTCGATTACCTGAGGAGTCGGGACTACTTCTGGTACTTCAACTACAGGCGTTTCTTCAGGAAGAGTCTCAGGAGTTGGGGCGACTTCTTTGTCTGGTGCAGGAATCACAGGGACTTCCACTGGTGTCTCCTCGACTACCGGGGCCGGTTCCTCGGGTTCCTCTACAGGTTCTACCTCTTCTACTGGTGCCGGTTCCTCATCTGTGGCGGTAGCCTCAGTCTCCACAGGCTCCGTATCGGCCTGAGCAACACCCTGGCCATATGAAAAAGCACCGTAGAGACCCACAGTCCCCACAGGCTGAAGCAAAAGCGCGAGCACCACCAACAGATTAAACATCTTCGCCACCAATTTCCCCATCCCCTTCCTTACACCCTTTCGGAAGATCCGCATAAACGTGATTCAAAAATATAGACTATCCCCTCTACATCAAATAGAGAGAATCTAGTTACATAGAGATAAGTAAGATACTTACATTCTGCTTTCATATCAGACTATCGCTGTCCCTGGTATATGTCAAGAAAAATTACAACACACTTTGAGAAATTGTCAACTCAAACATCTTGCCATTTATTCCTCTATACGTTCTAGATTCTGGTACACCGTCTGGTACAGCAAAGCGATTGACTTCATCCCCTGATGCTTGGCAGCCTCTGGAAGTAATACTTCTGCTTCGCTCGGATTGAAATAGGAAAGCTGAGCCGTGTAGAGATCACCCCATTCATGAGAAGCTTGGTCTGGATGAGCCTTAATGATTTCCTTTTGTCGCCCATCAAAATTTGGAAGTGTGGCGAGATAATTTGAAGCCGGGGTGATTGGCAGCCATTGGATACCATGAATGTGCATGGTCTGACCGCTGAACCACGTAGCATAGTCACGCTTGCCTCCCCAGACCATAGAAGCTATGGTGTGCTCGTAGCCGGCAGGAAACGGATTGTTTTCCGCAAACCAGTACGCTTTCGTAGCTGACAATTCCGTAGCAAAGAGTACCCTTCCAATTTTTTGGAGATCATCATTTTTGGTCACCTGACCCCACAAAGAAACTCCATACCAAGCGTTGAGCGCTTCAGATGTCGATTCCTGATTATTACCATCGCCAAAGTTAGCGTAACCATCCGCCCAGGAGTGACCATCATAGGGTGAGAAGTTTCTGATGTACGGATATCGGGTGCTTGCTCGGTCGGTAGTCGCAATATCTCCTGCCAGTTCACTCATAGCAGGTTCAAGCTCTTCCTGCATCTCTGGTCTCAAGGTAGATAAAATGGCAGCTGCTCGTAAATAGTAACCGTAGTGAAAGTGGTGATCATTACCCTGATCATTCCCAAATTCCGAATTCTTAGCCACTAACATCTTGGCGTCCTCACGATACGTGAAGTTCTTCAGGCTAGACAATAGATTGTTCTGCAAGAGATCAAGCAATACTTCTCGCTCAGTTGTCATACCATACAAATCAGCAATCTGAGCTGTGCTCGCTACTCCTCCCAACCAGGTACCGAGAAAATAGACACCACTCGGCGGTGCGACTCTTTTGAAGGACTCTACGTCCTGACGTACTGCCCCCTGGATAGCCTCGATAGCCAGCGAGTCTGTCACTCGCTCAAAGGTAGCGGGCAAACTGGCAGCCGCAGTACTGGTCACAAACGCGCTTGTCTGAATGAGGCGCAGTATGCCAGTCGAAGTAGGATACTGTCCCAAAATTTCCGGCTCTTCTCCACTGACATAATGGTGAGGCCACAGCGTAGTTAGTACGGGAACATTATCTCCAGTACTAAAAGTATATTTCGCCAGAAGAACATCTTCTGTTTCGCTATACTCCACCTGAGTATCTTGTATATCCTCCCAGACAAGCCCCGAAAAAAATGAAACTGGTTTAGTCGTCTCATCTGGAACTAAAATAATCCGGTACGACCTTTCTGAAGAAATAAGCTGGTACTTCCCCTTGGTCTGCTCAAGGGAAAAGGCTCCCTTACCCTGAATCAGTATCGTTTTCTTGCCACGCTTTAGCACCAGACCGTCTGATGAAGGAGTGGCTACTACATCGCCCGAACAAATCACAGTCAATACCCCCTGAAAATCCCCGATCATAACTACAGGAGAGCCCTGAGCCATATGTACCTGCCATGGACTACTCCCGCTCTCCACTTCAAATAGGGCATCCCAGTCGCCAGACCGAGCTACTTTTACTCGTGTAGTTTCCCCATCCATCCCCAGCGAACACAGCGGGTTGAAACTCCCAAAAACTGTGGCCGGTGTATCGACTACCTCCGGAAAACCTACTGAGAGACCTGCCTTGTCAAATTTGTAAGCACCAGGCAACACAAAGAGTGGCTCGGTTGGAAAACCCTTATAGACATTTGAATACCAGGTATTGGTACGTACCATATTGGCACGTTCCGCCACCGGCTCCTGATACACATCCTCCGTTTGTTTCAAAACGCGCTCAAAAGGTGCCTTCCGGCTCAAAAGCAAACCAAGAAGAATGCATCCAGCAACAAGAAACAGAAATACGATAGCGGTTTTTAGATTACTCAGACTGTTCATTGTTTTTATTGTTCAGAAGAGCATCGGGATCAGCCCCAACAACTAATCCATTCCACAAACGAGTCAGCTGAAAAGCCGGCTTCAAGCGATCCTTCTTCTGTTGCTCAGGCACCACCTCAAAACGCTCTCCTTCAATAAAGGCAGAGCCTTCGCTTTCATTGGCCAGAGTAAACTTCACTTCATAATACTCCTCCTTCTGTGTCACTTGACCATTGTTACCAGAGAAAATTTCCTTCTCTAGAACACGACCGATTCCGTGAAAATAAACGGTGTAAACCTGTCCCAAACGCGGACTAAAGACACTCATTCCACGATTCTTCTCAATCAAAGCATACTGTTGTGGTTTTATTTCTCCGACCAACGTCACACCCTGATCAGCAAAAATTGTCGCTACTTGCGTCCCACCTTGAACATACGAACCCTTGGTAGCAGTAATCTGATATATTACGCCGTCACGCGGTGCTCGTATCTCATACTCTCCAGAACGAGCCCGGATGAGCTCAAGCTCCGTACGTGCAGAGAGGTTTTCTCGTGCTACGTCTTCCAGGGCCTCTACCTTTGGCAGGATACTCTCATCCACCAAGCGGATCAATAATTCACCCTCGGAAACATGAGCGCCTGGCTCTACCAAAATCTCGGTCACCCGACCAGAAATGGTACTCGAAACCGCTACATCCTCCTTGTCGACGGAGAGGAAAAACACTTTGTTGGTGAGATTATAGGTATTAATCTTGTGCACCAGTGCTTGGGCTGCAATACCAAAAGCGGCCAAAAATACGAAGAGGTATACCACTCCGTTGTACGACCATTTTTTCAAATACTCCTGAACCATATGCGTGTATTATGACTTACTTACAATTCCCAGACGATGTTCACCCGAAAGAAAGAGATACAAGAGATACGCGTTCACTACTGACCAGCAGGTATAGAACACCGTGGACCAGAAATCGTAGGCGTTGTACCACCCGACGATCACACTGAACGGCGTAAGGGTAATAATGAAGAGGTGTGGCCAGGTCCACTTGAGAAAGTAGTCCTGCGAACTTCCACGGGACGTCGTCGCTGTCCAAACATGATCCTTGTTGAACAACACTGAGTAGAGCGCTTTGATATATGGGAAAAAAGTAGCAACGGCTGTAGCCAAAGTCGAGACATGAAGCCGGCCGGTAAGTAACCAAGTCAACGAGTAGTACAGGAGGAAAAACGGTATATAGTGAGTCAACCAGGTTATCGAATCCTCGGCCTGCAGTGGTTTGATCCCAAAGAGGAGATAGAGGAGCGGAAAGAAAAGATACACTGTGATAGAGATCCCCACCAGAAAGAAAGCGTTCGACATCGCGTACTGCACACGCTGATCCATATGTAGCTTTTCCGAACGAAGCGGATTGTGGTGAAAGAGCATTTCCAGCCCACCACGCGCCCAACGTAGCTGCTGCTTGAAGTACGAAACAACCGTTTCTGGTGCCTGGCCACGAGCCAAAACTTTGTTGACGAAAATCGTATGCCAACCATTTTCATGTAGCTTGAGTGATGTCCAAATGTCTTCTGACTTATTGAAAGCGATCCCACCAACCTCATCAATAGCAGTCCGACGAAAGACCATGTTGGTCCCGACGCAGAAGGCCGAGTTAGAAATATTCTTCGATGGACAGACATAGCGATAAAACACATCCTGTGCCTGAGCAGCGCCTGCAGCGATAAAGTGATCCGTATTAGAATAAAATTGTGGTGACTGCACCATGGCTACTTTTTCGTTTACCATAAACGGCAGAAGGGTCACGAGGAACTCCTTTGATGGCACCTGATCAGCATCGAGAATCACAAAAAACTCACCCCGACAGTAGCGGAGACCGTTGTTTAAATTACCCGCCTTGGCATGCTGACGATTGAGACGAGAGACATACTTAGCGCTAAGTCTCTCAGCGAGTAACTTCACCTGTTTCGAACGGCCATCATCAAAAATATAGGTCTCGTGTGGATATTCGAGGGTGAGAGCAGCGGTGAGCG
The DNA here is from genome assembly GCA_964500505.1 of uncultured Bdellovibrionales bacterium. Lineage (GTDB taxonomy): Bacteria > Patescibacteriota > Minisyncoccia > Moranbacterales > UBA1568 > UBA1568. Next base: position 22,113 of record CAZCNN010000009.1, on the reverse strand, counting down.
TCTCTTCAATAACTTCTATTGGTTCACCAGCGGTTGTAATAATAACGTCAACGGTACGATTCTCTTTCAAAAATTCTTCATCCCAAGGACGCTCCAGACGATGGTGCCACTCGACAATAACATCCAAGAGAACAGTTACCCACAAACCAATCAAAACCATGATACTGATCCCGTCAGCAATCACCTGCAGTATGTAGAGAACGAGATGATCGGCGTTATCAGGATTAAAGACGAAAGCAGCATAATAGGCCACCACAAATGGTGCTGCCAACAGAAAAACGATCGTCAGATTATTAATCCGAGTCGATGAAAGGTAGCGAATAGCAACAGTACTTTTTTTCATAGATTTTATGAGTGGCTCAACTTTCTTCTAACCCAGTAGATAAAGGTCATAAAAGCAATGGTTAGTACTCCAACACTCTGAGCCGGCCAGTGCCAACGTGGCCAACTATTCTTTAATAAAAGCATTCCTCCGTCAATCGGCGTCTCTTTCGGAATCGTAAGTAGCATCAGACGCAGCTCACTCGTTGAGATTGTGACACCAGGAACATTTTCCACCCGCCAATTCTGATCATAACTCTGGTGAATCAACACTACGGGATCCTCATACTGAGCCAGTGTTTCTTCATTTACTGCCAACATCAGACGGTCTGTATCACGAAAAGAAAGCTTAAGTGGCACCAGAGTCCCCGAGCGAATTACCCCTGCCATCCGTGATATAGCCTCGTCCCATGGCTGGTAAGTCGCGACATGAAGAGTTGGATTCTCGAGATGTCCCGACAAAAACTCTTCTGGAAGCGCGCTTCTTTCCCCAACATATCCATATGAAAGTGGCGCAGTATTTCTCAGTACAGCTACCGAATCAGAAAGTGTTTCGCTTTGAATCTCAGCCACCTTACTGAAAAAAGCACCTTCTTTTTCAGTCAATCCCTTCACAAAAGGAGACTTGCTCGGCAAAAAATAGTACTCAATACCCAGAACCGTTGCATAATCCTCAAGACTCTTCAAGTGAGATTCAGAAATACCAGTAAAAATCGTGCTGTTCTTGATGAGTATATTGAGTCGAGTAGAGTACGGATGTGGTTGCATGTGTTCATTATAGGAAGTCACGAAACGGACTCCTGGCCTCGTAAAGTAGCTCGCTTCGGAAACATTGTCATAATACACGCTCCCAGTCGGAACATCATGCTCTTCAAAAAACTTAGCTACTGGATTCTCTATTTTGTTTCCTGGGGGGGCTACGTAGTAACCAGAACCAATATCCACCGCATGCACTACGTTTATAGCAATCAGTACTACCACAATCGATAGGAGAAAACTAGAACGAATAGAACGCATCGTTTGATAGAAAATGACTGCGAAAGAGAAAGCCAGGATGATAGCAACAGCAGAAACACCACGAGAGAATTGAAACTGTACCAAAAATTCTGGTAACAAGTAGTTCCTTCCAAGAGAAATGAGTACCAAATAAAACGAGGAGTACGCTAATAATACTTTGACCCAGGGAGAAATTTTATGCGACTGAAAAATAAGAAGCACCCAAGAAGCCCCAAAGAGTACCCAGTACACCAAACTCAGTCCACCGTAAATCGGCAGAACGGAGTAGGATAGATAAATAGGGGACTTGAACAGCGGGTTCGTAAAGAAGTAACCAGCTGTAAGGTACTGTGAAAGGAAGGGTGTGGCGCCAAGGAGATAGATAATCGCCATCAGCATCAGTTTTTTCCAATCGCCTTTGATAGGCGAAAAAAGTACCAGAAATCCGAGAAGAATACTCATACTGAAACCCATCAATGGGTGCAACGACCAAAGACATCCCGTCAGAGCTGTCAAAAGATAGACCATCCGAAGATCTCCGTAGGTCTTCACCCAGAGATAAATGTAAAGTGGAACGCAGGCAAAAGCTACATAAATTGAGAAATCCTGCATCGCAATCCACTCCTGGACAAAGGTATAAGAAGTAGTGACTCCCAGTAGAGCAAAAAGTGGTGTGACACCAAACACTCGAAGAATTCCATAGAGAGCAACTCTGATACCGATATAAATGCCAACCCCAAAGTAAATAAGCATCTTAGGGATAGCCACGCCCGTCAGAGCGGTAGCCCACAATACCAAATGATGTTGACCATACTGATAAAGTCGCCAGATATTCATCCCTGTACCCCACTCATGATTCCAGGAAGTAATACCATCATGAGCCAGCGTTTCCACACGAAACGCATGGTAGATCCAATCTTCGTAGCTAGAAAGAATATACTCATAATTCGTAAAATACCCCGCTACAAACCAACCAATGCCCCCAATCAGAGCAAGAGCAAAAACATCAGTCAACCAGTTAGCAAGACGGAATTGCCTTTTTTCAATCTGCTCTTCTTTTTTGGGTACCGTTTTCGGGTTGTAAATATCTTCATCATAACGAAGATAAAGTATGTGCCGCAAAAACTCCATTCCCTGCTTAAAGGTTGCTTTACTTTCTTCGTTTTCCCGCTTACGAAAAATATACGGTACCTCACTCACACGAGCCATCGGTGCCCGTGCCAAAATATCAATCAGAATCTTGAATCCTCGTAATCCATCAAAAGGAATGCTATCTACCAATTCCTTAGTGACAATGAAAAATCCACTTCCCGGATCAGTCGTCTTACGAGTCACTGGCAAAATTAACCACGAGGCGAGACGACTCCACTTCGAAATAAGTTTTCGATACAGTGTCCCTAATCCATCAGCGCCACCACCAGGCAAATACCGAGTAGCAACAATAATGTCACTATCACTGTTTTCAATAGCTTCGACCAAACGCGGCACCACTTCCGGCGGATGCTGGAGATCGGAGTCCATACACAAGATATACTTGCCAGATGCTTCCTTGAAACCCTTGACGAAAGCCGTGGCCAAACCGGTACGCTCCTCCTTAGGACGATGGATCAAACGAACTACCGGATACGTCTTCATCATGTTTTGAATCACCTGTGGCGTACTGTCACTGCTATCATCAATGATGAGGATTTCGTACTCATGCGTCGTCACATCCAGTGTCACATGCAAAGCACGCAAAAGAGGAGCGATATTATTCGCTTCATTGTAAGTCGGAAGTAGAATGGTAACTTTCTTTTCAGTCATGATACGTAAACTCTAGTGTATATCTTGTAGGGCCAGTGTTGCAATCTTCTTTCCTTCTTCAATAGCATAGTTTGTCCCACGATCATCCGGAAAAATTTGAGAAAAGTTGGAGAGGAAGACATGTGGCACCGGTGATTGGTACGCTGGAATCTTTTCAATATAGTCCGTACCAACAATGTGCTGAGCATCTTTGAAACGAAACAGTTTCTCCTCAAGAATCTGGCTCTCATCAAAATGAGGGAACATGGCTTTGAGACCTGCTTTCCATTCGGCCATGATCTCTTCAGCTTCTTGTGAAAAATATCGATGTTCCGTAGGAACATAGGCACCAATATAGTAGATGTGCTTCCCCTTGAAAGCATCGGTGCCAGTCAGTGCCGAGGTAGAGAGGAGTACCAAAAAGGGAATCTTAGAATCATTGATGTTGTGCCAGAAGTATGGGCTCACGAGCTGATCAGTCGCAAACACCATCACCACGGCACCGAGGTAGTCAATGCTTTTAAGCTTCTTCGTATAGTCTTCGGTCACGCCGGCGTTGCCATCGATGAGACGAGCAAAAGCTGGGGAAGGGACCGTAGCGACAACGGCATCGAACTGTTTCCGCTCTCCATTGACGACGAGCACCGCCCCTCTGTCACTTTTTTCGATACGTTCAATCCCCTGCTCAGTGACGATGGTTCCCCCAAAAGAGTTGATCTTGTTTGCGAGTGCATCAACAATCGTCACAAAACCACCGTGAAAGTAGCCGAGCATTTCTCCTTCTTTGTCTTTGGAAACAGCGCGAATCTGGATACGACGCCACAGCCAAGACATGGCAATTTCCTTATAGTACTTGTTGAACTTACCACGGAGGAGGGGTTCCCAAATGACTTCGGTTACTTTGGGACCGGCCCACTTCTTGAGCCATTCATAGGCCGTGATGCGAGAGAGAGGCTTCCAATTATTGAGAAATTGTAGATAAAGGGCAGAAACGCCAAAACGAATTCGATCAAAAAATGGCAACGGTGAGAATGAGAGTAGATCTTTAGCCGTCATGAACGGATACAACTTGCCTCCGTAGTAGGTTCCAGTAGAGCTTTTGTAAAAGCTCGCCTTGTCGCTGATACCAAGCTCTTTAGCTAGGCCCAGGAGATGCTGGTCGCCTTTGTAAAAAAAATGATACGCCTTTTCGAGTGGCATACCCAAAAGCGAAAAGCCTCCAGCAAGTCCCCCTAAGGTCTTTTCTCGTTCGTAGAGGGCTACTTCAACTCCTGCCTTACCAAGGTGATAGGCTACTGAAAGCCCAGCGAACCCACCTCCGATGATGGCTACCTTTTTCTTGCGCTCCATATGAAATACGTTATTGGTTCTTAGATTGAAAAGTCACTTTTTTGTTCAGAATATACTGGAGTACAAAAACCAAAGGCAGGGACAAGATCTTGATAAGATTACCGTCGAAACCAAGGACAACGTTGAATAACCAAAGCATCAGAGCTGAAAACGCGAGTCCTACACCGCTCACGAAAAAGTATGAGAGGAAGCGCCACAAGAAACGATCTGTCTGCTTGAAGTTAAAAAATGCATTCAAGAGAAACGCGTAGACCGTTGCGAGTGCTACCGAGTACGTTGTCGCCAGCGTCGAAATTATTTCCAGAACGGAATGAAACACAACAAAACCAACCACATCGATGAGTGATGCAGAAGCGCCGATAAAAAAGTAGAGGATCAGAGTGCGATGCTGCGCAAAGCGCTCTTGAACCACAGCAAGAAAAGATAGGGCCACAACCGTCAACGTAAAAGATAAACAAAAAAAGAGCCTGGATGCAGAGATACATCATTACTCTTTTTTATATTTCCCTCATAAAACAGGACACTTCACTGTACCGCAAAATTGATTTCTTGTCAACCCCGCACCTTTTCTCTGTACCAATGCCAATAACCGCTCGCCTGAGCCGAGAGGCGGCTACGCCTGACAACTTCTGACTCTCGACGCCTGCCTCGGAAAAGGTGCGGGGTCAAGTACCTCCCTCAAGAGTACAAAAACCAGCTCCTTGTGGAAGGGAGCTGGTGGAGGTTTTGCTCTTTAATTGGAGATTTTTCCTTTGTAGAGCGCGACGTCAGCAATCCACTTTTTCACGCTCTGGTTGCTGTGACCATCACAGCTCCAACCACATTTCCAGACGACCATTTCGGCAGCCGTTTGAAACTTGTACTCATGCACCAGGGTATCGATTCGTCCACCGACCACCCCGACCGCCTCTTCGGGACTGCCGAAGCAACCATGACCCATGGCGATACCACGTGATCCAGCCCCCCGGTAACCCCAATAGTTGTAACAATCAGAACCGTCATCGGCGCGCGGAACACGCTTGCCCCAGTTACTTTCTTTTTTGGCGATCCCGACGAGAAAGGCAGCGGTCGTCTTGTCCTGCTTGGCAATGATATCCGTCATCTGTGCGATAGGATAGTCGTGCACGAGATCGCCCACCTTCTTCTCAAGCATCGCCTGGCGAGGATTGACGAAGGGTCCGGATACGGTCTCAGTCTGAGCCACCGAGTGGCTCGCCCCAGTAAGGAGTACTGTTACCACCACGGCAAGCGACAGGAACGCACTATAAAAGGTATCGGTAGAAAGATGGTGTGAGGCAACAGGAAAAGCCATGGCCCGGGCCAGGATACCTTTTGTCGCTATTGTTTTTTGGTTTTTTTGACTCATAAATGCCCAATTAAAAGGAAAAACGGCTACCCGTGAGGCACCCGTTTTTTCAGTTCTACATCTATTATAGCACCTTTTCCGAGAAAAATCAAGGGGCAGATGCCCTACCCCACAAATGAAGAGAGTTCTTTGACGACTGCCAGTATTTTTTCTTCCACTTCTTTGTAACTGCGAATCACGCTCCCCCGGAGTGACACCGGAGCCACACTCCCCACATGTGACAGAGCTACCATCCAAGCAATCGGGTCACTCTGTGGATACACCTGTCTCCACCAGATCCCCCACTCTCGGACATCCGTGAGTGTCGCCAGCTCTGCGAGATCATAGTAGTCCTTGTATTCATCACGTCCACAGACAGCATTTAACTTCATTGCTACCAAGTCGTGTACACTCGCAATCCGAAAATATCCCTCCTCCTGTGGAGGATCAAGAAGCATCACCGGTCGAGCAATAAAGGAAACTTTTACTCCATCAATGTCACACCAGAGAGTATCGACGTCCTCATACGTAAACACAACTTTTGGGAACATACTGAGAAGAAGAGTCTTGAGTCTCATGGTATCAATATGCTCCGGAGTAAAGTAGTCCAGATCAACGGACTCGCGATGCCCCGTAAGGAGAGCCAGGGCCGTCCCACCAGCGAGGTAATATGATTGCGGGAGGCTGGTGTGTAGCACTCGGGCAATCTCCTCCATCTTGGGGGTGATAGTATCTCGGTGGATCATGACAGTATAAGGGTAAAGTACGAACGTCGGCGCGAAGAAAGAGCTCCTTCTTTGAGGCTAACAAAAACGGCTTTCACTGCCTCTTTGCCATATACCGAGAAGAGCTCCTCTATTTGCATGAGAGTACCATGGGAAAGCGTACGTGCAATAACAGCCTGCTCCTTGAGTGAAGAGAGGCTTTTTTCGTCAACATCCCAAAAAAGTTGTTTGAGATTTTTGAGTTCCATGTTGACAGTATATCACACTTTATGGCTTTTGTAAAGCCATATTTCTCATTTTCCGGGGCTTTACGATATAGAACCACGTGTAGAGCCCGATGATGAGAATGACGTTTGGGATAAAGATGGCTGGACTACTCCACGGGTGACCATCAATATGGAAATCGGAGAGCGGGAAGAGAAATGGGGTCGGAAAAAAGGCACTCGAATGAGTCGGGATATCGACGAGGATATGAAGTCCCCACCCAGCCATAATCCACCAGGGTTTACGGCGGATAATCCATACCAGGCCAAAGACGAGGACAAAGATAACGAGACTATGAGTGTAGTCATAGAAGGTAGAGACGAACTGGGGAATCTGGCTCGGGTCAGGGTGACGACCCGATGACCAGTCAGGATGATCGAATATCCCAATCCAAGTACCTGCCGTATAAAAACCAAAGGAGAACAGGTCTGGAGCAATGCCAAAGAAAAAGGACCACCAAAAGTTCATCCGATTCTTGCGACCGAAGGCCACTCCCCCATACAGCCCGTGCGACACGATATCCATACTCTTTTATTTGAGCGCTGTCAGCATGACAGATATAGCCCCTCTCAATTAACCTGAATTTCAAAAGGGTACATGCCCATACTACAGTTACCAGCAATCTTTCCCGGTGCGAGTGTCCCGAGATCGATATCTGTTACGCCGCTGGCGGGAAGATTTTTACTCACTTTGAGACTCGGGATGCGAATGGCCGAAGAACAGTCAAACGTACCACTGGTGTTGATGCGGAGGGTGGTCGGTATTCCAGCTTGGGCGGTGGTCACACGTGGCAAGTAGCCACCCTTGGCTCGAATCTCGATAATCTGCTTCCCATCGACTCTGGTGACGTTATTTTCCTTCTGTTCAGGATCGGTCTCTTCCCCTCCTGGGCGTCCACCGAAAATGAGATAGCCCCCGAAAGAGAGCGTCAGAGCAAGCATCAGTCCAAAAAATATTTTCATAGGAATAGAGTAACTTACAGACTCAGGAGTGCCGGGAACATACCCACGGCCACCAGGCTATTATAGAGGTTAAAGAGCGCAAAGAAAATAACGATGAGGCCGGCCGTCTTAAAGAATAGTCCTCTCTGGGCGCTACGCTCTATACTGAACGAACTGAAACTGATCAGTCCGAGCACCGGCAGTGTCCCCAAGGCAAACGTGAGCATTGTGAGACCGCCAGTGAGAAAACTCCCCGTTGAGAGTGTGTAGAGCTGCATCGACTGAGTAAATCCGCACGGCAGAAAGAAGGTAGCAAGACCAATAAGGATCGGGGTGAGGGTGTGATTGAAGCGCGTCACTCCGAAGGCGTACTTGGAAAGAAACTTGGGCATAGCTGGTTGCAGACGTTTGGCCCACGGAAAGACATCGAGGAGATTGATACCCAGGATGAGCATAACAAGACCAATGAGGAAACTCATGATAAACGTCGCACCCGTACTCAAAGCAAAGTTCGATCCAATCGCCCCAATAACTCCTCCGAGGACAAAGAATGAAACGAGTCGACCGATATGAAAGAAGAGCTGAGGTTTGACCCGATCCCCTTCTTTGGCAAAAGTAGCCGAAACCGAGAGTACCAATCCGCCCACTACCGCCATACAGGTCGAGAGCGAAGCGATGATACCAATGAGGAACACCGTGCCATAAGAAACAGTCGTCGTATCTACGAGATTCACGATTCCTGTCTTTTGCAATCCGAGAAAAAGTGCCACAAGCACCAGCGCCACAGGCAAGGCGATTCGAAATTGTGACCAGTCAGCGACTTGCTCCTGCTTCTCAACCGAAAGAGTATAGCCGTGTTTCTTGAGCACGGCATTTAGTTCAACTGCAATCGCTTCTGGGGTCTGTTCGCCAAAATCACCTGTCACCGTCACGGAGTGAGTCTTGAGGCTCGATACTGCTTTCGTCACGCCAGGGTATTCTGAGAGTTCTCCTTCCGTAAGAAGAATGCAGGAGTGACAATGCATCCCCGAAACGTGAAAGGTGTGTGTTTGTTCCATAAGATTAGAGTTTTTTGGTTTTGAGGCGAAGCGAATTACTGACGACCGAGACACTGGAGAGCGCCATCGCCAGTCCTGCAAAGACAGGATTGAGGATTATGCCCCAGAGCGGAAAGAGGAGCCCCGCGGCGACCGGTATCCCAACAACATTGTAGATGAAGGCCCAGAACAAGTTCTGTTTGACAGTAGAAAGCGTCGCTCGTGAGAGTTCGATAGCTTGAGAGAGCTTGCGTAGATCGCCATGAAGGAGCGTCACCCCGGCTGACTCGATAGCAATATCCGTTCCAGTAGCCATCGCAATCCCGACCTGTGCCTGCGTGAGTGCGGGGGCATCATTGATACCATCCCCTACCATAGCGACCACCTTACCCATCGCTTGGAGCTCCTTGATCTTGCCGGCTTTTTCCTGTGGCAAGACTTCGGCCATCACGGTATCGATACCCGCCTCCTTGGCGATACGCTCTGCCACAATAACATTGTCTCCGGTAAGCATGATGACCTCGATTCCCTTCTCATGAAGACTCCGAATAGCTGCCACTGATTCGTCCTTGAGAGCATCGGACAGGGCCACGAGCCCGACGCGCTTCTCATCAACCTCTACCACAATCACAGTCTTTCCCTCCGACTGGAGCGTCTGAAGCACTGTATCCTGCTCGCCCTTCTCTGGTTTGTGAATAAAAATATTTTTTTCTCCACTGCGCGCTTTGACGCCCACTCCTTCGAGCGCCTGAAAATCCGTCACGGGTATGAAGTCCGCTCCGACCGCTTGGGCCCGAGCTACCATCGCTTCGGCCAAGGGGTGTTCGGACATTATTTCGACACTCCCCACCAGAGTGAGGATCTGCTTTTCATCATACGCAGAATCGAGCACACGCACATCTGTAACTTCGGGCTTACCCTTGGTAATCGTGCCTGTTTTATCGAGCACAATCGTATCAACCTGACTCAGGAATTCCAGGCTCGTTGCGTCCTTCACCAGGATCCCGTACTGTGCTCCTTTGCCGACGCCCACAATGATAGCGGTTGGCGTCGCGAGCCCCAACGCACAGGGACAGGCAATCACGAGTACCCCTACAAAAGACAAGATACCGTATGATATTGCCAGCGTCTGCCCGAGAAAAATCGATCCCACTATCACCCAGAGCGCGAGCGAGAGAAAGGCGATACCCAAAACGACGGGGACAAAGATGCTTGAGATTTTGTCGGCCGTTGCCTGAATAGGCGCCTTGGAACCCTGGGCATCCTCAACCATGGCAATAATCTGCGACAGCATCGTATCTGTGCCCACTTTGGTCGCACTGAGGGTAATACTCCCCTGCTTGTTGAGGGTCGCCCCGATCACTACATCACCTGGTTTTTTATCAACCGGGATGGATTCACCAGTTATCATCGATTCATCAAGAGAGGTATTGCCGGTGAGGATAATGCCGTCGACCGGGATCTTGCCTCCCGGCTTCACAATGACCACATCACCGACCACGACCTCACTCATCGGCACTTCCACTTCTTGGCCATCGCGCTGCACCAGGGCTGTTTTGGCCTGAAGGTTGAGGAGCTTTTCAATCGCTTCGCCCGTTTTTTCTTTCGAGCGGGCCTCGAGATACTTCCCGAGTGTGACAAATCCAATCACCACAATCACCACGTCAAAATACGTGTACTCCGGTAGCAGGAAGCGTTCGCGCACCTGAGGGACGAGCGTGATCACGGCACTGTAGAGATACGCTGTGAGTGTCCCGATACCGATGAGGGTATCCATATTGGCTACCCGATAGCGTACGAAACGTGTCACCCCATCGATAAACGGACGGCCAATCCAAAACATTACCGCGGTGGAAAGTGCCAGGGCGATAACATTGAAGAGCTCCATCGGGAGCGGCAGATTGGGAACAAAAGGCAGTGTCTTTCCGGCGATATCCCACATCATGATAAAGAATACCCCGAGGGCTATCGGCACAACAAACTCGGTCTTGGCCTTTTGGGAAGCCATCTCCATTCCATTTCCTTTCATATCCGCATGAGCCTCCACCGAATGCTTCTCTTCTCCTTCCGTAACAAGCTGGTATCCATATTTGGTGACGGCTGTGTTCATCTCGTCCACTGATACACTTTGTGCGTCAAACACGACCGTTACTTTTTCAGTCGCATAATTAACTTCTGCTTCTTTCACTCCCGCTACCTTCTTGAGTGCTTTGGTTATAATAGTGGCGCAACTCGCGCAGTGCATGCCGGTAACAGCAAAGGTATTTTTGTTCATACAACTTAGAGGTTATACCAGGTACTGCGCCACCCGGAAAGCATGGTGATGCCACCCTTCAAGAACGCTTCAACAGCGTCAGCGTTATCAAGTACGGCGCTCCGACTCGATTTGACTCGGACGTCTTGTGTCATGATGACACCATTCTCATGATGAGCAATGAGGGCGTTCAGAAAGCGCAGATCAAAGGTCTGGTCGTAGTCCCCCAGTTTGGGAACGATAGGATCTGTGACCTTTCTCGTATCCTTGTACCAGTCTTTCTTCCAGGCATACAGTTCGGCGATTGCTTTGGGCTCATCCGCGAGTATTGCCTCTGCCAATTTTTTAACTTCGGCGCGTTCACTTTTTTTGGCCTGCTCCGCGAGAAGCATCGCCCCGCGGTGGTGGGCGATCATCGCATTCACATATCGTAAATCAAGCGTCCGATCCGGTCGCCCCAAGTCCATCGAATTTTTTTCATACATAGAGAGTCGGTACTCCGGAGTGAGAGCATAGCCGATACCTACCCCGAGAATACCTGTAAGAATCATGAGCGAGACGGCCAGTGTTGAAAATGGTGATGACATATATTTTCTGTATAATTATTTAATATTAAGTGGAGTTGAACTATTTTCTTTTCAACTGATACACCTTGAGAATTTCTGCTTTGGCTTGAGCCTCTTTGCCGGTCTTCATCTGTCTGATCACACAAGTACTGAGGTGGGTTTCCATGAGGAGATCCTCGATGACAGTGAGGGCCTGCTTTACGGCCGAGGTCTGGGTGATGACATCAATACAATAGGCGTCTTTGGCTACCATCTCTTGGAGACCCCGCACCTGGCCCGCGATGATCTTGAGTCGGCGCTCAATCTTTTGCTTGGAGGTATGCATGTGATTTTTCTCACTGTTTATGCTCCTATCATAATACCCCCCTGGGGGTATGTCAAGAGGTACCAAAAAACACCCTTGCGGGTGCTTGATCGGTTCTGTTTGGATAGACACTTAGAGATCTTGGAGTTCGATACTTTTGAGGAACGCTTTGCGGGCAACCCCTTCGAGCACCCGACCCTTGCCGGGCTTGAGGGCACCGAGATGCACGTCCATAACCCGGGTCCGAACAAGCTCCTCGACGGTGAGTCGGGCCTCGGAAAGCATACGCCGAATGTGGTGACGCTTCCCTTCGGTCAGAATGATATGAAGTGTGTGTGGCGGGACAACAATCACCTTTTTGGCCTTGAGCCACTCACCAGCGTTGTAGACCCCCTCCTCGAGGATGCGTTTGAGATTCCCTGGGATGTCTTCGCGGACGATGACCTTGTACTCCTTCTCGTGCTGATAGCGAGGATGGAGCATGCGCTCGGTCACCCGGCCGTCATTCGTGAGGATGATGAGGCCCTCGGAATCCTTGTCGAGGCGTCCCACTGGAAAGGTCCCGGCGTAACCGGAAATCTGTTCAATCGACTGTTCCCACTCGGCGGGCGAATGAGTGATGATACCGCGAGGCTTGTAGTAAGCGATGTACTGGTGTTTCTTGGTCGGACGCTTGGGGTCCTTCAAAATCGCGACCTCTGTCTCAGCACTCGCAACTTTGTCACCAAGAACTGCCTTTTTTCCAGCGATTGTAACGAGGCCAGCCTCGATCAACTCATCGGCCCCACGCCGAGTCGCGAGACCTTTTTGCGCCAGGTAACGATTGATACGAATAGGATAGATAATTTCTTCAGGCATAGTATGTATGAATGAAAGGAACTATGACAGAAGTTTTAAGAAAAGTCAATGGACTTTAGTTGGAGCATTTGACACAACGGCAACCGAGCTTTTGGATGAAGCCCTCGAAGTGGTCCTTGCCGTAGTGGTAGGTGATTTCCTCCCCCTCTTTGATATTCCGCTTGGCCACGATAAAGACTCGACCGCGACGATTGAGGGCTTCGCAGTTCGGCCGGCAGGAGTGGTTGGCGTAGCGCGCGGTGTTGTAGCGCGGACTGCCATCGATGTCCCAGCGGGTATTCACATTAAACATGTAGCGGTTGTCCCGCTCATCCCCCACCGAGGTCGGGACCCGTTCGCCGATGTACTCGATAATGGTCGTCCCCTTCTTGATCGGGGCGATGGCAAAGAGGCCGAGACCGGCGCTACTGCGCTTGACGACTACGTAGGGAGACGATGATGGTTTGGGTGTGGCCATAGTATTGAATGATATATAAAAGAAAAACCGTCCGAACCTGGACGATTCTCCTCTAAAAATCTACTGTACTAGAAATTACCAAATGTAGCAAGGGATTCGATCCACTCGTCCGACCCAAAGCAAAAGACAGTCCCTTGGGACTGTCTTTTGCTTGGCTCCCTCAACTTATGAGAGGTGAGCGGAGACGAGCTTAGTCATTTCAAACATCGTCACTTCAGCCTTGCCAGCAAACACGGCCTTGAGGGCATCGTCCGCGAGGATGTTGCGCTTGTTCTGTGGATTCTGGAGGTCATGCTTCTTGATGTAGGCCCAGAGAGCCTTGACCACTTCTGACCGAGGCATCGGTCCAGGACCAACTACTACTGCCAACTCTGCACTGACCTTCATCGGCTTCATGAACGCCGCATTCGACTTCGCCATAAAATCATCTTATGAATTACTGCTTCGTCCCTTATCATAGCGCTTTTTTCGCTCTTTTCCTAGTGTTTTGGTCAAGCTCCTATTAAAATGGCTTAGATAAGGGATAAATTGTATGCTCTCCTCTCAGCGTTTTCCAGGTAAAAGCGACTCAATGGTATTCGGTGTTGGCTTGAGGGCGGTCCTGAATTTTTCCACCACTGACTTACGTGTGGCATCGTCCTCGTAACGATCGATATAGGCCTGCATCACCGGTATCGCCTCACTCGTACGCTTTTGTTTGATGAGAGCGACCGCATAGTTGTACCAGGTCTCTCCGAGTTCCGGTGTAAACTCATAGATATCACGGAGGAGCTCGGCCGCCTTGCCGTAATTTTCTTCCATAATATAGAGATTGGCGAGATTGTAGCGGACCGGGAATAATTCCGGATGATTCTCCACTACTCTCGTGAGGAGACGCTTCGCTTCTTCCGTTTTCCCCGCTTTCTTCAGGAGCGCCGAGAGAGCCATAGTGGATGCCGGGGCATCTGGATAGCGTACCAAGGACCGTCTGAGAGCGCTCTCAGCTCCGCGGTCATCCCCCACATGGAGGAGACGCTCAGCCTCGTGCCAATCCGGGTCATACGGTGGGGTCTCGACTCTGGACACAGAGGCCTTGACCCGAGCCTCTCTCTCAGTGGGAGGGAGGTCTCGCACCTCGCGGAAGAACGTGAGAAGCCGATAATTTGAGAGATCATCACTCCGTAACACGAGGAGCTTCTTGAGTGCTCCTTCGGCTTCGGTCACCTGGCCGAGAGCGAGATTGGTGAGCATCAGGTTGCCATAGGCCCAGGCATACTGCGGATCAACCTCAAGCGTCTTCTTTAATAATGTCTGTGCCTCTATATACTGCCCCGCTGTCAGCGCCTGATAGCCGATGGCATGATACGACTGCGCTACGGTATCAAATCTGACCACTGGCAAGGGGTACCAGGCAAGAAGTAACGCCATGAGTGCCCCCATGGCGAGGATTACAGGATGAAAAGTCCGCCCTTCACGCACTGAACGGATGAGGTACGCGACAGCACCGCCAGCGAGGATGAGAAAAAACGGGAGGAGAGGCAAGCGATAGCGAGCATTGACCGTGGTCAAGAGAAGGACCAGGATGGAAGCACCGAAGAAGAAGAGGAATGATCGTCCCTGTAACCTCCCCTCAGGTCGCATCGTCTGCCAGAAATCTCGCCAAAAGAAAAGAATCCCCCCAATCACCGCGAGAATACTGACGAGCCAAAAATTGGGCAGGAACCAGAGGAGCGGCATGGTATCCCGATAGTAGCTGTACTGATAGTTATCACTAAACTCCGAGTGGTTGAAGATGAGGAGTACCTTGTTCCAGAGGATCGCCAGAAAGTGTCCTGGTGCCTCGCTCATATCACTCAAGGCTTGGCGTACCCAGAAACTTGAGACCTGAGAAGGCGTGAGAGTATGCCCAAGGGTGGCCTCAGCCATCCCGACAGCATCCACCTCCTCATAGCGAGGATCGGGTCGCAAGAACGGCGGGACGAGTGCGGTCGAGCCATCCCCACCCCACCAATTGCCTTGGTAGAGTGCCAATCCAAACGAGTAGTTGGTGAGGACAAAGTCATGAGAGACGACGTAGTTTCGTACGGTGACTGGGAAGATGATAAGAACGACACCAATCACCAAACATCCTGATAGAAGCATACGCCGGGTCAGGACGTACTGCCATGAAGAGAGGAGGAGTCCGATGACCACGGGCACCCAGAGGAGGTTGTTCCCCTTGATGAGCGAGAATATGCCCAAAGCTATGCCGCTCCCAAAAAATAATACTGGTTTCCCCTTTTCAAAGGCGTAGAAAATCAGGAGGAGTACCCATGGAAGAAACGAGACCTCAAGACTGGTTTTGAGGAGGAGTCCCTCATAGAACAAAAATGGTCCGTAGAGTGTGGCGAGAAGACCGGTGGCCAGAGCCGCCTCACGATTGAGGAGGCGTCGCGAGAGGAGGTAAAGTCCGAGTGGGGCCAGTGCCCCGAGAACAAACTGAAGCACGAGAAGGGCTAGTGAACCAGCTGAACCAAAAAGTGTGAGCGCGAGAGCCAAAAGATAAGCATAAAGTGGCTCTGTAAAAAAGGCCCGATCACCGAGCCAGCCGTCGGTCACAATCTTCTCGGCCCACTTGAGATAATACTCGGCATCATGAAGCGGTACGAGGAGCGTGTCCTCTCGCATGAGGAAAAAGGCATACAATCCCCGCACGACACATGCGAGAGCCAAGAGCGTCCACATCACTTTTTTTTCGGATCCGTACCAAGAGCACCAGAAACTTTTCGCCTCACCTCGCTCCTCATGGGACGTACCACCGAGAATCATCCGAGCTTCGGTGCGGGTCAAGCCAAACTTGCGCTCCAGATCACGCTCCGTCGCTCGTGGATTCTTTTTGAGGTAGAGTTCAATTTTCTTGACCTTCTGCATAGTAGAGTTCCTCTACACGGCTACAACTGTTCGATCACATCCTTCATCTCCTGTACGAGGGCGCTCACTTCTTCTTGCGTGAGTACGCTCCGAACATTGTTGGCATGATCCAAATCACCCATTCGGATATTGGGGACGAGATGATAGTGCAAGTGTTCTACGCTCTTGCCTCTACTCACGCCTTCACGAACCATGAGCGAATAGTTATCATACCCGAGATAGCGGAGGATGCGCGAACTCTTCTGAGCCAAATCCCAGATATCACCCCACTCCTCTGGACTCATATCAAAAAACGATTTCCGATGCTCCTTGGGGATAATGAGTAGATGATGTTTGTGGTACGGGGCGAGAGCGTACGTGACGTAGGCGGTTTCGTTTTCGATAAACCTCCGATCATCTGAGGTACAAAATGGACACGTCCCTACCGGTAGTGTCTCTAGATACTCTGTATATTTCATACTTGGTAGCCAAATTATTTGTTAGTACCAAACATAGTCAGTATACACCCCCAGTTTATCATCCCCCCTCAATAGTATCACGCCTTCTAGAAGCGGAAGATTGGGCAATTTCCCTATACGGGAAGCTTGAGCGTATACTACGGATGTAATTTCAGCTCTAAATATATGATGTCAAAAAACACTATTGGGACGCTATCGTCGGAAACGGTGGCATGGAGAGCGAGTGTGGCTGGTGCAAGGACCGTTGGGGCGTATCCTGGCAGATCACCCCTCGCACGCCCTCAGACGCTCTCGCCGCCGGTGGCGCCGAAGCCAAACGTGCATTCGATGCGATGATGACCATGAAGAAAATCGATGTCGCCACGATTGACGCCGCCCGCCGAGGCTAAGTCCTCCTCTGGCCAAAAAAAACAAGGCATTTGGATACCTTGTTTTTCTATTGTCAATTACTAGGGATAGTCTCGATGATCCATTCAATGCCGTATTTATCCCGAAACATACCCGCGTATGAACCCCATGGACTGTCTCCCATGGGTC
This sequence comes from uncultured Bdellovibrionales bacterium, assembly GCA_964500505.1. Lineage (GTDB taxonomy): Bacteria > Patescibacteriota > Minisyncoccia > Moranbacterales > UBA1568 > UBA1568. The sequence goes on along the minus strand of CAZCNN010000009.1, from coordinate 5,029 downwards.
CCTCTACTTCCCCACCTGCCGACAGGCCAGAGAATACTCGATCGGCTTCTTCTTTGCTTTCTACCCGGACCAAAATTTTACTTCGATTTTCGCGTTCATTGACTTGCCCCAAAACCTCGGGCACATCATTGGCTACCAGTACCGTACTCTCGCCAATAGGCAAAGCTATATACATTATTTTATCTTCCTCTTTTTGTGCCACGGGGAATTCCTCGCTGGCGATATCCTTGAAGCGCACTACCTTCGAAAACTCCCCGCCAAATACCGATTTATAAAACGAAAACGCCTCTTCGGCAATACCATTGAAATTGATCCAAGGATTAAGCGTCGCCATATGTTCACGATGATATTGATTCAGCTACAGCATATCAGATTCCTTCCGCTATAAACGAAATAGTACAGACTATAACGCCTTTACCTCGTTGTCAATCGTACTTTCAGAAGCAAACCATGCCGCTCCTTCTCCGATTTTTTCTGTTCCCCCGTCATAAATATGCCACGCAGCCCGCTCGCCAATCGCGATAAAAGGAATATCTGCCCGCTTACCGCTCTTCTGATACACGTCAAAAGCCTTGACGATCTGCTCCTCTTTAGCATGGACAATACAATAGACTTCTGAAAAATTCCAGCCCGTTTTGGTTTCCATAGATCCTTTTTCATCAAAGTCGGCGTATGCAGCCGAAAGAGCCTGAGCACCAGCGCTGATACCGGCAACGACTCCACCTCGATTGAGAAGTTCCTTCAGGCTGGCAGTCAAATCCCATTTTTCAAATAAGTCAAGTAAAAGTTCGGTGCGACCACCACCGAGATACACGGCCTGAGCCGTTTGGAGCTGCTTTATAGCATACTCTCTGCCCTGAGCTTCGGTGACGGAAACAACTTCAAACGTATCGCCGAACACCCGCTCTATCGTCTGAATATATCCTTCGCTGTCTCCAGCAGCCGTTGGGAAAAAAAGGAATTTCGAGGCAGGAGGGACAAGTGATTTTAACTTGTCATCTATAATTTTTGTCTCTCCCTTGCTAATCTCACCTCCACCAATAAGCAATATGTGTCCAGACATATATTTATAGTTCTTATCAAGAATTATTCTATACCTTATTATCTACCACTCTATGAACAATTATACCAGTTATTATCTGGCCTTGCTCAATACAAATATCAGCAGGTTCGAACACCCATTGTTAGTAACAAAAATAGAGGCTCAAACAAGCCTCTATTTTAACTCAGCTCCACCTGTTGGAGGAAGTGAGAACTAATCTAATGAAAAAAATGAAGCGTAGTAGTTCGTATTAAATCACACTTCTCCTATAATTCTTTCCTCTTCACACTTGTACTCAAAATATTCATCTTCTGCTAATCCACGCATCTCATCGGTAACTCGAAAACTATCATAGTTTGCATACACTCTATCCCCTTTACAAAAAACCCACTTATCCATAGTCTGACGTGCCCACCCACCACCTAATATTTCAAAGGCTTCTGGATAAACACCTTGCAAACGCGCTTGTTCACCAAGGTTTTGCAGTGATTTCGGATGCATCACCACATAATTATTTTTCCAATACCCATCAGACATTTCATTCATCTTACAGGCTTCTTCACCCGTTTTCTCTTTCAGACTAGGGACAGGCAGTAGCTCCAGAGAATCCACTACTCCATGAAAAAGATCCCGTCGTGTAGAGGGCGTTGCAGAAAATGAAAGGGCGATAATAAGACCATCTCTTTTTACGTACACCGTTTCTGCATAGTATCCCCCATCTCCTTCATCTCCCGTGTATGTTTGAAGACCCTGAACCGCCCCTCCCCCTGTAACCCGAGCTGCCCCCACCCATGTTCCCGAATCTACCGGTATAGACCAGCGCTCTAGAATTGAAGCACCAGGCAAATAGGAAAGATAGCTATCGATGCCGCTTTCAGCTTTTCCGTCCCCAAGCTGGGTGCAGAAAAGGGATCGTATAAATGTAGCTGATTGGTAAGGTAATCGGACATATCTATCTTCACTCCCTGCTTCATGGAGATCTCTTTCTGGCGCAACGACTCGATTATCAGAAAAATTTAAAGGATATTTTACCCTATATCCTGCTAAGGTATTTTCATACTTACCTTCCCACTTATCAATCTGAAGTCCTGTCTTTTGATCCTTCCATTCATCTAGAGTAGTAAGAATCCTCCTATAAGTATCTTCTAGTGGGTAATCTTTAATCACTCTCATCCGAACTTCACACATCCGCTCTCCACAAGGAAGGTAAGTCGCAAGAAAAGGTTCTCTTTCCCATGATTCCGATGAAGCAACAATAAAACGAGAAGTTCCATTTATACTTTTTCCATAATGACTGGTGTCCCGCCATTCTTTCCACTGCCAATTTTTTACCAATCGTAGCCACCACCAAGAACCCGCAGAAAGACCGAGAGGATTTTCATGAACATAAATCCAAACTCCTGCTGTAGGCTTCGAAAAAGGATCTAAATCCATCCAAGAAACCACTACCTCATCATTGTCCTCCCGTACTCCCTCAAAACTCGAGAGGAACTGAAAAGATATATTTTTATCTGAACTACGATAGAGCGTCCAGCTTGCCGGCATTTGGTTCTCCACAATAGTATTCTCTAATGGCTCTTGCAAAAGAGACATATTCAACTCTTGTGATGTTTTCTGTTGTTTTTGAAGATACTGCCCCAAAGAAAAATACACCCCGACAAGGGCGACTATAGTTAAACCTAAAATAAGAAGTTTCTTTTTCACAAATCTATTATACCAGGTTCTAACCCACCATTTAGGATACAAGAGTTAGTTTATCAATATGGCTCATCCACCGTTTCAACTTCCTGAAGATTATCTATTGCATCAACCATCTCGTAGTAAGTCGCTCCCGAATACATCTAGGCGTCTGATATGCTGCTGTTCGCAGTCTCAATGTTGTCATTAGCCTCATTCAAGGCAGTTTTGTACTCTTCCAGAGTGTACTCGCAAATATCCAGCTCTTCGTTGTTTTCTGATGCGTACGTGATGCCCTCTTCGACTCCGACCTCTCTGCCCTGTTCATAACCAGAATTGTGTGATGTCCAAATAAGATACCCAGCCACAACAACCATGATCAAGCCTATCCATCCGTGTCCCTTCTCGTTTAAATCAGTCATAGAATAATCCTCAGCATTGAGCGTCACATGCCGTCCCGTCTTTATCGGCATCACGAGCCGAACACCCGCACGAATTAAGCTGATATTGGGCTTCTGCACAGGACATGTTTGGACAGGTCTTCTTGCAATTACACGCCCACCCAGCACCGCCTGTAGGAGCAACTGGACTTGAAATGGTAGGCTCCGGAGTCGGCGCAGGCCTTAGTGCTGGTTGTTCAGTATCTCCGTCACAGACGTCTCCCCAGAATCCCCTCTTGTCCTCCCTTGCTTTGGTCTCGGCTTCCTTGAACTCAGACTGGTACTTGTATGGGGTATTGTAGGTGTACTCGTGGGCGAACCCCTCCTCAATCATGAGTTTGTTGTAGAAGGTGCCATCCTCAAGAAAGATATAACGAAGCAATCGATTATACTTATCACGCTCCCCTTGAGACGGATCTGCTTCAATTCTCACTTTCTTCCCAGTCAAAGTCTCTTTGGCCTTAGCAGATGCTTCTTGAGCAAAACACTGCACGGGCTTACGAGGATCGACTGTCTCGGGCGTATCCATGCCAATCAGTCGAAGGACTTCAGTTTTACCACCCATATTGAGAGAAAGCGTGTCACCATCAACCACCTTTACTACCTCGTAAGTCTCTTCTGCCTTCCTTTGCTCCTCGACTACCGGAACCACATCGGCAGGGACGGTATTTGATTCGGCAACCGTTTCAGGAACAGTTGGTACCTCTTCTACAGCCTTCTGTGACTGAGCCACTAGGGCCGCTTGCTGAGACAGTTTTGCCTGTTCAGCGGCATCATTAGCATCACTTGCTGTTCCGAACAAAAAGAAGGAGGCAAAAGTGATTATGAGAAATGTAGCACTAGTTCTTTTCCTTGTGACATCCTCCCCTAAAAAACGTGAAAAAACAGTTGGCTTGATGAGGCCAACTACGAGACAGACTATTGAGGCTAGGACAAGGAGAAGGTAAATATCTTCCATAACACACTTATCTCACTTTTACCTCCTAAAAGCAATGTTTTAGCCTATTATGGACACCTGACTTTATACTCCTCATATTTCTTCTTCCAAGCCTCAAACTCCTTCTTGGCTTGCTTCTCTCTAGCATCGCAGTCGTAGTCGAGAGCCTCTATAGAGTCTTTGTCTACCTTGTCTTTCTCCTTTTCACATGACTTTTTGACCTTTTTCGACTCTTCGCTGGCTGATGTATACTTCTCAGCCGAATAGCGGAACGCATACTGAGCACAGTAGGGATCTACCACTTTGACTGGTGCTACTTCGACTACCGGCTCGGCTGGCTTTGACTCGGCTGCCGTTTCTACTGGTAGTGCTTCTTCCTGCTTCAGTTCCTCTGTCACTTCCGAGGGCTGTTCAATGATCACGGGTGGCTCAGGCGTGACGAATGGAGCCGACACAAAAGCCAGAGCGATTACCAAGAATTCTGTGATCTTTTCCCGCATACGTCTTTAGACATTTTTTCAGACTGATTCTCTTTAGAATATACTGCCAGCAAACGTGGATGCAAAAAACATCCCTAGGATATACTCTGTTTAAAAAGTAAGGACCAGGTTCCTTTTTATCAGCACTAACTCATTGCTCCGGCGGCAGGATTCGAACCTGCGACCAAAAGATTAACAGTCTTCTGCTCTACCGCTGAGCTACGCCGGAGCAATAGTTTAGTGCTGAGACCACTGACCCCCTATAGCGGAAACTAATGTTTCCCGCGGAGGTATGGCTTATAGAAATAGGTTGTTAAACTCCTCTTTGGTAACGAAGGTATTGTAGCGGAAAGGAAAAAAAATGGCAATATGGAGCCATTCCAGTCATTTTAGGTAAGAAAAAAGGCTTGCCGGGCGTGGCCGGTAAGCCTCTGCTAGATTTGGTTGAGACGCA
>CAZCNN010000008.1:0-42980 GCA_964500505.1 uncultured Bdellovibrionales bacterium | reverse complement strand
CGTCATGCTTCATACTTCATCATTACAGGCTTTCGAGCCATGCGAGGACCTTTTCGTTCTTGAGCTGACCAGACACGGCTGCGTAGAGACGCTCCATATCGATATTCTTCTCAATATCTTTAATGTTCTTGTAGTACTGGAGCGCCTTGTTCATCTCGGCCTCTACCTCGGGCGTGTCGACTGTGATCGACTCTTCCTCGGCGAGAAACTCGATAACGAGGTTGGCTGAGAGACGACGCTTGGCCTGGGGCAACCATTCTGTTTCGAGTTCGTCCTTGGTCTTTTTCATCTGCTCCAGGTATGCCTCGAGGTTGAGTCCCATCTGAGTGAGCTGGGCCTCAAAATCCTGAGTCATGCGGAGCAGTTCCTGGGTGACCAACAGTTCGGGGAATTCGATCATTGCCTTGTCGACCAAGGCATCCAAGATAGCAGTCCGGCGCTCATTCTTCATCTGCTCTTTCTTCTCTTCAAGCATGCCCTTCTTCAGGTTTTCTTTGACCTCGGCAAGCGTCTCGAATTTACCGAGACTCTTGGCAAAGGCATCGTCAAGCACGGGCACTTCCCGCTCCTGCACCGAACGCATCTTGACCTCAAAGGTGGCCTGCCGACCGGCCAAGTGCTTGGCGTGATACTCCGCTGGAAAGGTCAGTTCAAACGTTTTCTCATCATGCTCCTTCATCCCGACGAGCTCTTCTTCAAAGCCAGGGATAAAGACGCCCTTCCCGAGGACGAGCGGGTGATTCTCACTCTTGCCACCTTCGATCACGACGCCCTCTTGTTTCACGGTGAAATCGACGAGAACGCTGTCACCCATCTTGGCCTCGCGGTTGACGGCGACCTGCTTGGCCCGCATAGTAGCGAGTCGCTCAAGCTCCTTCGTGATATCCTCCTCGGCTACTTCGGTACTCTTTTTGGCATGATCACTATTCACTTTTTTCACAGCATCGCGCCATGAGGCGAGCTTTACCTCGGGCATCACAGCGGTGACGATAGAGTAGGTGAATTCCTCTCCTTCGGAGACTTTGCCGAGGGTGACCTCGGGTTGCCCAATAGCGTCGATCTTCTCCTGTTCGAGAGCCTTGGCATAAGAGTTCGAAACGACGTGCTCGGCGGCTTCGACCATGATGGCCTGCTTGCCAAAACGCTGCTCGACCATGTTCTTGGGGACCTTGCCCGGACGAAAGCCCGGGAGTTTGACGGACTTGGCCATCCCGTCTTTGGCATGCTCAATCTCGCCCTGCCATTCTTCCCATGGGAGCACTACCTTCATCTCCACTTTCGATTCCGGCAACTTTTTGACGGTGACATTCATAGTATATATTCACAGAACTTCGTTATTACCCCTGCTTCGGAAACTTCTCCGCATAGAGCGCCAATCCCTTCCGGACTGCCTCGTAGGCAGCCTCGCGTCCCTCGACACCAGTGATCTCCACCTTCTTCCCATCAATCGTCTTATACGTCTCAAAGAAGTGCTTGATTTCCTTGATGGTGTGCTTGTTCACATCAGTGAGATCATGAGCCTCTTCCCAGCGTGGATCATTTTTGGGGACCGCAATCACTTTGTCATCGCCCTCGCCACCGTCGATCATGTGCATGACGGCAATCGGTCGCGCTTCGACCAAGATACCAGGATGGAGTGGGTAGGTCGTGAGGAGCACCACATCGAGTGCATCGCCATCTTCCCAGAGGGTCTGCGGGACAAATCCGTAGTCAAACGGATAGTCCTGAGCACTCTTCATCGCTCGGTCGAGCTTGATGAGACCACTTTCCTTGTCGATTTCGTACTTGTTCTTGGAACCTTTGGGAATTTCGACGATAACATTGATCACTTTGGGGAGATCATCACCAGATGGGATATCGTGCCACAAGTTCATACGCTTCTCATTTAAGATTTATGATTTTTCCTACCTACGGCAGGCAGGGATTTTAGAATACTCTCTCTACTCTTTGGTTTCATCAGTTTCCACTGGAGCCTCTTCGGTAACCTCGGCTTCCTCGGCTACCTCTGGCTTGGCGCCACCGGCGACGTCAATCTTCCAGCCGGTCAAACGAGCGGCGAGGCGAACGTTCTGGCCACGCTTGCCGATAGCGAGTGACAGCTGGTCATCAGGGACGGTGACTACAGCGCGCTTCTCCTCTTCATGGAGAGCGACCGAGAGCACCTTGGCTGGTGAGAGCGCTGCGCTAATAAACTTCTCGAGGTTTTCGTTCCATTCGATGATATCGATCTTCTCGCCACCGAGGGCATCGATGATGGTCTGGACGCGAGTCCCCTTCTGACCGACACACGATCCAATCGGGTCTACCCCTTCTTCGGCCGAAAAAACGGCGATCTTGGTGCGGGATCCGGCTTCACGAGCGATGGCCTTGATCTCAACAGTACCTGTGAAGATCTCTGGCACCTCGAGTGAAAAGAGGTGACGCACCATCTCCGGATGAGTCCGCGAGAGGAGGAGCCCCGGGCCCTTGGTATCGGACTCTACCCGAACGAGGTATACCTTGACGTGCTGACCGACGCGGTAGTTCTCACCTTCAATTTGTTCTGATGGGAAAAGGACACCGACGGACTTACCGAGGTCGACAAACACATTGCGACCCTCGACGCGCTGGACGGTTCCATTGACCACCTGACCTTCTTTCTCCTTGTATTCATCAAACATACTCTCGCGCTCCGCCTCGCGGATACGCTGGATGATGACCTGCTTGGCGGTCTGAGCAGCGACGCGACCAAACTCTTCGTAGGTCGGGAGTGGGAGCTCGATCGTATCACCGATCTTGGCATCCTTTTTGAGCTTCTTGGCCTCCTCAAGGAGCATATCGCGCTCCATGTTGTAGCGAGGCAAACGAGTTTCATCACCGTCGGTCGCGACCGACGTGACTTCGTCTACGACGGTTTCATCTTCTTCGGTCTCTTCGACAAACTCACGCACCGATTCGTCGACGACTTCTTTCACGAGGAAAAAGCTGGCGCTCTTTGCCACTTCGTCGAACTTGGCATGGATGACCTGGCCCTTCTTGCCATAGTCCTTCTTGTAGGCAGCAGCGAGTGCGGCCTCGACTACTTCGAGCACACGTTCCTTGGAGATACCTTTTTCGTCAGCAATCTGCATGACGGCACTCCCGAACTCACCGAGGCGTCCCGAGAGACTCCCTTCGTCAGCTCCCTCTGCTTCCTCTTCTACTACTACCTTTTTCTTCGCCATAGTATTTACTCAGAATTTAGAATTAAGAATGTAAAATGGAGATTCCGAGAAACATTTCCTCTTGGGCTTCATTCTATATTCCACATTCCACATTCACTTTTGCTTGTTTTGGCATTAAAAAAAGCCCGCTTTAAAGCGAACTACCATACCAATCAAACTGTACCTCGAGTATAGGGGAAAAATGGGGTTTTGTCAACCACCGTCGCTCGCGAGCGACGTGGTCAATCCCGTTAGAGAAAGCACTTTCGGCGACTTCAGTCGTTTGAAGCAACTTTTCTCTAACGGGATCAATCCCCAAAAGTCAGAGACTTTCTCCTATAAATATTCCGTAACTTTTGGCTCTAATGAGCCTCATATCTTGGCCATTTTCCAAGACCTTACCAGTATTGACTTTTTCACAAAAAAGTGCTATAATAGACAGTTACAGAATTAGATTTTCCTCAACCCCCTCGGGTGCGGACTGTAACACCGCACCTTAACATTTGCAACTTCTGATCATCAAGGAGATCGTGATGGCACAGACGAAACTCGAAGTCCTCTGGGAAGTGGTTCAGTCAACCATAATCCCGTTCATTATGGGACGGTTCATGGGTGGTCACAAACAACCCAACCCGGCAACGGGTGGTGGGCAACCCGACGAACCCCTCAAGCAACAGACCACGTCAATCCTCAAGCCGAGGAACGACGAGGCGATTCAACTCGCTGTCGATGCAGCCCTGCGTAAATTGCCGGATGGCGTACAGCATGTCGCGAACGTCCAAGCGGTGCGTGCGGCTCTCGAGCCCCACCAACAAACCGACTGGAGGAAGAACATGGGTTCGCTTGAGCTGACCGAACGCTTCGAGCACGTGATGGCCTCAGAAACCATCACCCGAGGCGGTCGCGGTAATCAGCAACAAGCAGCCGGGGCAGCAGCGCAACCAGGCCAAGGAGGCCAGGAAAGAATCGAACGCAGGTTCGAACGCCGGCCCCTCGACTATGAGTACACGAAGGATGATCCTCGCGTCCAGCATCTTGTGCTGGTGTCGAAGATCATCAGTGGCGAAGCGACTCCCGAACTGGGTGTTGCGAAGGCCACAGCGTACTTGTTGTCGGCTGGACTCATCTCGAAGCAGTCACCCTCCCAAAAGGTAGCTGCAGCGAAAGATGCTTCCGTCCGCGGTCTCTATCAGGCCACGCTCGGACGGCCTGCCTATGACGAAGTTCAGCGTCGTGAACAAGTCATCAAAGTGACAGAAGATCCGGATGCACGAAAACTTCTCGAGCGAGAACTCGAAACGTACATCGTGACTGAAAGCCGGAATGCTGTCGCTGATACCAAGAGGACGTTTCTCACGGTACTAGTGGCGTTTCTCGGCGTTCTCGGAATCCTGTTCGTCGTCGGCCTCATCATTGCGGCCACCCTCAAATACACTTCATAAGGAGTCGTCATGAGAATGACGTTTGGAGAAGCAGTCAAACTGGTGCTCAGCCAGTTTGGCATTGGTGCACTGTGGGTCCAGCTCGGGATCTGGATTGGACTCCTGCTCGTCACCCTGATGGGTTTCGGATCGATCTTTCTCTCGGCCTGGGGCCTCGAGTGGATCACCGCGACATTCCTGGTGTTCTACCTCATCATCGTCTTGGGGGTGATCTACTCCCCCATCACCTGGAGTGGAATTTCAGGGGCGGCAGTCATCGCCGGACAACCTGGTGGTGAACCGAACCTCAGCCTCAAGGACGGCATCACCGTCCTGAAGCGTTGGGCGCCTATCGCGCTCGACAAGATGAGTCTCGTGCTCATCTTCTGGGTGCCGGCCTGGTTCCTGTACACGGTCCTCTTCAGCACGAAGGGGCACGTCCAGGAAAACATGTTCCTGTTTGTAATCATCCCGACGCTCATCTACTTCGCCAAGGACGAATGGCCGACCGGCAAGTTGGTCCTGCGCATTGCAGGCTACTTCCTGGTCGCCATTGCGGTCTACGTCGTGGGAGCTACGGTGTTTGGCACCGTCGAGCGCAAGGTAGCTGACCCGTCGTCAGTCGTCTTGCTCGAGTACCAACAAGAGCAAGAGCGGCAGACGATAGAGCGAGAGGAACGAGTGGCCAAGGACCTGACAGCACTCAAGAAGTCAGGTAAGGCATTCACCGCCGAACAGAAGGCGGTGTGGGAATACCTCGAGAAGAAGCGCCAGGCGCAAAGTCTGCGTCCGGCCGATCTGGTTGAGTCGCTCGTGGAAGCCAAGCCGACCCAGTCGACATGGTGGAAGGAGCACTGGCTCGCCCTCACCATCGCCATCGGCCTCATCGCCCTCGCCGTCTACGGTTGGAGGCGACTCTCTGGCTCCGGTGGTGGCACAGCAGTCGCGGGCACAACAGTCGCTGCGCCGGCTGGACGCGCTCCGGCCAAGAAGGGCTGGGTCGGCAAGATCCTGTTCATTCTGATTGCCGGTGGCCTTGGCTACCTGTACGTGACCGAGCGAATCGGTTACAGCAAAGAGCAGGACGTGATGGTCGAGCACCTCGGAGACCAACAGGTCTGTGGGTTGCCGGGCAACACGTGGTTGACCTTCCGGGTCGTTAACCCGGTGGTCGTCTACGCCGGACGGCCTGGAGAGCGGCCCTCGCCCTTCACCCTCACGGACTCGTTCCGGATGGTGCGGGACCTCGAGGAAGCGCCCAAGCGCTTCGCTCATCCGGGCGAGGTGTTCCGAACCAACCAGTTCGGATGCACCGCTTGGAGCTTCCCAATGGACGAAGGCTTCCGCAAGGTGGCCATCGTCACGGAGCTGGGGCAGAACAGGCGGTCTGTTCTCCTCCACTTCGAGTCAGTCGCCCCCTGGCGCTGGCACAAGTAAGCTGGTAGCGAGAACCTCGCACCAGTAAACAAACGGGCAGTAGGATCAATTCCTGCTGCCCGCTTTCATTTCTATATCGTAACTCTCTCTCATCTCACCGCTCTTTTATAAGAAAGAAGCCAGGCGCTTGTCTCATAAAATGTCCATATTTCGGCTGAAAACCTCTCAAAGCTCGTCAGGTTAATGATATTAGCCCTCCTCACTTTTCATGATTTTCATCACGAAATCTGAACATTTTCTTGAAACATGAGATAAGAGAGAGTTACTTACTTCCCTCACTCCTTATTCTTCTGAAAGCTGCGAGAAGTACATATCGACGTCACTAATCCACTTCTTCACACTCTCTCGACTGTGACCCTGACAGCTGAAGCCACATTTCCAAACAATCATCTTTTCGGGAGTATCAAGTTTTTCCGACTGAATCAATTTTTCCAAACGTCGCGCCACAGTCTCGACCGCGTCCTCACGGCTGTTGAAGCAGGTGTGTCCACCCGAGCCCATCATGCGCCTGACTCCGCGGTAGCCCCAGTAGTTGAAACAATCCTGCCCCTCGAGGACCGGGATGCGCTTGCCCCAGTTACTTTCTTTTTTGGCGATACCGATGAGGAAGGCAGCGGTCAGCCGATCCTGCGCCAAGATATATGGGAGCATGGCTTCAATCGGATAGCCCCGTACCATCTCGCGGATACTCTCCTCATACTTTTCCTTGGTCACCTGACCAAAGTATTCAAAAAAAATGTCTTGGCTCGGATCATAGGTCGGTAACTGTTCGGCTACGGCTACGGTCTCCTGAGGAGGTGATACTGAGACCGGTTCTTCTGATCGGGCAAAGACCCCCGCCCCGAGGTAGTGAGCAATAAAGGCCATGCTCACCATACCAAACGCGATCCCACTCACGATGGAGCCATAGACCAATTTGTTCTGTGAGAGATCTGGGATGAGCCGAGCGAGGAGACGCCTCGTTCTCCGCAGATACAATTGACTGCGACGAAAAAAGCGCGCCCAAGAATCAGAGAGCGAGCGCTCCTGTAGCTCGAGGAGGAGTGAACGTCGTTCGGTGCGGATACCGTCAAGCCCCGGTCGGGTAGCACGAGGAGCTACTGGTGCGACACGCGAATGGTGTGCGGTCGCCACCGGCGCGAGTGGTCGCCGGGCGACCATATCGAGAGCGGGCGACTGTTTGCGAGCCCTTTCCGCGAGCGACGCTTCGAGAGAATACACTTTCATTTTTTTGTATCAAGGTAGCTACATTCTAGCACGATTGGTGCGTCGTAACCACAGTGCCAAGAGCACGCCGAAAGCAATCATCACAAGTGACAGGGCCTGACCCCGCGTGAAGTATCCATAGAGGAGGACCACCCCGCGATCAGGCTCGCGTACATACTCCACCAGAAAGCGAAGGGCGCCGTAGAGGATGAGAAATGCGGAAGCGAGACCACCTGAGAGCGTCACTTTCGATCGCAGACCGAGGAGGAGGACAAAGAGGAGTACGCCCTCAAGCATCGCCTCGTAGAGAGTCGACGGATGACGGAGAGCGCTCGGTACTACACCCGGGAAATACATCCCCCACGGGACGCCTGTCACCCGACCATAGAGCTCGTGATTGAGAAAGTTACCGATCCGGCCACAAAAGAGCGCGATTGGGGCAACGAGAGCCACGAGATCAGCGAGCATCCAGAAATTGAGTCTACGCCTCTGACTGAACCAGTAGAGAGCACCTACGACTCCCACTAGCCCGCCATGAAAACTCATCCCGGAGATGCCCGTCCACGAGCCATCACTCGCAAAGGGTAGGATGATATTCATGGGATGAGCAAGAAACCAGTCCGGTCGATACCAGAGAGCAAAGCCCAACCGTCCACCGAGCCAGGCTCCAAGAAAAAGAGAGAAGAAGAGGTCGTACAGTGTCTCAGGTGGAAGAGTCTGTGCCGTTGACAGCCGTCGAGCGAGGGTGTACGCAAGAAAGAGTCCGAGAAGCCACAAAAGCGCATACCAGCGCACGGATAGAAAACCGACCGTAAACACGATCGGATCTATGTGCCCTGGGAGATGTTGCCACCAGTTCATAACGCTACTCATTGTATTCTTTCAACTGATCCCGAAACTCGATGCTATATATCTCAGAGAGTGCCATAAAGAGCGAGACGATGATGGGACCGATGATAAAGCCCGGCAGACCAAAGAAGGAGATACCACCAAGGGTCGCAAAAAAGATGAGGAGTGGGTGCATCTGTGTATCCTGACCCACCAGTTTCGGACGAAGAATATTGTCGATGACTGAGATAACTCCGACTCCTACCGCCAGGATAAATATCCCCTGCCAGACATCACCAAGGAGGAGAAGAATGAGACCAGCTGGCAACCAGACGATGGTCGAGCCGATCATCGGGATGATAGAGAGGAGGATCATGATGAGACCCCAGATCGCCGGTGACGGCACTCCGGCTATCCAAAACGTCAGTCCACCGAGAAGACCCTGGATAGCACCAATGACGAGCGTCCCCTTGAGGGTAGCGCGACTAATTGAGACAAACTTGGCGATCAAGAGTTCGTCGTGCTCGTTCTTGAGAGGCGAGAGCTGCATGAATGAGCGAAGCGTCTTCTTGCCATCCATAAGGAAGTAGAAGAGGGTAAAGAACATAATGAACACCCAGAAGATAAAATGGGTGATGCCCTGATACGCTGCCTGGAGGAGTCCCAAAGCGTTCTGACTGAACTGCTTGATATCATCAATGATTTGGTTCTGATCAAAGGCAGCCGTGTCGAAAAAGACCCCAGCATACGGGGCTGATTGGAAGGCACCGAGAATCTTGCCAATAGATGTCTGGAGCACTGACTCCTGAGCGAGCATCCGGTAGAGATTGCCAGCTTCACTCACCGCGAGACTCAGGACGAGAAACAGTGGTGTGATAATGATAACTATCACCAAAAGACAGGTGAGAAACGAGCTCAACCCTCGGCGTCCATGCGTGAGGCGTTCCAAGAAATGATAAGGCCGTTTGAAGAGAGCCGCGAGGATAGCGGCCGCCACAATAGCCGTCAAAAACGGCTGGAAGATAAAAAAGACAGACGTGGCAACCGCGAGCAACACCAAAAAGAAGAAGAAAACATTGAGTGATTTGAGTTGCATAATACTAAGTTTAACTGATGGCTACTTTGCGATGCCTTCATTATACTCCGCCACGGCCCTTTTCGGAAATACGGCAAATGAGGGATTGCCGAGGAGAATCTGGGCATGTACCAGGAGTGTCGGTACCCCATCACGGAGCACTCGTCCATGCGGTGGCCGGACTGCCAGAGTGAGTCCGTACCGTTCCAAGAAATACTTTTTGATGTCGGCCCGGGAAGAGTAGCCTGTCGGCAAAAGAAACGGACTGTATCTTTTTTTCTGAGACGAAAAATACTGCTGGTGTCGCTCATGGAGAAATACTACCACCCGCGCTACTTTCATATCTCCCCCTGCATCACTTACTCCCTTCGGCTTTTTCCTTACTTCTTGCTTCCCCTTTTCTTTAGAATAGACACAGCGACTGCGGAGCGAGCAGGCCTCACACTTGGGTCGGGCGACACAGAGGGCGCTCCCGAAGTCCATGAGGGCCGCGTTCATCTCGCGCTTCGGCATAGCAAATCTCGTCTCCCAGTACTCCTCATCTGTGACGAGATGCTTCCCACCCAAAAAGAATCTGCCGATGACACGCTTCAAGTTGGTATCCCAAGCCATGTGATTCTCCCCATAAGCAAAACTCATGATAGCCGACGCTGTGTACGGACCGACACCCGGGAGAGTTTGGAGTAACTCTTTGTCTCTCGGAAACTGGCCCCCATACTCAGTCGCTACCGCTTGCGCTGTCCTGAGCATGTTGCGTCCCCGGGCATAGTACCCGAGTCCCTCATAGTACGGGAGAAACTCTTCCCATGTCGCCTCCGCTAGCTTCTCAACCGTTGGGAAACGTTTGAGAAACCGAGTGTAATATCCGATCACCCGTACCACCTGGGTCTGTTGGAGCATGACCTCTGAGACCCACACTTCGTAGGCCGTGATTGTTCCCTTGCCCTGAGTGCGGTCGAAGGGTTTGCGCCATGGCAATTCTACCCGACCAGCTTTGTGAAAAAAGTCAGTGAGATGCTTCTCAAAGAATCGAATTTTCTCGGTGCGAATCGCCATGTTTGTTATTGTATCACTCCGCCCCCAAGGCAAATGTCGCCATCATAGAATACAGCAAACTGACCCTCGGCTAGCCCTGGGTCCTTTTCTTTGAGTGTAACGTTCAACATGCCATTTTCCAGGTACTCCAACGTCGCCGGATACATCTTGGCGCCATGGCGAATTTTTACTTGCAACGCTGTTTTCAGAGGACGAGTTCCACGTATCCAGTTGAGTCCACCCACAACAAAAGTATTGCGGGCCAAAAGCTCGTGATGAGCCCCATGAGAAATGAACACCTCATTTTTCTCGGCGTCTTTTTTTACCACGTACCACGGCCCGCCAGGGAGTTTGATGCCTCGACGCTGACCGACAGTGAAATACCAAAACCCGTCGTGCCCCCCCAGAACCTCGCCGGTTTCAAACTCAATAATCTTCCCGGGTCTTTTGCCGAGATGATACTCCAAGAATTTATCAAAAGGGATCTTCCCCAAGAAACATATTCCCTGACTGTCTTTGCGTTTCGCATTGGGGAGCTTAAACTGCTCGGCCAATTTCCGTACCTCGCTTTTCTCCAATCTCCCGATCGGAAAAAGAGCCTTACTCACCTGGTCTTGGGACAATTGCGAGAGGAAATAGGTTTGATCCTTCACGGGGTCTGGTGACATTCTGAGGATCGCTTGGCCATTCACTCTTTCTGTCCAGGCATAGTGACCGGTGGCAATCTTGTCATAGCCCTTATCAGCAATATAGTCATAAAATGCCCCGAACTTGATCCGGGCGTTACAGAGCATATCAGGATTAGGGGTCCGGCCTTCTTTGACTTCGTTTACGGTATAGGCCACTACTCGCTCCCAGTATTCCTTCTGAAACGGCACGACCTCGAGGGGCACACTCGCCTGTTCACACACGGCTCGCACATACGCCAAATCATCCTCCCAGGGACACTCGCCCAAGAAAGACAGTTCGTCCTCCAACCAAATTTTCAGGTAATAGGCGGTCAGTTCATGTCCCTCGTCCTTAAGGAGCCGCAAAGCGACTGAACTATCTACCCCACCCGATACCAATACCGCTATTTTCATAAATAATATGTACCCAATTACGTAGTGAGTTACGTAATTCTTTTAAAACTTGGGGATGGGGACCACGATCTCCTCAGCGATATCGGGGTGCTCCTGAAGAAACTTCTCAGTGATACTCGCTACCTCGCTCACCTCACGACAATTCATGAGTTCGATACGCAGTTCCTTGGCCAGGGGGAAGTGGTTAATATAAGCCTGGTAGTGTTTTTTCATCAGTTCAAAGCTCTTAGTCGTGCCCCAGGTTTCCTCGAACAATTTCGTATGGGCGACCGCCGACTCGATTCGTTCCCGCACCGTCACCTGTTTCGTTTCATCAAAGAGCCAAGGGTTGCCGAATATAGCCCGACCAAACATCACCCCATCCGCTCCGGTCTCAGCCACCTTGTTTCGGGCATCGGCTATATCTCGTGCGTCACCATTGCCGAGAATAAGCGTCCCAGATCCTCGGGCAATCTCCACTGCCCTCTTCACCCGCTCCCACCGGGCAGGCACTTTGGACATGTCTTTTTTGGTTCGAGCATGGACCGTGATCACGGCCGGCTTGGCGAGGAGGAGGGCTGGGAGCCACTCTTCCAGATTGTCTTCATTGAATCCGAGTCGAGTTTTGACTGAAATTGGGAGCTCTTTGCCACTCGCGATAGTCCCTTCACGCGCTGCCACGATAAGGCTCTTGGCCAATTCTGGATCTTTCATACAGGCCGCTCCAGCTCCCTGTTTCATCACGTTCTTATCCGGACAACCCATGTTGATATCAATCCCATCAAAGCCAAGCTCCGCGCACAGTCTCGCTGCCTCGCGCATGTTGTCGGGGCGAGAGGTAAAAAGCTGAGCCACAATCGGTCGTTCGGCCTCGGAAAATTTGAGGTCACGCATGAGCGCCTCACACCCTTTTGGGTGGCAGAGTCCATCGGCCGCCACAAACTCGGTCCAGATCACATCCGGTTTGCTGTGTTTCACAATATGCGCGCGAAAAACAGCATCCGTCACATTGGCGAGTGGCGCCAGGACAAAAATCGGCCTCTTTAGTTGTCCCCAAAATCCCAAATATGGTTCCATGATATGACTCTAGTGTAACGCAAACAGTGTACTGCGTTCTGATAAAAAAAGAAACCCCGAGCGTAGCCGAGGTTCTCGGACGGCGGGGTCGACCCTACCAGGGCAGAACAAGGTCTGACGCGGTGTGTGGCAACAACTGAAGCAGAGATAGCACTGGGACGGGCCAGTAGTCATAGTGATCAGCTGCTCCTTCGCGCAAAGCCACAAAAAACTTCTGGCCAGGCCCGACATAGTTCGGACGTATTGAGAGGAGCGCATACTCCAAGTCCTGTCGATATGGACGAAGCGATGAATCCCTCTCGCTAAACCGAACAATAGCCGGTCTATAGTCTGGCAGGAGATGAAACACCATCGCCTCGCCATCATCCCAAATCTCAGCATCAAGGAGTGTCGAGGGAAGAACCTTCCACTCGCTTCGCCTTGGACGGTAGAGAAAGAGATTGGTTATCCCGAGTTCCTGAAGCAGGAAGCCCGGGCTCTTCTCGAGCTCAATCGGGGCGTTCCTGTCGTTCATACGAAACCTCCAGGTTGGGTGTCTCACTTGTACCAAATGAAGCGGTATTTGTCTACCTTCATTTGACATCTCTCAGTATTTTCGTTAATATCAGACTTAATTAGTCCGAGTTTTATTTACACCAAGGAATCGAGAAACCCTTCGACAAGCTCAGGATAAAATTTACAAATTTTTATGAAAATATCTAAGAAATCCTACTATGGCCTGAGAGCGGTCTTGGCGCTCGCCCAAGCGGACAAGCCTCTCTCGATTCATGCCTTGGCCGAGACCGAGCATCTCCCTGAAGGCTACCTCGAGAAAATCCTCCAGAGCCTCCGTAAAGGTGGGGTCGTCGAAGCCAAAAAAGGTACCACCGGGGGTTATTCTCTCGCCAGAGACAAAGAGCGGATCAACGTTTGGGAAATCCTCCGTATCCTCGATGGTCCGATGAAGCCCTTTATGCCCCCGATCAAAGGTGAACTCCCCGCCAGCAACGCTAAGCGCGTAGCCACGGCGGGCTGGCCCTGTCCACCACAATCACACTGCCAAACAAGCGAGGTGTGGCGTCGGCTCGAACATGAAATCGAAACCTCTCTCTCCCAAGTCACCCTCGGCAGTCTCATCCCCGAACATCCTCATCACTAACCCTATGCTCACCCTCGACCACTTGAGTGTCTCTATCGGAGACAAAAAAATCCTTCACGACATTTCGTTTGCCTTCAAACCTGGAAAGACCTATGCCCTCATGGGTCCGAATGGTTCCGGCAAATCGACGCTCGCTTCGGCCATCATGGGTCACCCTGATATCCGTTACACCCGACTATCCAAAGTGCTCTGGAAAGGAAGGCCTGCCCGACACACTCCTGTCGTCAAGACAGGTGTGGGCGGGAATGTAAAAGGCCTCGCCCCAAACTTCCGCGCCGAACTCGGCATCTTCCTCTCCTTTCAGGCCCCGTTGGAAATCCCTGGCGTCACCATCTTTGACCTCCTCCGCATCGCGCTTGAAAAGAAGATGGATCCAGTTGTCATGCACCGGCAGGTACAGGCGTATGCCAAGGAACTCAAGATGAAGGACGAACTCCTCCGGCGTTCACTCAATGTCGGGTTCTCTGGCGGTGAGCGCAAAAAACTCGAAGCACTTCAAGCGGTGATGCTCGCCCCGCAGTTTGCTCTCTTTGACGAAATTGATACGGGTGTCGATGTCGATGCCCTCAAAACCATCGCCAAGTTCTTGAAGAAGCATCTGCCAAAAACTACTACCCTCGTATGTATCACTCACTCCACCAGACTCCTCAAGTATGTGAGCCCCGATCAGGTCCTCATTATGAAAGAGGGCCGACTAGTGAAAACGGGTGGCGCCTCTCTCGCCAAAACGATTGAACAATCCGGTTTTGAGTCACTCTAGGACATGAAAAAATCCTCTCCCAACAATCTCGATCTCGACGACTACAAATACGGGTTTTCTATGCCAGAGCGATCTGTGCATCGGACCAACACCGGCATCAATCCAGAGGTCGTCCGAGAAATCTCCAAGGTCAAAAAAGAATCCACCTGGATGCGTGATTTTCGTCTGCGCTCGTATAAGATTTTCACTGAGAAGCCCATGCCGACTTGGGGGGCGGATCTCATGCCGATTGACTTTGACGCCATCACCTACTATTTGAAGGCGACCGATGCCCAAGCCAACTCCTGGGAGGACCTCCCCCAAGAGATTAAGGATACGTATGACAAAATTGGCGTGCCCGAAGCCGAGAAGAGGTTCCTGGCTGGTGTCTCGGCCCAGTACGAATCAGAGGTTGTCTATGAACGCGTCAATCGTGAACTCGATCGGCTCGGGGTCATATTCTGTGATATGGATACGGCGGTCAAGAAATACCCAGAACTGGTCCGAGAATACTTTGGTACCCTCATCCCACCTCAAGACAACAAGTTCGCAGCCCTCAACTCCGCTGTCTGGTCGGGTGGCTCCTTTGTCTATGTCCCCAAAGGCGTCCAAGTTGATCTCCCTCTCCAGGCCTATTTCCGGATAAACGCCGAGGCCTTTGGTCAATTCGAACGAACCCTCATCATCGCCGAAGAAGGGAGCTACGTCCACTACATCGAGGGCTGTACCGCCCCGGTCTATACCACCTCTTCCCTCCACTCCGCGGTGGTCGAAATCTTTGTTAAAAAAAATGCCCGCGTCCGCTACACCACTGTCCAGAACTGGAGCAAAAATATCTACAACCTTGTCACCAAACGCGCCCGAGCCGAAAAAAACGCCGTTATGGAATGGATCGACTGTAACATCGGGAGTGGCGTCACCATGAAGTACCCAGCTGTCTACCTCGCCGGGCGCGGTGCCCGAGGCGAAGTCCTCTCCATCGCCTACGCTGGTGCGGGTCAACACCAAGACGCCGGAGCCAAGATGGTTCACCTCGCACCTGATACTACCTCACGAGTCGTTTCCAAGTCCATCGCCAAAGATGGTGGTCGCACCTCCTACCGAGGACTCGTCCACATCGCGCCCGGCGCCAAAAATGCCAAGGCTTCGGTTGTTTGTGATGCCCTGCTCTTAGATGACATTTCCCGCTCCGATACGTACCCCACCATGCGCATCCATGAAGAGTCGGCCGAACTCGCTCACGAGGCCACGGTCGAACGAATCGGCGAGGACAAACTCTTTTATCTCACCTCGCGCGGTATATCCGAGGGTGATGCCGAGGGACTCCTCGTCAATGGCTTTATCGACCCCGTGGTAAAGGAAATCCCCCTTGAATACTCGATCGAACTCAACCGTCTGATTCATCATGAGATGAAAGGCTCTATCGGTTAACACTATGAAGTTTTTAGATATCAGCGCTGATGGAGAAACGACTTACCGGCTCAAAGAAAACGAGCAGGGAGTATTTTTCATGCACAATCGGAGTGGCGATCTCACCTTTGAACTCCTTGGCCCCGGTGCTACGGCTCATGTTTTGGCTTTCTGTACTGGTCGCGGTACCAATGAGACCACCCTCCATATCCATCAGCGCCACCTGGCGCCACATACCACTTCCCGTGTGGTGGTCAAAAGTGTCCTCACTGATGAGGCACGCTTCTCTTATCGTGGGACACTCCATATTGCACAAGATGCTCCTCTCTCCGACGCCTCCCAAGAAAATCGGAATCTCCTCCTGTCACGTGACGCCAAAGCGTTCTCTCTGCCTGCGCTCGAAATCCTCTCGAGTGACGTCCGCTGTCATCATGCCGCGACGACCAGTCCCCTAAACCGTGACACCCTCTATGCCCTCATGGCCCGTGGACTCTCGCAGAGAGAAGCCCGAGACCTCCTCGTTCACGGCTTCATCCATTCGTCCGTAGATACACTCGAGACTCTCGTCGGTAGAGAGGATCGCGAAAAAATGCTATCCTTGATGGAGAAAATTACCCTCTAAAGACGTCTTATGGACATCGCCACTATCCGCCAGGCATTTCCCATCTTTACCAAGTATCCAGAGCTCGTGTACCTCGATTCGGCAGCGACCGCGCTAAAGCCCAAGTCGGTCATATCCGCTGAAATGGCCTACTACCAGTCCTACAGCGCCAACATCTCTCGCGGTATCTACCTCATGGCCGAATCAGCTACGCTCGCTTTTGAGGGAGCCCGTGCCACGGTCGCCCGTTTCCTCGATGCCTCACGTCCCGAGGAAATCATCTTTACCGCCGGGACCACCGCCTCACTTAACCTCGCTTCACAACTCTTGGCTCCTCAGATCAAGGCCGGTGACAACATCGTCGTCACGGCGCTCGAACACCACTCCAACTTTCTCGCCTGGAAAGAGCTCGCCAAAAGTCGTGGCGCTGAATTCCGCATCCTCCCCATTGATGAGACTGGCCTCCTCAGGCTCGAGAAACTTCCCGACCTCGTGGATGCTCGTACTCGTATCGTCGCCCTCTCCGCTGTCTCCAATGTCTTGGGCATCATCAATCCAGTGCGCGATGTCATCGCCACGGTACGGACGCTTGCACTCGAGGCGCGAGTCGTAGTCGACGCTGCCCAGCTCGTCGGCCATTTGCCCCTCTCGGTCCAAGAGTGGGATGCTGACCTGGTCGCCTTTTCTGGACACAAGCTCTTTGGCCCGACTGGTACCGGTATCCTCTATGGCAAATACGCGCTCCTCGAAACCCTCCGACCCGTTGTTTTCGGTGGTGGCATGGTCCTCGACGCGTGTGCCACGGATACCCTCTACAAAGACGTCCCAGCCCGCTTTGAAGCAGGGACCCCCAACATCGCCGGCGCCATCGGTCTCGGCGCAGCCCTTGATTTCATCAGTTCTGTCGGCCTTGATGTCATCTATGACCATGAGCAAAAACTCATCGCCTACACCATAGAGACACTCAAGAAGAGCTTTGGTGATGCGCTCACTATCCTCGGCACCCAAGAGGTCAGTCGCAAAAGTGGCATCATCTCCTTTACGCTCGAGGGTGTCCACCCACACGATGTGGCCCAGCTCTTGGGTGACCAAAGCATCTGTATCCGAGCCGGTCTCCAGTGCGCCGCACCGCTTCACGAGAGTCTCCGTCTCCCTGCGAGTGCCCGCATCAGTCTCTCGCTTTACAACACCGAGGCTGACATTGACCAGCTCGTAGCTGGCCTCAAGCATATCCGCACCGTCCTATGACCAGTATTTACCAGGACATTATCCTCGACCACTACCGCAACCCTCGCTGTCATGGCACCATAGAGACACCCACGCACCAGAGTCAAGCGATCAACGCGAGTTGTGGCGACAAGCTCCAAATGGACATCATCGTCAAAAATGATATGATTGAGGAGGTACGGTTTTCTGGTGTCGGCTGCGCGATCTCCCAGGCGAGCGCCTCGCTCCTCTGTGAGCAGATGACCGGTCGACCCGTAAAAGAGGCCCTCGCCCTCGTACCAGGTGACGTCCTCACGCTCCTGGGCGTCACACTCTCCCCGAGTCGCATCAAGTGTGGCCTCTTGTCACTCGAGACCCTGCAGAAGACTTTGGCTTCACCAAAGTAATTGTTAAATGGCTTTATTGCTTCATTGCTAAAAAAGGAATCAAATAGTTCTGCTACAATTCAACAATGTAACCATATAACCATAAAAATGTATGTCGCAGTGGAAAGATGAAACCAAAGTCGCTGGCCCTATCGCTCTCAAGAACGGCTGGACCGTCGAAGTCGATCATAGTATCTGTATTGGTGCCGCGCCCTGCACTGCCATGGCCCCCAATACCTTTGCCCTCGATGATGCTGGCAAAGCTGGTATCCTCGCGACCGTCAATCAAGATGACCAAGAAACTATTTTGAATGCTGCCCGCGCCTGCCCCGTCGGAGCCATCATCGTCAAAGACGAGACTGGTAAGGTCATCTTCCCAGAGTAAGCTTGGGTAGAATGGAGAATAGAGAAAGTAGAATAGAGAAATAAAAAATCCTGAAAAAGGATTTTTTATACAAACAAATCAACATTCAATATTCTTATATCTACATTCTTACCTATTATGAATAAGTTGCCCCCTGAAAATCTTGAGGTCACAGTTCGGAACCAGCTGACAAAAGTATTGGATCCCGAATTGGGTGTGTCTATTGTCGATCTCGGTCTCATCTATGGCATCACGGTTTCAAAAGACGGTATCTGCACCATCACCATGACGCTCACGACGATCGGCTGTCCGCTCTTTGGCCAAATCCAAAAAGAGATAGAGGATCGGGTGATGGAGCTCACGGCCATCGAAGAAGTAGTTGTCAATCTCGTCTTTGATCCCGTCTGGACCGCCGAAAAAATGTCCGAGGAAGCCCGTATCCAACTGGGGTTGGATTAAGAGGCTTTTTTTATACAAAGAAGGCTCCCAGAAAAGTAACTTTTTCTCGCCGTGTTCCAGACTCACCAAAGCTCTCGATGAGCGAAAAAAATCGCCCCCAATCAACGGCGGGTCTTAGCTCTTTTTTCGAATCGAGAGCCTTGTCTCAGACAATGGAACAGTCGATAAAAAATTCTTTTCCGTTAGCCCCCTCTCTTATCGGTAACTCTTTATAAGTTCGTTCAATTTTGTTTCATCATAAGCTCGTTTGTGGAGGGCATCATCGCCTGACCGGACCAATGTTTCATAGCTCGGGCGTCCCGTCACTTGGTAGAGGATACCAAGGGGCATCCGCTCGAGTTCAAAGGCAAGCGCGAGCGCCTTCATCTTGTCCCCCTTGTCATGAGTCTCATCGAGATAGTAGGTATTTTGCTTGAACCACTGGTAGGTATTTTGCTTGTTAAAGACGACGCAAGGCTGGAACACATCGACGAGCGCATAGCCCTGGTGTTGTATGGCGGCTTTGATGATTTCTTTCGACTGCATGATGTCCCCGGAAAAGACCCGCGCCACAAACGTCGCCCCGAGCGTGAGAGCGGTCGCGAGCGGATTGAAGGGTTCGAGGACCACACCCCCTACCTGGACGGGAGTCTTCATCCCCTTTTCAGATGTCGGCGAAGCCTGGCCTTTGGTCAGACCATAGACCATGTTGTTATGCACGATACTCGTGATATCAGGATTGCGCCTGATAGTATGGATGAAGTGGTTCCCTCCCTCGCCGTAGGTATCGCCATCTCCACTCTCCGCGATGACGGTCAGTTTTGGGTTGGCAATTTTGATGGCAGTCGCCGGTGGTAGGGCACGGCCATGGAGTCCATTGAAGTAATTGACGCGGAGGTAATGTGGAGTCTTGGCGGCCTGACCAATACCCGAACAGATGACCACATCCTGAGGCAAGATATCTAGTTCCGAGAGGGCCATTTTCACGATGTTGAGAATAGGAAAATTGCCACAGCCGGGACACCAGGCCATATCAGTCTCCTTGGGCATGTCGTAGAGTTTCTTGTCGATCATACAAACAGCTTTTAGCAATTAGCTGATAGCTTTTAGCTTCTGCAAAACTTCTTCCACTGAGAAGGGATTGCCGTTATACTTGAGGATGTTTTCTGACACTTTAATGCCATATTCGAGGGTGAGGAGATGGGCAAACTGTCCCGTCGCGTTGTTTTCCATGACTACCACTTTCTTCTTTGAGAGAAGTTTCTTGGCTTTTGCCGGTAACGGATAGACCTGATGAAAATGAAGTCCGGCCATACTCTCATTATCCAGTATCTCAAGCGCTTCCTCGAGGACACCACGGTTAGAGCCCCAAGTCACGACAACGATATCAGCATGGACAACATCACCGAGAGTGGTCGGCATGAGGGCCTCATCACGCATACCTGCGAGCTTGGAAAGACGCTTGTCATGCATAGCCTGACGGACGAGAGCGCTCTCCGTGATATGCCCCGCTTCATCGTGTTCGTCACTATCAATCCCCACGAGTCCCTGTCCATAGCCTGGGATGCCACGCGGTGAGATACCATCCTTTGAGAGAGCATAACGCTCATACGTAGCCTCAGTCTCCACGATATGGTTCACGACAGGTCGTGGCACCATTTTTTTTTCTGACACTGTGCCAAGAGAGTCGAGGAGATACTGGTCGGTCAAGATAAAGACAGGGACTTGGTAGGTATCGGCCACATGAAAAGCTTGTTCGGCAGCCAAAAAGCATTCTTCCAGTGTCCCAGGGGCAAAGATAGCGCGCGGGAATTCACCGTGCCCAGCATACAGCGCCAAATTGAGATCAGCCTGTTCGGTTCGAGTTGGAAGTCCGGTCGCTGGTCCGGGACGCATCCCGATATGGACGACAATCGGTGTCTCGATGATCCCAGCGAGACTCACCCCCTCCGTCATGAGCGCAAACCCTCCGCCCGAGGTCGTGACAATCGCTCGCGCTCCCGCATACCAGGCCCCGAGACCCTGGTTGATCGCCGCGATTTCATCCTCAGCCTGATCTACCACCACACCAAAATCTTTCCCCTGCTCAGCCAAAAAGGTGAGGAGTCCTGTCCCAGGGGACATCGGGTACGAAGAAATATAGTTGCACCCAGCTGAGAGCGTCCCGAGTCCGAGCGCTGTCACTCCATCGAGGAGGAGCTCGTCTTTGACCGTATCATGACGGCTAATCGCCACTTCGATACCGGCATCATAGGCGATATGAGCTCCAAAGGCATAGCCTTTTTCGGCCGCTTCGAGGTTCTTCGCGACTACTTCTTCACCCTTACGAGCGAAGCGCTCCTTGAGGTACGACTGGAGGACTAAGAGGTCAGCCTCAAGCATCCCCAAGACTACCCCGACGGCGACCGTACTCGTATAGATCGGATTCCCGAGCTCGTTCGCAAACTGTGTAAACGGGACATTGACCACCGGACAATTGGTCATGGTGCACACTTTTTCCCGCTCACCAAGCACAATGGTGTCCTTGGTGATGCGGTGCTCAAGGTGTGGGAGGACGTCTTTGTCGAGCGCAAAGAGGAGATCGATACGATCCACAAAGGAGGCACGCCGTTTGTTCGTGATGCGAATCTCGGTCGAGTTACTTCCGCCACGGATACGCGACATGTACTCTTTGATAGCAAAGACATGGTAGCCCTCACGCTTGAGGACTGAGACCAGAAGGGCCTCGACGGTCTGGACTCCCTGCCCAGCTGCGCCACCAAGGACGATAGAAATATCACCAGAAAATCGTTTCATGTTTGTGTTTCTTTTGTCCTCATTATATCACACGTAACCCTGCAAAAGATGGCTCTCGGAAAAAGAATTTTTTCTCAGTGTTCCATTGTCTGAGACAAGGCTCTCGATTCGAAAAAAGAGCTAAGGCCCGCCGTTGATTGGGGGCGATTTTTTTCGCTCATCGAGAGCCTTGGTGAGTCTGGAACACGTAAGAAAAAATTACTTTTTCTGAGAGATCCACACTCATTACTCTCTTGCAACAAATCAATGCCATTCGACGTTACTCCTTCTCCAAATCTTTCTTTACCACTTCAAACTCGTTCTCAATTTCCTTGAGCCGAGCCCGGCTGTCTTTGATGAGGACAGTGCCCTCCTTGATTTTCTCGAGTCCCTTTTCGACATCCACTTCTTCTTGGTTATCAAACCAAGCGATGATGTCTTGAACCTTCTTGAGCGAATCGCTCAAATTCATTTTTGGCATAATGCTCTAAGTTACTTATCATTGATTTCCACGATCCGCGCTCCGATGCTTCCTTTACTCAACTGTACGTTGAGTATATCACCCTCTTTCAAACCCCCCACGTCTTTCACAATCCTTTGACCACTTTTCACGAGACTATACCCAAGTTTGAGGACACGCGTCGGATCATATTGGCGGAGGAGTTCTTCAGCATACGTGAGCTCCTTGGTGGTTCGCTCGAGAGATGCGAGGAAATACTGATGGAGTTCCTTCTTGGCTTGGGTCATATCCGATATCTTCTGCTCGAGCGTCACCCGGAGTGACAAAAGTCTCTCAGTGAGCGCCTGCCTCAGGGTCGTCGCGTACTCAAGGAACGCCCCCAGTCTCTCGAGGAGACTCTCCCCTGCCGTACCGAGGGTCGTCCGGACCACTGACAATTCCCGCTCCATAAGTACCGGTAAATGCTGTTCAAAATGTCGCAGGAGTCCTCGGGCCTCATCCCATGGTTCTCGGAGAGTGCGGGCCGTCGCCGTCGGAGTAGACACCATCAGGTCCGCGGCCAAGGCCGCGAGCGTCACATCCTTTTCGTGCCCCACCCCGAGGAGGGTCGGGATACGACAGGTAGCCACCGCTCTTACCAACGCTTCGTTATTAAATGCCTGGAGACTTTCAAGGCTTCCCCCGCCCCGGATCATGACGAGGAGATCGTAGTCATCGGCATGCTGGTCAAAATAACGGAGGGCCTCAAGAATCTCAATGACCGCCCGCTTCCCCTCGACACTGGTCGGATAGAACCCGACGTGGAACCCCTGGGGGCCAAGGTTCATGGTAAAGTCTCCGATGGCCGCTCCTTGTTCCGATGTGATGAGCGCAATCCGGGTCGGAAACAGCGGGAGTGCGCGCTTCTTCTCAGGGGCAAAGACTCCCTCTTGTTCAAGTTTGAGTTTGAGCGCATCGTAGGCTTTCTTGAGCGCTCCCTCACCACAGAGCTCTATGAGGCCAGCTCGAAAGGATAGTCGGCCGCTCGGCTTGTAGATATCTGGTGCCCCTTCGACAATTATCTCATCCCCGATAGCGAGCTCCACCCCCGAGAGGGTGTACTGATTGCGAAAGATGAGACACGAAAGCATACTCTCATCCTCACTGTCCTTGATGGTAAAGTATACGACGCGCTCCCGCACATCGACACTTGATACTTCACCCTGTACCCTGGCCGCCATCCCCGAGAGCTCGATATTGAGGCCATCAAGAAACGTACTCACGGTGAGAGTCGAATCTTGATTTTCGATAGTTGAATCTTGAAATAACTCTTGATTGATCTCTTCTTGAGACTCGAACTTCGATTCTTTCACTGGCGGACGAGATACTCCCTCTGTATCACTCCCCGCCTGTTCTTTGATCATCCGAAGCAGGGTCGTACCATACTTCCCGTACTTGGCCTCTTTGATCCCCTTCACCTGAAGCATCTCCTCCCGGTTGGTCGGGAGAGCGCCGACGATAGCCTCAAGCGTAGCATTCGAGAGTACTCGATACTGCTCCACGCCCTCTATCCGAGCCTGATTGTTCCGCCAGTTCCGTAGTTCGTTCAAGAGAGACATGTACCCTGTATAATACGTTTTATGTGGAACTAGCGACCCTGATTATAGAGCGCAGCAATTTCAGCAGCTGAGAGTGCTCGCTTATACATACGCATTTCGTCAATTCTGCCATCATACGGGCCAGCTGCTAGTGAGGTCACACCAAGACCGAATGGTCGTGTATTAGAAAGATCTCCGATACTGCCGATTGTACCTGTGTCTACGGCACTATCGGCCACGCCGTTTACATAAATCTCACTATTCGCTGCCGAATCCTGATCCCATACAATCGCAAAATGATTCCACCCCGCTGTCGCAAACGTAGCTGTGGAAACCAACTGATACTCATCTGTACCATCAGAAACTTCAAAATATATCTTGTCTGACGTGCTCTCAAGATATGCAATATACCCGGCACTGGCGGCAAGCGTCGTATTTCGTTTCGCCATCAAAACATCATCCGTCGTAAACGTATCCCGATAGAACCATCCAACAAGAGTCAGATCATCTGTATCTCCAATATCAAGCGAATCCGCATCGTTTACCGAGACGTAATCATCAGAACCATCAAAATTGAGTGACTGGCCAATCTTACCGATTGCTGGCACCGGACCGAGGGTCAATGTTCCGTCATTCCCCGCACCACTCCGATCATATGCGAGAGTACTTCTCACATCCTGACCATTAAATGACCAATAGCCCTTGAGGCCATTATCTGTCCCTGTAGGAGTGGTCAATCGATAGGTCTCCGCGATCTCCCCTGGCGTCAATGTCCGCCTATACACCCGGAGTTCATCAAGTGAGCCATTAAAAACGAGGGACGCATCGGTCGCTGCCCCAATGGCCAAAACGGTAGCGTTGGCTATGCTCCCAATATTCCCTATTGTACCCGTATCGGTCGCGTTATCGGCTCTACCATCGATATAGATCTCTGAGTTCGTGGGAGAGTCTTGATCCCACACTACAGCGAAATGATGCCATCCCGAAGAGGTGAAAGTCGTCGTTGATGCCAAACTGTATTCGTCTGTTCCATCAGAGACTTCAAAAGTAAGCTTATCATCCGTATTGGCTATATGAACACTATACCCATTATTAGCTGCCAATGTGCCCGCTCTTTTAAAAACGATGCCATCGGCGCTCCCAGTAGCGGTCCGATTGAACCAGCCCATGAGAGTCAGATCATCCGTATCCCCGACATCAAGGTTGTCGCTATCTGGTATGCTGATGTAATCGTCAGTATTATCAAACGTCACAGCACCGCCAATCTGACCTGTAGTCCAAGTGGGACCGTTGGTCAATGCCCCTGTCGCAGCATTGGTACTGCGATCAGTAGCCGAGATGCCACTGCCATCATCGAGGGCCCAGTAGCCAGCCAGGCCCGAGTCGAGCCGACCCGTACCCTGATTTTGTGACGCACTCGAGTTCGCTCTATCCGCACTTCCCTGATCATACAGACTCTTAATGTCTGTCGCCGAAAGCGCCCGCTTATAAACACGCGCTTCATCGATACGGCCATCAAAGAGAGCGCTACCATCGCTTCGAGCACCAACATAGACTCCAAGGGCATTCGAAAGGTCTCCGATGTTACCAATGGTCCCAGAATCCGTCGCTTTGTCAGCCGTTCCATCTATGTAAATTTCCGAGTTGGTGGCCGAATCCTGATCCCATACTACGGCAAAATGGTGCCAGCCTGTAGCAGTAAAAGTCGAGCTAGAAGTAATAGTATAGACATCAGTACCATCAGAAATCTGAAAGATAAGCTGGTCAGTGGTCGCATCAATATAGGCGATATAACCCACATCACCGGTAGCAAAGCCGCTTCTCTTGGCTATGAGACCGTTTGATCCGGTAAAGGTATCTCGATAAAACCAACCCGAGAGAGTGAGGTCGTCAGTATCGCCAATATCCAAACTACTACTATCGGCCGTTGCTACGTAATCATTGACAGCATCAAAATCAAGCGCCTGTCCCAGTATACCTCTCGCAATAGTAGGACTATTATAGAGTGAACCAGTGTTACCCGCACCACTCCGATCAAACGAGTATCCGCCACTCATATCCTGACCATTAAACGACCAGTAGCCCTTGAGGCTGGTATCGACTGAGGTGGGCGAAGTCAGGCGATAGAGCTGGGCGACTTCATCTGGTGATAGAGGTCGGTTATAAATCCGCACCTCGTCCAGGAGGCCATTAAATGCCGATCCGATAGTAAGCGAAGAGGCGCCCGTGTTAATAACACCACTCGTCGTATCTGAAACGACTGTTTCTGTCTTGTCCACACCGTTCACATACACTCGGCAGGTTGTCCCATTATAAGTACCTGTAACAAGGTGCCACTGACCAGTGGTATAGCCAGAACTCCCTGTTCGACAATGATCAAAACCGCCTCCTGCCGCACGGACAATCATCTCAACAGTTCCATACGAAGCATAGTCAAGAAACAACGAATACTGCTCGGAAGAAAGCAAAGTTCCCTTGTTGATTATTGAAACCGTGCCATTGCCTGATCGGTTTATCCAAGCGGACATAGTAATATACTCTGGCTCCACTACATCGCCAACGGTTATACTGTCGTCAGTATTATCAAAACTGATTGCTCCACCAATCTGTCCCGTTCCCCACGTTGGACCGTTATTCAATGTACCCGTATTACCACCAGAAGAGCTATCAGTCGCACTCGTACCCGATCCATCATCGAGTCGCCAGTATCCAGCGAGGCCCGAGTCAAGGCGACCCGACCCTTGGGCGTTACTGACCGACGAGTTTACCCGAGTCCCTCCACCCTGATCATAGAGGGATTGAATCTCACCTGTCGAGAGCGTACGATTGTATTCGCGTATCTCATCGAGTTTCCCGTCAAAGGGATTGCCAGCATCTGATTCAGCGCCGACTCGAAAAGCCACCGCATTCGAGAGATCATCGATATTCCCAATCGTGCCAGCATCCGTCGCGGTATTCGCTACCCCATTGATAAAGAGCTCTGACCCAGGGGCCGAATCCTGATCCCACACCACGACAAAATGATTCCAGCCAGCAGTCGTAAACGTCGAAATCGAAGTAAGAGAATACTCATCCGTGCCATCAGACACTTCAAAAATGAGTTGGTCCGTCGCATCATCGATATAAAGTATGTAGCCGGTATCACCAGCGGTAATGCCGCTTCGTTTGGCAATAATCGTGTCATCCGTGGTAAATGACTCACGACTAAACCAACCCGAAAGGGCGACATCGGTTGAGGTACCCACGTCCAAGGCGCTATTATCGGCAGTCGTCACATAGTCGTCAGTCCCATCAAAATCAAGTGCTTGCCCGATTCTCCCTCCCACCTTGGTTGGACCATTAGTCAGGGTGCCGTTGGCACCAGTCGCCGAACGATCTACCGCTGTCGTACCAGAAGTTATGTCATCCCCATTGAATGACCAGAGGAGCACTAAACCGCTCGATACCAGATCATTCCGGGACTGGTTAAGCGTCGAAGCTCGCACTTGGAAATACCAATAGGCACCGCCAAATAAACACAGTATCGCTATAATACCGAGCCACTGGAGAACTCTTGATTTGGTGTACGAATAGTTTGGCATAGACTACCTCCAGTATATCAAAAAAAAGACATCTCTGCTTACGCAGAAATGTCTTTTTGACTGACTCTACATCGACTATTTGGCCAGGTACATATCAATCTTTGCCTTGAAGCCATCGGTCTGAAGCGCGCCTACCACCCGCTCACCCGCTACGTTCCCAGAAGCGTCCAGGGTGCCGATGACAAAACTCGGAGTGCCTGAGATACCGACGGCACTCCCGTCCGCCGTATCCTTGACGATTTCTGTCTTCACTGCGTCTGTCTCAGCACAGGCCGTGACGGATTTCAGATTGGCTCCAACCTTGCCAATCAAGGCTTCTACCTTGCCAGCGGGCATCCCCTTGCCATTCGCTTGCGTTCCCTGGTAGTAGCCCTTGGCAAAGGCAAAGTAGGCGAGGTCGCCCTTTTCTTTCCTCACACACTCAGCGTACGAAGCGGCCTCAGTGGCCTT
The DNA here is from genome assembly GCA_964500505.1 of uncultured Bdellovibrionales bacterium. GTDB lineage: Bacteria > Patescibacteriota > Minisyncoccia > Moranbacterales > UBA1568 > UBA1568. Next base: position 15,533 of record CAZCNN010000008.1, on the reverse strand, counting down.
GGGATCATGAAATGACAATGGGTAGTCGCGGGTCACGATAATAGCCTTGCCGGTGTCAACATAGTCCTTGACGAGGGTATCAAAGGTATCGGTGTGAAAGCGCTTGCAGAAAGGACACTCGTAGTCCGTGAACTCGACGATAGCTACCTTGGCCTTGGTCTTGTCACCTAAGATGGCATCATCATCGATGGAGACCGTCACGTTCGTCGGTATTTCTTCTGGAGTTGGAGCCGCATTGGTCGGCTGATCAGCGACTGCCTTGGGCGACTGCTTCATAGGTACCAGCGTGAGGATAGACCCTGAGATAATAAGACAGCCCAAAAGAATTGCTCCAGAGACAAGGAGTGCCTCTTTCATGAACTTTTTCTCTGGTGCGCAGGTATGCTCTCCGTGACTCGGAGTCTCAGTGGCCTCTTTGGTTTCTGCTACTGGTGCCCATGTTTCATTTTCCATAGCTTCATTTTTGATACAATTTAGCCTCTCCATAGTACCACACCTCCCCGCCCGCTCAAATATTCGGGGGCACCACCGTTTTGGCCAAGGTATAGGCCCGATAGCGCTCGGACACCATGACTTGTAACTTTACGAGCGGAGGGAGAAAGTTCTTGTACGCCAGCAATTTGGCCAAGATATAGGCAGACACAAGGAGAAGAGCCTGGAGGAGCCCCTCAATCTCACCTCCCTGAATCAAGTACCGATGAAGGATTGTCATCGCAAAAAGGGCGTAGACACTCCGATGGAGGAGTTTCCAGCGTGCTCCTCCGAGCCACCGCTGTGAGAGCGCATTGGACGTAAAGAGGAGTGGGAGTGTCAGTGCATAGGCGAGCATCCCAAAGAAGTACGGGGCACTCTCCCTGGAGAGACCAGTCTCCTCAAAGAGCAGAGTGAGAGAGAGCAGCCAATCCGGGTCAATAAGATATCCAACTCCATGCACGGTAGCGAGGTATCCCATCAATATGCCAAACTCCCGCCTAAGACTCATCATTTGGAGGAGGAGTCGCATCCTGAGTATCTGCGACACCGGACTCAAGAACAGGATACCAATGAGGACCGTCGCTGCTAGTTCGCCAAAATCTTTGCGCATCTCTGGAAAAAAGAAACCCAAGAGCGAGAGGTGAGCTCCTACCAAGATGAGTTTCTTGAACGTAAAGAGATGCCTCGCGAGCATCGCACTCATCCAATCATGGAGACGAAAAGCAGTGATAAAAAGGATATCCATAAGCTCAGGATTAGGAAAGACTTGAAAAATACCAGAAAAGCGCCGTCAAGCCGATAACCTGTATCACGGCGAGCGCCAACACGATGGGCAAAAGTTTATCCATAGAAAAAAAATCTTCTCCTCATTCAGCATAGCGAATCTGAGCGGAATAGGCAAAGCATGTCCTTTCGATTTGTGGAGCAAAATATGCTATGATAAAGGAAAATTCCAAACAAAAAGCATGAGCGATCCGATTATCGTGGTTGATAAGTTGCGCATCATCTACAACCAGGGCAAAAGTAATGAGACCCGGGCTCTGGAAGAAACCAACCTCACCATCTACCCCCAAGAATACGTCATTATTTTCGGTCCTTCCGGCTGCGGTAAGTCGACGCTCCTTTATTCTATTTCCGGTCTCCAGTCCCCCACCTACGGTGATGTGCTCATTTCTGGCACCTCCATCGCCAAAATGACCCGCGCCGAAGAACTCGAACTCCATCAGACCAAAATCGGGATGATTTTTCAAGCCTTCTACCTTATCTCATCTCTTGATATTCTCGACAACGTCTGTCTTCCCAAAGTGTTTCGTGGTGAAGCACCTCTTCTTCGGAAGCAAGTCGGGGTCCAGCTCCTCCGCCGGTTCGGCATTGCAGAGCAATCGGACAAATTCCCGAACCAGCTCTCTGGCGGTCAGAAACAACGTGTGGCCATCGCTCGCTCACTCGTCAATAATCCCGAAATCATCCTCGCTGACGAACCGGTCGGAAACCTCGACAGTGAAAGCGCCGAAAATGTACTCAAAATCTTGAAGGAATTGAATACCGTCGACAAAAAAACCATTGTCATGGTGACGCACAACCCAGAGCACTTAATCTATGCCGACCGGGTCATCCACATGAAGGATGGTCGAGTGGTCAAGGAAGAAGTTTTCAAAGAAAAGCGCCCCATTGAAGCCAAAAAGAAGGTTGTCGAAGAAGAAAGTCCCGAATCAAGCGAACTCAAGATGCTTATGGCATCATTTAAGAGTCTCCTCCCGCAACAAGTCGACGTCCTCCTCGTCCCCTTCAAAGCCAAGCAGCTCCTCTCACACCTCCTCTCCGAACTCTCCGAGGAGCAAGTCAGCATGGCGGAGGCCTTTCTTAAGGAACTGTTGTTTAAGAATATTGATACCACTGTCTTCAAGGAACGTCTCGACCTTGATTTGGATGAGGGTGGAGCCGGCTGGAATCGTCTTCGGGCTGACTCGTTTGCCGCTCGCACCCAAGCTATTCTTGACCAGTCACAGAAGCTCAAGATGGATCCGGTAAATGGCATCACGGCGATGTGTACCTATCTCGCCAGCCTCTTTCACATCAAGCTCTCACCAGAACAAAGACTGCGTCTCGAGGCCACCCTCAAGCTCCGACTCGAAAGTAAGATTGGTCAACTGGAAATGCAGAAGCGGTTTGATACCCGCGTCTCGCAGGGCGGTGTCGGTCTCCACAAGAATACTGCCGAAAAAATGGTCCGCGAAATCGAAATCATCATGCTCCTCAAATACAGCTAGTCTATGCGAATTTTTGATGTTATCAAACTCTCAATGCGTATGTTCAAAGCTCGCACTATGCGAACGCTTTTGACTATCCTCGGTATGTCGGTCGGTATTGCTGCTATTATTTTCCTTGTTTCCATGGGCTATGGACTCCAGCGGACCCTCCTCCAGAAAATCACCACTTCCGATGCCCTGGTCACCCTCGACGTCACGCTCGGAAAAAATGAGGAGGCAGTAGCCCTCGACAATAGTGTTGTCGAAGCACTGAAGACCGTCCCTGACGTCATCGACGTCATCCCCGTCCTTGAGCTCTCTGGCCAGGGGAAATTCGGCGATATTACCCTCGATGTGAATACCGTGAGCTCCTCTGCCACACTCCTCAAATCAGAAGGGGTCAAAATTTCCTATGGACGGCTCTTTACGGCTGATGAGCCTGACAAGGTCGTTATTACTCGAGCAGTTTCCCAGGTCTTTGGTACTGCCCCAGAGGAGATGCTCGGTCAAACGGTCACCCTCACGCTCTTCCAAAATGATGCCACCGGCCAGGTCAGTCGCAAAAACTCCTTTAGCCCAGAGACAACCTATATGATTGCTGGTATTTCTGATGGCGAAGAAAACATCGTCTATCTCTCACTCGATTCTCTCACCGGTTTCCCGCTCTCAAACTACACCAAACTCAAAGTGAAATGCTCTTCAACTCAGGTTCTTGACCGAGTTCGTCAAGATATCGAAGCAAAAGGCTTTAGTGCCTCATCGATATCCGAGACAATTGACCAAGCCAATAAGGTCTTTAGTGCTATCCAAATTGTTCTCATGGTCTTTGGTATGATTGCCCTCATCGTTTCGGCCATCGGTATGTTTAACACCATGACCATCGCCCTCCTTGAACGCACCGAAGAAATTGGCATCATGAAAGCCATCGGAGCCTCCCGCGGGAGCATCTCCCTTATGTTCGTCATGGAGTCTACACTCATGGGCTTCCTCGGGGCTGTCGGTGGTGTCGTACTTGGTATGATCGAGGGTGAAGTCCTCAATTTCTTTATCAACCTCATTGCTACTCGGTTTGGTGGTGAATCAGTTGACCTTTTCTATAGTCCACTCTGGTTTATCATGACGGTCATCGCCTTCGGTGCATTTGTCGGATTCATGACTGGAGTCTTTCCAGCCCGCAAAGCCTCAAGTATCGACACCCTTGATGCCCTTCGCTACAAGTAATCGAGAAAGGGGAAATCATAAGGTAAAAGCCACGATATCCGTGGCTGTTTTCATCTCACAATTCACCAAGCTGTCAGTACGTTGAGCGGAGAGCATTTATGATGACCACCGCATCGATCACTTCCTGAAGGACCGCCCCATGAAGGACCGGAATAAAGCCAAAAAAGGCGAGCACCATACACAGTGACGAGAGCCCAATGCCAATCCCGACACTCTCGAGTGCCACCCGATATGATCGGCGACCGATATGGATGGCGTCGCGGATACCGGAGGCTTCCCGCCCAAGGAGCGCGACATCAGCTGCTTCAATTGACGCGCTATTTTCTGTCCCAGAAAAAACGATCCCGACATCCGCGAGCGCCAAGGCCGGTGCATCATTCACTCCATCACCGATCATCCCGACCAGTTTCCCATCTCGTTGGTAACGCTCGATCAAAGCCACCTTTTTCTCAGGCGTCGACTCGGCATAGAGTGACAGGCCAAACTGTCCCAATAGTCGCTCGGCATTTTCTCGTTTATCTCCGGTCAGAATCCCAAATGTATAGCCTCGCTCCCTCAAGTAGGTGAACACCTCGGACACATCACGCTTTAGTTCATCATCAAAGTGAAAACGAGCAATCGAAACATTTTCATGAGTGAGATCCACAGAAAGCCCGCTCACCCCAACGGTTTTCACTACCCCAAAGCGACTGCCATGAAGCGTACCAAAGATGCCCTCGCCTATTTTTTCTTCGATCGCCGTCGCCCGCGGTGGCTCAGTATGACAGACGCGCTCTTGTTCGCGTACGAGCGAACGAGCCAAGGGATGAAAGGAGTGTCGCTCGAGTGCCGCCGCATAATCAAGCGCCTGCTCCATATCAAGTCCCCTATCCAGGAGCTCGATTTTCTTTACCTTGGGTTCACCCAGAGTGAGCGTGCCTGTCTTATCAAAGAAAAAGACTTTGGTCTTGGCCAAGAGCTCAAGGGCATACGGACTCTTCACAATGATATTTTTACGGGCTGCCTTGTTCAGTCCACCGATAAAACTCATCGGAGCCGCGATGAGGAGCGGGCACGGGGTCGCAATCACCAGTACCGCCAGGAATCGCCCCCAGTCTTGAAACGCACAGTAGGCGCCAAAAGAAAGTATGAGGGCAAACAACGTGAACCAGAGGTTCCACTGCTCTGCCAGGCGCGCTAGTGGTGAAGGATGCTTCTTGCCATCTTCTACGAGACCGAGAATCTTGCGATAGCTCGAATGCTCGAAATCCCCTCGCACCGTGAGGAGAAACTCTTCTCCGACGTTGATACTACCACTCCTTAAGAGCTTGCCTTGGTCGTAGAGTACCGGCTCCATTTCTCCGGTCAGATTGGCTTCATTCAAAAGGGCCCGTTTCGTATTGAGAAAGCCATCAAAAGCGAGGAGCTCATTGGGGCGGATGAGGATGCTGTCACCATCCTGTATACTCTGAAGCGACACCTCTGTTTCCTCCGTGCCATGACGGAGGAGGACGGTCTTTGGTAGGGCCTCAAAAAGTCCGTGGAGTGTCTTCTTAGCCTGACGTGTCCCGTAAGCCTCAAGTGCCGCACTCACCGCTATCATAAAGGCAATCACTGCTCCCGCTAACCACTCCATAAGAAGACAGGCTGTAACGAGCGTAAGAAGCGCCAAGTAATCAAGATTCCACTTACCCCTCCGTATCCGCTCAAGTGATTCCGTAGACAAACGCCATATGCCGATACCGACCGCGCACATCCATAGACTCTGCCCATAGGGCAGAAATCCCAAGACAAGCATCCCCAAAAGCATCAATGGGAGGCGAAATTCCCGAGACAAAACGATGTCGGTCAACCGAATCATAGTGATATTTTTTTGGCTCTCACGCTCCGCTTGCGTGGAGATACTCTCTTTTCTGTGAGAGACTCATGCCGTCTCAGTTCTCGTTCATCAGCCAAGAGTCGCTCTTCGAGCACATCAATCTCATGTTCTTCACGGCGGAGAGCCCGTAGGAGCCAGAGGATCATGGCTCCAAAGACTCCAAACGAAATCAGGCTCCCACCGAGGACAAACGTGAGCGGACTTCCAAGTGACTGCATACTGTCACGAAGTTCCTCCCAGTAGGTATCCCGCGCCGTACCAGCATCCTGCCATGCCTGACACTTGGTGAGGTAGGGCACCACATGCTCATCAGTCAAAAAGAGCTGATTGGTTTGCTTCGTTTCATTGAAAGCCGTCCGCGCTACGTCGCAGTGACGATCCATAAATGCCGCGAAACCCTGACGAAAATGCTCTCCGTACTGGCCTTCTTCGGGCAAGACACGCGCTTCAAGCGCCAATGCTTCGACGAGGCGAATAGGCAAGGCAAAAGCAAAATTATCCCCCGCAGAACGTGTAAGCTCATCAGTCTGAAATGTCACCATGCCGAGTACTTGTCCCTCATCATTAAACAGTGGTCCACCACTCGAACCTTCTGATACCTTGGCGTCCGTCTGATAAATTTTAAACTGGCTGTCCTCGGATTCACGGATAGCACTCACCACTCCCCGAGTAAATGTGGCTTCAGATGGGTCTTTTTCATTGATTTCTGCCGTAGCCGGAAAGCCAAAAATATACACTTTGCTCCCGACCGAGAGATCCTCCGCCCGACCAAGCGTCAAGGCTGGGAGACGCTCTTCACGTATCTTGAGGAGGGCCACGTCTCGACTATCATCCATAAAACTCTCATTTTCTGCCACGATATCAGCTGGGAATCCCGTCGTAATCAATTGCTCAAGTGGCATCTTGGTGGCTCCAGGACGAAGCACCGCTATCTCATGATGGAGATCAAAGTCACTCTCCTGAATCACATAACGAATGATCTCCCGCGAAAACTCTTGACTCCTTTCATCGCGGAGAAATGCATCCATCTCTTGCTCACTCAAGAGGAGAGCGTTTTCAAACACGGCTGAGAGAGCGCTCTCAGTCGCGAGCATGGTCTTGATAGTTTGGAGTGATACCACATGCGCGTTCGTGGCAATATATCCATCCGGATGGATAATAAACCCAGTGCCAGAGAGATACTCATCGATTGGGACGTCAGTAAAGCGATCTGGAATTGTGGCTACCAGTCCTGATCGTATATCTACCTTGATAGCCGGGATCTTTGCCGTCCCAGTGACGTGCTCAGCGATCCGTACGACACCCGGCTTGACCAAATCAGCGAGCGCTTCCTCAGAAAGGGCAGCGAACGCTGTATTCCCCGAGATGAGGATGAGCATGCCCACTATGAGCCCTCGCATGATGAAACGGTACAAGTATTTTCTTTGTTTTTTCATAAGCATCATTACCTCTATTGTACCACGAATTTCCTTAATTCAAGGCTTTTTCTTCATTGACAGGGCCAGTTATTTCTGCTAGGATAAACAACCTACTTCTAATCATATTTTCTATGTTTCAGCGTCTTTCGGAGCTCTCTCGCCGTGGCTTGACCCGCATCGAACAGTACCCCATTATAAGCTTTTTTGTCTTACTCGTACTCTTGTTTGGCATAATCGGAGTCAGTTTTGTACTTCGCACCCCCGAAGTTATCTCTCCTGAGAACACATCCGAAGCCAAAGTAAGCCCTCTTTTTGTGCCAGAAACTGATCCTGCCTTCATCACTGTCCCAGCCAAAGCCAAAAAGGAAACGATTGTAAACGTGGTCGCTCTCGCCCCTGGTATCGTCTCAACACTCCTTGTCACACCTGGACGCGCTGTCACGAGTGGACAGACACTTCTCGTCCTCACCAATGATTATCAGGGTGGCAGCGCCGAACTCAGTAAGTCACTCGCCAGCGAAAATGCCCGCCTTACTCTAGAACTGGCCAAAATCGATAAGGGCATCACGGCCCTCAAAGAAAAACAGACCAAACGCGACTCAAGTCTCAGTAACACCGAAGAGGACATCGCCCTGGCTGAATTGGAAAAGGACCGAGCTACTCGCAAAAGTAGTCTCTCCCAAAGCGCTTTGTCGCTTCAGCTGAGCACCCAAAGTGATGCCGTCCTCAAACCAAAGACCTTTGTGAGTGGCATCGTCACCAGTCTCCGCGTCAAACGAGGCGACCTCGTCACGGCTGGCCAGGTGCTCGCCACCATCATGAGTCCCAAAGGGGCCACCACGCTCGAGGTACTCCTTGATGCAGACAACGCCCGATTCTTTGCCCCTCACTCTGAAGCTCGCCTCCAGATTGGTGACGAGACGATAACGCTTCTCCCGACATACTTTGCTGCCAGTGAAAATGAGAACGGTTTGTATTCTATCTTGTTTGCTCTTTCGCCAGAAATGGCGAGCAAAGTAATCAATGGCGACTACCTCCGTATCGAACTCCCACTTGCTTCAAGTGACAGTCTCCTTATTCCCATCGATGCTCTCTACCAGGATGAGGCCAAGGCTACGGTACTCGTCCTCGAAAATGATATCGCTACACCTCGAACGGTTACCCTTGGTACACTCCATGGCAGCTATGCCGAAATCAAATCGGGTCTCTCCCCTGCGGACCAGGTCCTGCTCTCACGTTCTGTGATCGCCGGTGACAGAGTAACTCCCCGGTAACAACTCTTATGGAAAAAGAATCTTCCTTCCTCGAGCGCCTCACCTTCGACGACAGTCTCAATCAGACGGTGATAGCTCACTACTTCAAAAATATCCGGACTATCGTCCTCGTGGTCCTCACCCTCACGGGCGCCGGTCTCGCCACCTTCTTTTCGCTTCCTCGTGAACTTAACCCAAACATACAAATTCCGATTGTCTTTGTGGCGACACCCTTTCCCGGGGCCGGACCTGAGGACGTCGAGAATCTTGTCACTATACCCCTCGAAGACGCGGTGAGCGGTCTCTCTGGGGTCGAAAAGGTATCCTCCGTCTCCCAAGAAAATATCTCCACCCTCAATATTGAATTTAGTTCTGGTACTGATCCAGAGCGAGCCAAGCAGGATGTCCAAAGTGCGCTCGATGGCGTGACCAATCTCCCGCCAGACGCCGAGGCGCCCAAGGTACAGGTGCTTGATTTCCAGAACCAACCAGTACTCAACTTTGTCCTCTCAGGTTCCGAGGGTGTGAGTCTCAATCGATTTGCCGATACCCTCGAAGAAGAGCTGAAGAATCTGTCTGGCGTAGAAAAAGTCACTCTTTCCTATCGAAAGCAGGAAGAGATAAACCTCATTGTAAGGCCTGAGGTTCTCACTGAAAGAGACCTCTCTCCACTCGCGCTAGCAGGGAGCATTGAGACCGCTATCGCCAATCATCCAGCCGGCAATGTCAGCACCGACAGTGCTTCCTACGCCCTCACGCAGTCAAAAAGCGCTGAAACAGTGGCTGAACTCCGATCCCTGCCTCTCTCCCTAGGCAAGGACATCGTACCGCTCGGCGATATTGTCACCCTCCGCACCGAGCCCAAACGAAACGCCCCAGAAAGCTATTACGCTGATGCCACGACTCTACCCACTCGAGGTATCGTCTTTTCTGTGTTCAAAACAGACACAGCCGATGCTACCACGCTCGTCTCCACTATCTTGAACACAAACGAACGTCTCCGTCAGGAGTACGGAAAGCAATTTATCTTTGAGCCTATCTTTGACGGTGCCAAAGAAATCAAGAAAAGTTTTGACCAACTCTTTCACGACTTTGCCATCACCATTCTTCTCGTGTTTATTGTCCTCTTTACCTTCTTCGGTCTCCGTCAATCCTTTATCGCCGCCCTCGCCATACCGCTTACTTTTCTCGGCACTTTTCTCGTCATGAGTGCCACTGGTATCTCTATTAACTTCATCGCTCTTTTCTCCCTCCTCCTCGCCCTCGGAATCTTGGTCGACAATGCCATCGTCATCATCTCGGCCATGGCCAGTTACGAACGCACCAAGAAGTTCTCCCCTGATGAAGTAGCCCTCCTCGTCTGGCGCGATTTCAAAGCAGTTATCTTTACGACCACCATTACGACTGTTTGGGCCTTTCTTCCCCTCCTCCTGGCCTCTGGTATCATCGGCGAGTTCATCAAACCAATTCCGATTGTTGTTTCTTCCGCTCTCGCCATCTCGGCCACGGTCGCTCTCTTTATTGTCATCCCTCTCATGGCCATGCTCCTTCGGGGTAATTTCCCTCATCGGGTCATCATTTTGGTCACGGTCTTGGTCGCGTTCCTCCTTGCTACCCTCCTCTATCTCGTCCTCCCAGCTGGACCATGGCAGATTCCTCTCTTTCTCCTCTCACTCCTTGTCCTCTTCCTCCTCGCCAAAATTTCGGCCAAGGTTCGTGGATCGCTCCATACCTACGAGGCCTCCCACTTCACCCGCGCCTTTGAGACGCTCCATCAGCTCTCCGATCGAGGGATATTCAACTTTGATCCCTTGGCCCACCGCTATGAGCACTTCATTGCTGGCATCCTTCGTTCCAAACAAGCCCGTCGTCGCACCATTGGGGCGCTCATCATCTTCTCGCTCTGCTCCTATGCCCTCGTGCCACTCGGATTGGTGGTCAATGAATTTTTTCCCGAAGACAACCAAGACACCATCTATGTGAGTGTCGTCCTTCCCAAAAACTCCACGCTCACCGAAAGCACCGCGGAGGGACTCACTCTCCTCTCCGAGCTCCGTACATTTCCAGAGGCCCGCTTTGCTCTCCTCGAAGTAGGTGCTGCTCCACCGACTGACAACTTTGCTACTGGCAAGGACTGGAACAATCTCCTCATTACCCTCATCATGGAGCCAGCCAAGACCCGTTCCCTTACCTCGGGTGAAATCGTGGCCAAACTCAATCACGACTATGCCTCATACAATGCGGGTACCTTTACCGCCAGTCAGCTCTCCGGAGGACCACCAGCGGGGAGCGATATCGAGCTCAAACTCCGAGGCGAGAGTCTCTCAGAACTCCAGGCGTACGGTGAAAAGGTGAGCTCCTACCTCAAGACTCAGCCAGGCATCACGAACGTCTCCACTTCTATCACGAGTGGGGCGAGTAAAATTGTCTTTACGCCCGACCAAGCCAAACTGACCACCCACGGCATCGGAGTAAACGACACCGCCTTTCTTCTCCGAACACTCGGAAGTGGCTTCACCATCAAAAACGATGCTCGCTTAGACGATGACAAATTCGATATTGTCCTCCGCCTCGGTGAGACAGCAAATCTCGAGAATCCGGCCGCCATCGGTCTCATCTCTGTCCCGACTCGTGATGGCACACTCCCACTCACCAGTCTCGGTAATCTCACCCTTGCTCCCAATCCGACCCTCATTACCCGTGAAGATGGCAAGCGTACCCTCTCGGTAAGTGCTGGTGTATCGTCTGATTATTCGGTGAGTACCATCAATGCCGACCTCGAACAGTTTGCCGAAACCCTCAACCTCAAAGATGGCTACGATTGGAAAACTGGCGGTGTGAACGACGAAAACAACAAGTCCGTCCAGTCAATCCTCCAGGCGATGCTCCTCTCCGCTATCCTCATCTTTGGGACTATGGCTATCCAGTTCAACTCGTTCCGCAAGGCCCTCATTGTCCTCCTCGTGGTCCCACTTGCTGTCTCCGGTGTCTTTATCGTGTTCTCGCTCTTTGGTATCCCCCTCTCGTTTCCGGCCCTGATTGGCATCCTGGCCCTCTTTGGCATCGTGGTCAACAACTCAATCATCATGGTCGACAAGATCAACAAGAACATGGAAAGCGGTCTCCCCCTCACCCAGGCTATTAGCGAAGGGGCAGCCAGTCGGCTCGAACCCATCCTCTTGACGGCACTCACTACTATTGTCGGACTCATCCCGATTACCCTCTCCGACCCAATCTGGCAAGGACTCGGTGGCGCCATCATCGCCGGTCTCACCTTTTCTGGGGTGGCCAAGCTCTTCTTCATCCCGGTCGTTTACCAGCTGTGGTTCGCTGAGAAAGAAGAACCTGCCAAAACCCTTACGGACGACTACCGCGCGAGCTTCCATACTCCCACGGCTTAGGAGTCTTGAATGTAAAGAAAAAACTCCCTCTTGATGAGGGAGTTTTTTACCCAACTACTTCTCAAAGATAGTGACCGACTCTACGACGACGGGAGTGGCTGGGCTCGAGCCTTCGCCACCAGGCTTGGTGGGAGCCATAGCGATCGCGTCCACTGTTTCGAGGCCTGACACAACCTGTCCAAAGATGACATAGTTCGGTGGGAGTGGTGCATCCTTATGCATGATAAAGAATTGACTGCCGTTGGTATCCGGTCCAGCATTCGCCATCGCGACCGTCCCACGCTTGTATTCGCCCGTAAACTCCTCATCCGGAAATTTATAGCCTGGGCCACCCATCCCTGTCCCCTCTGGATCACCCCCCTGAATCATAAAGCCCGGGATTGTACGGTGAAATATCGTCCCATCATAAAACTTTTCCCGAGCGAGAAAAACAAAGTTGTTGACCGTCACCGGCGTCTCCTTGCCAGTGAGAGCAATCACAATCTCACCTGCACTCGTCTTCAGTGTCGCACTATATTCTTTCTTCGCATCGATCGACATCACCGGTGGATAGGAATACATAGTTTTCTTGGTTACGGGTTGGGACTCTGGCTTCTTCTCTCCCTTGGCTGGTGGCGTCTCCGCTGCCGGCTTAGCCTTTTCCAGTTCGGAAAAGTTGAGGTTATCAGTCACGGCCTTTTCCTGCCTTACTTCTGGCGTGCTACAGCCCGAAAGGAGGATAACCCCTACGAGCAAAAGCGGGATACGGAGAGTTTGTTTCATAGGTATCTCTTAGCGAATTCCTCATCTAGTATAGCGTAGAGCGTGGTACCGTGCCAGGGAGCTAGCGAGGAGGCGCTTCCCGCAGGACCTCGAGCTCTTCCGTCACGATGGGATTGGTCTGGAAACTCGCCAAAAAACTGAGTCCATTTTGGGCACAAAATTCCGTAAACCGCTCCTGAAGCACCAAATCATAGCCACTGTAGAGGGCCCAAGCTGAAAGAATGACAAGTATACCAAACCCCTGGCGAATCCTTGGCAGATAGGGCGACAGTGATCGCATTTCCGAGAGGAGGTGCTGGCTCAAAAGGGCTAGCCCATAGAGTGGGAGCGCAATCCCGAGTGCAAATGAGAGCATCACAAGCACGAGCCCAAACGACAGTGGCTGCGTGGCTGAGAGTGACCCGACGGTTGCGAGGATAGGACCCGCGCAGGGTGACCAGACAATACCGATGGCTCCACCCGTCAATAGTCCCCCCTTAAAGCCCTGCCGCTTCTCAAGCAGTCCGCTCTTTACGGGAATGAGTCGACCAAAGACTGCCTCCAGCCAGTGACCCAGAGGTGGGAAAATCAAGGTAATCCCAAACAGGAGAATGAGACTCGTGGCTACCACACGGAGCGTTTCTGGCTCAATGGGCACCAGATGCAGAAATGAAGTGATGAGAAGCGTAAAGAGAGAGAGGCTCACGGCGAGTCCCATGACCATACCAAGCGGTCGTCGCTTTCCGCCAGCACCGGCCGAAAAGATAATCGGTAGAATCGGCCACACACACGGCGAGAGCACGATAACGAGCCCAGACAAAAACGCAAAGAGGATAAGGAGTAACATATTGATAGCAAATTGTGTACTCGTATTGTAACATGCGAACGGGGTTGAGCACGTCGGTCGCGACCGACGGTGCTTGACTTTTCTCTTTTTTTGCGCTATAATAGAGTTGTTGAGAAGTGAAAAACGGGTGAAGACGTCCACGTCTACAGCCCGTTTTTTCTTTCTCAACTCCCTCTTTAACAAAGCCTGCGAGGGACAGGCCAAAAACAAACATACACTCGTATGGAAGAAGTAAAAATGGAGACGCTTGAGACGCAGAGCGGTTGCACCACTTGTGCCCACGCTGCCAAGTCAGCAAGCGAAAGTGAAGAGACAGCGATGGCTTTCCTCCTCGCTCTCCTTCCGGTGATTACCCTCACCTTCTTTGGACAAGTCGGTCTCTTGTAAGAGAACCACTCCCAAATCAAAACCCCCGCATCTCGCGGGGGTTTCTTTTAATTACCAGGAAACCCCGTACTCTTGGACGGCCATCACATAGCCGGCCAAGAGTACGGGGAGGAATGGAACCATTGCGTACCGCATTCATATGCGGTACGTTGGTTGCATGAAGATCCGAAGCCTTAATCACTCCACCTATCAACTTCAGTATCACATCGTCTGGGGTACAAAGTATAGGTACAAGTTTCTCAAACCCTACGTCAAACAGGAGTTGCTTTCGAGTCTGTATGCAACCGCCAAGAAATATCCGACACTTCATATCGAATCGGTTAATACAGATGAAGACCATATCCATCTTCAAATCGAGATAGCACCGAGTATCGCCATTGCAGATGCTGTGAAAGCCTTAAAACAAGAGAGTAGTCGTCACTTACGAAAAACGTTCAAATTCATCCGAGCCATGTATCTTGAACACGGCATCTGGAGTGTCGGATATTTTGCCTCCAGTATTGGATTAAACGAAGAACAGGTGAAGAAATATATCGCCTGGCAAGGCAAGAAAGAAAAACCCCAGACGGCTCGTTTGTTTTTTCTCCCACCCACAAAAAAGAAGGGATCTTCATGACGGAAAAGGAAACCCCGGACTATTGTCCGGGGAGGAGGTCATTTTTTAATTGCATCGTTCGTTACTTCTTGCGACCAGCTTTGGTACGATCAGTTTCAGTGAGGAGCTGTTTGCGGAGACGTACCGAATGTGGGGTCACTTCGAGGTACTCATCCACGAGCATGATTTCGAGACCGCGCTCAATCGTGATCTCAATCGGTGGCACGAGCTTGATGGCTTCATCAGCACCTGAAGAGCGCATGTTACTCATCGCTTTCCCCTTGATGGGGTTCACGGCCATATCAGTCCCCTTGGTGACATTCCCCACGACCATACCCTCGTACACTTCGGTCGAAGGAGCCACATAGAGGAGGCCACGTTCTTGGAGGTTGTTGAGTGAGAACGCAAGTGCCTTACCGGTTGCCATCGATACCATCGAGCCTTCATCGCGTTTCTTAATTTCGCCAGCGTACGGTCGGAACCCAAGCACTCGAGAATAGAGCGTTCCTTCTCCGCGCGTATCCACCATGAACTCTCCACGGTAACCAAGGAGACCTCGAGTCGGTACTTCAAAGATGAGACGAGTATAACCGCCAGAACCCTCTTTCATTTCCATCATAATCCCCTTGCGCTTGCCCATCTTCTCAATGACAGTCCCAGAAACCTCCATCGGACACTCAACCGTTACTTCTTCAAATGGTTCAGACTTGACCCCATCAACCTCTTTGATGATGACCTGAGGCTGAGAAACCTGGACTTCATAGCCTTCGCGACGCATGTTTTCAAGCAGGATAGCCACGTGGAGCTCACCTCGGCCATAGACCTTGTACGAACCATCAAAGAAATCGATCTTCAGTCCCACGTTGATTTCCAATTCCTTCTCCAAGCGCTCACGAAGCTGTTTGTTGGTCACATACTTCCCTTCGCGTCCAGCAAACGGTGAATCGTTGACGAGAAAGTTGAGCGAAATAGTCGGCTCATCAATAGCAATCTCTGGAAGGAGCTCCTCTTCAGACGTCGTACTGATAGTATCGCCGATTTCAATATTGGGCAGTCCGGCAATCATGGCGATGTCTCCTGCCTGAACCT
>CAZCNN010000007.1:0-45376 GCA_964500505.1 uncultured Bdellovibrionales bacterium | reverse complement strand
CGCCGAGAAGTTTTCGAAGTTGCTCGTTTACTTTGGTGATACGGAGAGTAGACATGTGGGATAATCGTGTATAAGTAAATAATATGGCTTGTTGGTGCCCCCACCAGGAATCGAACCTGGATCTCTCGCTTAGGACGCGATAGCTCTATCCATTGAGCTACAGAGGCATAATTTATGAGTGAGTGTTCCCTGCCTGCCGGCAGGCAGGTATCCACTGAACTACGAGGGCTTGAGATGGCAAGAATGTACTGTACCACGGTATCTCAATAATATCAATGGAGCTGGTCAAAGTAAAACAAAACTCCTCATACGAGGAGTGAATATGATACGTGAGTCGACGTGTGGACCTGAGGAGACTCGAACTCCTGACCTCCTCCATGCCATGGAGGCGCTCTACCAGCTAAGCTACAGGCCCGAAAGCTACCTCCCTATCATACCGATTTCTGGCCATTCGTCAATGAGATGAATCATCGAAAGATGCCACGGTGGAAAAAATCCGTTATACTGATGGTGAACTACACCCTGCTTGCTATGATGCACTTACTGGAACGTCTGCAACTCTCGAATCTGGCTCTCCTCGGCTTTTTTCTCGTCCTTCCGCTTTCGGTGCGACATACTTTGGTCTCATGGAGCCCGATCGGGACGAGCGGATTCAATGAGTACACGGATATTTCGGTGTTCTTGTCGGATATTGTTCTTGTGGCCTTCATTCTACTTAAGTTAATAGAACACAGATTTGAATATCTGTCAATAACATGGTGGAGAGAATTGTTCCACGTGGAACAGTGGAAGTTGGCAGTACTCTCCCCTCTTCCGTTTCTGCTGTGGAGCCTTGTTTCAACATTATGGTCAGAAAATCAATTGCTAGCCTTTTATGCCTCAATAAAGCATTTTGAGGGATACATGCTGTATCTATTTCTGCTCTTTAGTTTTGTTCCACGTGGAACATCGACAGCGGACGAGATAAAATGTTCCACGTGGAACAATTCAGATGCAACGAAACCAGATCGTAAAATGTTCCACGTGGAACAAGTAGCAGCAGTAGCTCTAAGTGAAAGGCATAGTGTTCCACGTGGAACAGTCTCCGTATTGATAAGGTACATTTCGAAATGTTCCACGTGGAACATTTTGGTAGTTGTTATTTGGGCCATAATATTAGCCGCATTTGTCCAGTCGGTTATTGCCATCTATCAGTTTTTGGCTCAAAAAAGCATCGGACTGGCATTCCTGGGGGAAACCCACTTAGGGGCGGAGTGGCCAGGAATCGCGAAGATTATAATACACGGTGAGTCGGTAGTACGACCTTATGGCTTATTCCCACACCCAAACGTACTAGCTGCCTTTATCGGATTCGCAATCATACTGGTGCTCACTTACTCATTTCTTGTGACTAGAAAATTGTTCCACGTGGAACAATCACGTACTTATCACCGATTAGTTCTCGCGACTCTTGGATTCGTCTTTCTGATTGCTTTCTCAAAAGCGGCTATGGCAAGCCTCATTCTAGCTGTATTTTACATATGCTGGCAACTGTTCCACGTGGAACAGTTAGATAAGAAGTCAGATAACATATCATCACTACATGTTCCACGTGGAACATTCCCGTATCTCAAAAACCCAATAGTAAATTTTTCCACGTGGAGCATGCGGTCACTTTTACTAGGAATGTTCCACGTGGAACAATTGTTTCGGATACTTATAGCTGTACTTATCTTTCTTATTACAGTAATTGTTGCACGGTCGCTTGATTGGCAATACTTCCTGTATCAGCCTGCGTACGAGCGCTGGCACTACGTGCAAGGATTCTATGGCATGATCAAGGACTCATTTTGGCTCGGATTGGGGATTGGTCAGTCGGTTTATCTCATGCAGCACTTTATTGAAAGAATCCTGTTTGACTGGCAGTTTCAGCCAATACACGACCTAATTTTGCTGATTTGGACTGAGGTTGGACTAATCGGATTAATTTTATTTGGATATTTATGTTCCACGTGGAACAAAATTACTCAAATTCCAAGAATGTTCCACGTGGAACAAAGTAGCAAAAAAATTGGTAGTGACCTAAATAATGTTCCACGTGGAACAATTTATCCTAGTGTTATTGAATCTATCTTTTCTCGCGGAATCCTACTGTACGTTATGTTGACCAGCTTATTTGATCATTACTACTGGGACATTCAGCAAGGACAGCTCCTCTTCTGGGTTGTCTGTTCACTGGCAATATCGCTTCGTTTGAGACATTTGACAATCTAGCATAATTGTGTTATAAATTGTGATTTACATTCACGTAAAAAATAACGAAAGCGATTGCCGCGATATGGATTGAGATAATTATTTCGAGCACTTGCTTAGGTCGCTGAATTAAAATCAGCAAGGAAATGTTCAATGACAAGCAGGCAATGACACAGCGATTTATATTACTCTGGATATCGTAACGTCTTACCAGCAAAACATTTTGATGTTGCTCAAAAAAGATGATATACTTTGAGCGTGATGATATACATGAGCGCGAGTGAAATCGATGCGCTTGTTTCGAATAAAAATACAATATGTCGTTGGTGCGTAGTGATATTTCGCGAGTACAGATGAGAACATCATTGTTCCTCTTTTTCGGTCTCCTCATTTTGAGCGTGACTTTTTTTGTATCAGCTGATGATACGATAACCGATAAAAATATTTTTCAGGATTCAGATCAAGATGGGCTGAGTAATGATGAAGAAGCGCTCTACAAGACAGACCCACTCGATAAAGATAGTGATGATGATGGATACACTGATGGAGTCGAAGTGGAAAGTGGCTATAATCCATTGAAGCCTGCGCCAGGTGATAAGCTTGTCGACACGAAGGAGGCGAATCAAACCGAAGACGGAGAATCTGTTACTGACAACAATCTTACGGCACAAGTCTCGCAGCAGATTGCTAGTATGGTACAAGACAGTGCGGATGGGGAGGGTGAAGCGGTCACGCTCGAGACTATCACAGAGTCAGTTCAGGCTGTACTTGACCAGTCAGATCAAGAGATTATTTTGCCAGAAGTGAATGTTGACGAGATTAAGATTAAGGAGGTCTCAAAGAAACTCAAAGAAAAGCAGAGACTCGAAAAGGAAAGGGAGGATGCGGTTGAATATTTGACCGTGATGGCGTATATACTAGCCAATAACTCACCAAAGAAATTTCATTCAGAGAATGATTTGAGCTCGCTATTGACATCACTCGGAACTGATTCTTTGTCAGCTATCACGCTCGGTAACACAAAGTATCTGGATGATTTATCTGAGAGGGGGAAGAAGATACTCGATGAGACAAAAGATATTGAGGTGCCGGAAGGAATGCTCGAAGTTCATGTGAGAGCCATTAAAATGGCGAAGTATTCCATGACGCTCAAAGATGAAGTAAAGCAGACAAATCCCAGCGACCCGCTTGGTCAAATTTCTTCACTTTCAAAAATGCAAGGATTTTTTGGAGTCGTAGCTGACTTTTCGCAAGAAATATACTCAAAGATGGCAGAGTACGATATCAAGGAAATACCAATTGATCTCTAGGGTATGATTCAGGGCTTTGGCGCACAAACCAAACGACGTCTATCCCGAGCGATGCTCGTCGTCTTTATGTTTGTCCTTATTGGGGGCTCTGCTCAGCCGGCTAAAGCTGACGTGTGGGGAGCAGCATATGCATCGGAACTGATGGGACAGATTATGAGTCAAATTAAGCGACAACTAGAGGGAGCCATCTTGGGGACACTCAAAGTGGCCGCTATCCAGGTACTTAATAGTCAAACGGCCCAGATGATTGGTGGAACTACGCTCGGTAACGCACTCTTTATTACAGATTGGTACGATTATCTCTATCAAAAGCCCGCAGAGCAGACTCGGCTGATTATGAACGACTTTTTCACTATCACGACTCGGGGTAAATATGCTTCTGCCAATTATGTAGGTGCGGGAGATGTGACGTCGAGTGTTTCTGGGAACTATCCGGCGTACCTCGTGTCGCAGGCGAAGCAATCAATTGGCGATGAGAGCACACAAGGTGAAGTGGGTGTACAGTATGACTTGGATAGCTATTGCTCGAGCCCGGATGAGCTTTTTCAAGAAGGAGACTACCGTTGCTTCAACGCCATGATTTCTAACCCAGCCAATAATCCTTTTGGGTACACGCTTTCGGCTTCGGCATACTACATGAGGAAATTGAATCAGAATATCGAGCAAGTCAAAACAGAAGCCCAATCTTCTGGATTTACCGGGAAGAAGCAAGGAGGAAAGACTATTGCGCCGGCCGCCACCATTGAGCATATGCTGTCTGATGTACAGAACATTGGTAACAATTTGATCGCAGCTGCTGAAAATCCGGGAGAGTTTCTCTCGGGCGTTGTTAATGCCGTGGTCAACAAAGCAGTCAGCAGTATGATCCAAAAGGGTGTTGGAAAAGTTCAAGCCAATATTGAACGTGAGATTAAGCGAGTTGATACCAAGGTTAATCGTGAACTTACACGAATCGACAAGCAATTGGGACCGGCAGCGAAGTTTACAAGCGAGTGGAGCCAAAAGACGAATGTGTATATCAAACCGTATACGGCGCCACCTCCGGGGGCACGACAGGACAATGGTGTCTACTGTGGTGGTGGTGGTGGATGCTAAACAATAAAGACCTGACAATTGTCAGGTCTTTATCTTTTGATGTGGGTGTATCTGGATTCCCCGCCAGCCTGCCCGAAACGCTTCGCCTAACGGATGCGGGCGGGCAACGCCTGAAGCGTAGCTTCTGCGGGCTGGGAACCAGAGACCTCTACAACTTGCCTGCCGTAGGCAGGTGTCAATGCCGTGTTCCCCGCCCGTACCGAACGCGGTACGTTCGGGCGGGTAACTTCACCCCGTTACTTATTTTTTGATTTGTGTAAAGACTGAACTTCTAGTGGACAATACTGGATTCGAACCAGTGACCTTCACAATGTCAATGTGACGCTCTAACCAACTGAGCTAATTGTCCATTTGAACAAGTAACGGGGCAAGCCTGAGCTATACACCCGAAATTTCTGTGATCTCCTTTTTTAAGATGGCTGGAAGTGTTGTTTCAACTGGATCCTGAGGTGTCGCCAACTTCTGGAAAAACTGGAACCAAACTGTTTGGCGTACTATTTCATAGAATGCCAGTGCAACAAAGCTTCCGACCAGCATGGAGGTATCGGCCATACTTGGGAGGAGAACATGAGAAAGAGCAACAATACCTAGCATAACCAGATTCAAGGAAAAAGTAAAGAGGAGAGCTCCCCACAGAAAGAAGAGAAAGAACTGTACTGAGAGGGAGGTGTTTCTTTGAAAAAGTGCTACGCTCGCCTCGAGGGCTGATTTGAACCGGATACCTGGAGTAAGGAGGAAGTAAAAAAAGATGAATTCCCGTAGAATAAATACCACAAGAGAAATAGGGAGTATGACCACAAGGGAGAGCCAGTGGAGAATCGGAGGGATTGTGCCGAGAGACATGAGCGCCATGAGAAGGGGGAGAGCCAGTACACAGCCTACGAGGAGGATAAAGAGGAGTAAGCTCAATTCAATCAAGAGGCCTCGAACGATAGCTTGACGCAGTGTGCGGCGTGAAATTGAGGAAGTGTCTTTTTTCGAAGTGGCTCGGTGGAGGAGGAGAATTAATAATGACTTACCAATGAGCGAGCATACAAAGGTGATGATGAGAAAAAGAGAGACCTCTCGGAAGTGGGTGGTTATATATGAGATGAGCTCACTTGATTGGGAAGGAACATCAGTGAGGTAGTACGTCTGAGCGAGGATGGGGAGAGCGAGAATAGCCCCTCCTATCCAAAGCTGGCGCCGTCTCAGTGAGAGGCGCCAGCTATCGGAAAGGAGATCGACAAAAGAAAAGGACGTCATAAGAGGACCACTTTACTTGGTCGGGGCGGCAGGAATAGGTGCTAGGGTCTTGCCAGCCACGATAGCGGCGAACTCATCCTTTTCCAGGGTTTCTCGTTCGAGGAGAGCAGAAGCGATGGCGTCGAGAGTGGCTCGCTTCTCGGTCAGGATAGTCGTAGCGCGACGGAATGCCTCATCGATATAATGCGTGACTTCGCTATCGATATCTTGAGCCGTCTTTTCGGAGTAGTTGCGCTCTTCGTGCATTTCGCGACCGAGAAACACGAGCTCTTCTTTCTTACCAAAGGTACGAGCACCGAGACGGCTCATACCGTAGCGAGTGACCATACTGCGAGCCATGGAGGTAGCGCGTTCGAGATCATTCGAGGGTCCGGTCGTGATATCACCAAAGACGAGCTTTTCACTGGCATAGCCTCCTAGGAAAACCGCGAGCTCATCCAGGAAGTAGGCGTGCGAGTGGAGACTCTTGTCTTCTTCTGGGACTGAGAGAGTATACCCACCAGCATGACCACGAGAAATGATGGAAACCTTGTGGATTGGATCAGCATGAGGGAGGGAGGCACCAACCAAAGCGTGACCACCTTCGTGGTAGGCCACAATCTTCTTTTCTTCTGTATTGATGACGCGACTGCGACGCTCAGGGCCAAGGATGACCTTTTCAACCGACTCAGCAAGCTCGGCCATACCGATAGTCTTCTTGTTGCGACGAGTGGCGAGGATAGCTGCTTCGTTTACCAAGTTGGCGAGGTCAGCCCCAGAAAAGCCTGGAGTACGTTCGGCCAGAGTGCGCATGCTCACTGTTGCTTCAATCGGTTTGTTCTTGGTATGGATGGTGAGGATCTGCTCGCGTTCATTGATATCAGGGAGATCCATGGTCACTCGACGATCGAAGCGACCGGGGCGCAGGAGAGCCGGATCGAGGACATCGGGGCGGTTGGTGGAGGCGATCACAATGACGGATGTGTCAGTTTCGAAACCATCCATCTCGACGAGGATTTGGTTGAGCGTCTGTTCACGTTCGTCATGGCCACCACCGAGTCCGGCACCACGGTGACGTCCGACAGCATCTATCTCATCGATAAAGACAATGGCTGGAGCATTCTTCTTGGCTTGTTTGAAGAGGTCGCGGACACGACTCGCGCCAACGCCGACAAACATCTCAACAAATTCAGAACC
The DNA here is from genome assembly GCA_964500505.1 of uncultured Bdellovibrionales bacterium. Taxonomy (GTDB): domain Bacteria; phylum Patescibacteriota; class Minisyncoccia; order Moranbacterales; family UBA1568; genus UBA1568. The sequence goes on along the minus strand of CAZCNN010000007.1, from coordinate 38,318 downwards.
ACTGATATTGAAGAAGGGGACACCAGCTTCACCAGCGACGGCCTTGGCCATAAGCGTTTTGCCAGTTCCGGGAGGGCCGAGGAGGAGGACGCCTTTGGGAATCTTGGCACCCATATTGAGAAACTTCTTGGGGTGCTTCAAGAATTCCACGACTTCTTCGAGTTCGGTCTTGGCCTCAGTGGCACCAGCGACATCGGCAAACATGATGCGCTTCTTCTTGTCTTTGGGATCAAGCATACGAGCTCGACTCATACCAAAAGAGAGGGCCTGCGAATTGCCCCGTTGAGCCTGACGCATCATGAACCAGATGAAGGCCGAGATGAGAATAAAGGGAAGGAGAAAGGGAAGGAGGGCGGTCAACCAAAAACCAAAGCCAGAATCTTCGGTGATATTGAGCGTGACACTCTTCAGTTTCTCTTTGTCGATGCCGTAGTTGGTGAAGGTCTCCGAGAGAGAACTTTCAGACTCCTTGCTGGCTACCTGTTTCTTACCATCTTTCAATTCTATGGCGAGATCATTATTTTTGACCGTAATTTCTTTGACCTGGTCCTGATTGATCTCAGTCACGAGTTCGGAGAGTGAAACAGCTGCTGGCTTGGCCTCCGGAGACTGATAGAGGATCACGATGCCTGAAATAAGGAGAAACAGGAGGATGAGGGTCGAGAGGTTCTTGAACATTTTTTCCATACCAAAAATATAAAATTGGGGGTTAAGCTCCCTGTCGGAGCAGTCTCACTCTATCACCTTTTCGCTCTATCTTCAACCCTTTTGTCACAAAGATTTGAGGCTTGTTTTTGGTGCTTTTGAGGAGTTTCAGGACCTCGTTGATGACTCCCTGTGATGGAAAGCGATTGCCACAGTAGGGCCGGAGCAAGTGGCGGAGCTTTCCTTGGAGGGGGGTATCAGAGAGGGTGAGGAGAGCCCGGACCGAAAGGAGGCCAGTCTTCTCACTCGGGGAGAGCGTCGGTGACTCGCCTAAATGAGCAAAATCAGTCGCCAACCGAGTGGCGGTCTCTCTAAGAATCGGAACGATGCGAGGCTGATAGTCCCGCTTGAGGAGAGGGAGGAGTTCATGGCGAATACGATTGCGAAGGAATGCTCGGTCACTGTTACTCTGATCAGTTCGATAGGAAAGACCACGCACATCGAGGTAATGAAGGATATCCTCACGACTTTGCTCAAGGAGGGGGCGTACTATCACTCCATGTTTGGGTCGCATAGCAGAGAGGCCGAGGCTACCAGAACCACGGAGGAGCCGAAGGAGCAAGGTTTCAGCCTGATCATCCTCATGGTGGGCCACGGCGATGAGGGTAGCCTTTTTGGCCAGGCGTACTTTTTCAAAAAACCGATAGCGGATATCGCGGAGCCTCTCTTCGAGGTTGGCAGAATGAGTGATTCTTGGATGAAGGACCGTGAGGGAGAGGCCGTAGAGAGTGGCTCGCTCCCGGACAAGGGCCTCATCGAGGTCTGAGTCCTTACCGCGAAGACGGTAGTTGACGTGAGCGACGTGGAGAGAAAAGCCAAATTTCAAAGAGAGCAGATACAAGACATCAAGGAGGCACAGGCTGTCTGGCCCGCCAGAAACTGCCACAATAAATGAATCATCTTGCTGCCAAAGGTTGTGCTTGGCAACACTATTTAGGACACGCTTCAAAAAGCCTCTTACAAAGGGGGCGAGGGGAGTATTAGGCGCTGGTACGCTCTTTGATGATTCGAGCCACTTGCTCGACGGTTTCCGAGAGCTTGCCTTCTTCATTTTCGACTTGGTAGTCATAGATATCGAGGTGGTTGAGCCATTCGCGAGTATAGTCCATGCGCTCCTTGAAGTAGTGTTCATCCTTATCGGCATCACGATTGCGCAGTCTCTGCTCAAGCACGGAGAGAGGGGCGGAGATATAAATAGCAGGAATTGCGGGAAATAGTTTCTTTATGGTGACTACACCCTTCCAATCTACTCGCCAAAGAGCAACGCCATTCGTTTGGCTCACACGTTCAAGCTCTCTTTTCGTAACCCCGTAGAGACCACCGTTTTCGTTGGTGGAATACTCGACAAATTCCCCCGCCTGGATACCGCGCTCAAAGTCATCTTTGGAAATGAAATAGTATGGGTGGCCCTCACTTTCAGTAGGACGTGGAAGACGCGAAGTCGTGGTGATGATGCGCTCAAGTGGCAAAAGTGCCTGAAGTCCATCAATAACTGAATCTTTGCCTGAACCAGCTGCCCCAGAGATGATAACAATGTTCTTCATAGAGTACTATTACGAAAACATCCCTGCCAGCCGGCAGACACTCTGACAGAGGAAGGGATGTTTCGGAGAGAGATGTTGGTTTACGCGGCCACCTCTTCTTTGGCTCCTTTGGAAGTAGCCTTGTCCTTGACTGGGAGGAGTCCCATACGGTGGCTCTTCGGCTCGATGGAGAGGATATTCCAGGAGTAGGTCTCGCCCTCTTTGAAGACATCTTCTATCTTCTTGCCAGGGTAGACATCTTGGAATTCGCTGACGTGAGCCAAACCATGGATATCCTTGTCGAGGTAGACGAAGGCTCCAAAGTGGTTGATCTTGTCCACTTTGCCTGAAACAACGTCACCAATCTTGTACTTGGTCAGGACCTCGTCCCACGGGTCCTTCTTCAAGGCCTTCATAGAGAGGGAAATACGGGTTTCTTCGATACCGATAATCTTGGCTTCGACGGCATCACCGGTCTTGATCATCTCACGTGGATCATCGATGAGCTGCCAGGCCAATTCGGAGATATGGACCAAGCCTTCAAGTTTTTCGCTCGGCTTCTTACCATCTTCTCGGATGGGAGGAGCAAACTTGACGAAGGCACCGAAGTCTACGACACCACTGACTTCGCCGGAAACAATATCGCCGACTTTCAAAAGGTTGATCAGTTCACGCTCCTTTTCGCTCTGGGCCGCCTTTTCTGAGACGATAAGCTTCTCACTTTCACGATCGGCATCGAGGATTCGGACCTGAATCTCTTGACCAATGAGCTTCTTCAGGAGATCGAGGATTTTGTTCTTGTCACCATCCTCAACACGAGGGTAGTGCTCGCTCGCAAGCTGGGAAACGGGGAGAAAGCCCACAATACCGTTAATTTCTACCATGAGACCGCCCTTGTTGGCTTCCATGACCTTGGTACCGATGACTTCACGGTTGGTGAGCTTGCGCTCAATATCTTCCCAAGACTTCTCGTAGGAAGCCTCACGGATAGAGAGTTCAATGTAGCCATCTTCGTTCTCATAGTTCATGAGAGTGGCCGTCACCGTCGTGCCGACCTTGAGTTTGCCCTCCGGTCCGAGACCATCGCGCATTTCTTTGCCCAAAACGATACCGGTGCCCATAGGCCCGAGGTCGATGAGGGCATAGCTTGAGGCGACAAACATGACGGTACCAGGGATAACGTCACCAATTTCTGGGATTTCGACGACGTGCTGGCTCAAGAGTTCCTCCATGGGGGAGGGGGCCACTACTGCTTCTGTAGGAGTTGACATAGTATTACGGACTGGTGAGAGCGCCAAAGCTCACAATTTAGGATTAAAAGGCGCAAAAAAAGGCTGCAAAGGCGCCTTGGTAACAGAAATAGAAGCGAGGAATAAGCTTCCTCGTATTCAGTTGTGTTAGCCAATTAGCCGAGATGCCCCACATTTCATACTTGGGACCTCGACTGAGTCTAGCTCAGTTTGGAAAAAAAAGCAAGGCACCGTCGTTTGTAAGCGACTGGATGTACCCAATGTTGGCGAGAGAGGGAGGAAAGTGTCTTGTCGGAGGCCAAAAAGCCTGCTAAAATGAGCACACAGTAATGAAAATGACCTTGTATGAATATCCAATACTACGGAGACTATTGTTTCAAATTGAGCACCAAACCAGCCGGTCGGGCTACTGACGACGTGGTAATTTGGACCGATCTCCTCGAAAAAGGAGCGGGACTACGCGCACCGCAGGGTCAGGCTGATATCGTTTTTCTCACCCATGGCGATACCGAGATGGTCAAAGAGACCTTGAAGGGCGAGCCGACCGTTATTGACGCTCCAGGCGAATACTCAGCCAAGGGCATTGCGGCACTCGGCTTTCCTTCTTTTCAAGATGATAAAGAAGGGGCACTCCGGGGGCAAAACACAGTGTATGTCTTTGAGAGCGAAGATATTCATATCGCATTCTTGGGTGCACTCGGTCATGACCTCTCACCGGAGCTCTTGGACAAACTCTCCGGTATCGATATTTTGTTCTTGCCCGTCGGTGGTGCTGATGCTATCGCACCCAAGCTCGCAGCGGAGCTGGCACGCAAGATTGAGCCCAAAGTGGTCATCCCGATGCACTACAAGCTCTCAGGGCTCACGCTCCCGCTTGAGAGTGAAAAGGCTTTTTGTGAAGCAATTGGCAATTGTCCAAAAGAGGCATTATCAAAAATGAATATCAAGAAGAAAGATCTCGAAGGAAAACAGCTCGAAGTCGTCCTCCTCGAACGAGGGGCCTAATACCTCCGTATGGCGATGTCCTTGTGGGAAAAAATTGAGCAGATGCGCGAGGAGCCCGAGCACGTGCGACAGCGATATGTCGTCATCGCCGTCTCGGTTTCTATGGTGTTCATCATTGGTATCTGGCTTCTGTCCGTTGGAGAAAATGTCACTCAGACAGCGAGTGATATCCCCAAGGCAGTGGAAGGGGGAAAGTCATTGGTACCAGGTACACCCTCACTCAATTCTCTCTTTGGTGAAACGGCGCCACTTCGACTCGAGACTGATCCGGTACCTGGCAAGCAGTTCCTCGATGAGGAAATAACGAATCGCCAGGGGGAGGGACAGTAGCAGTATTCATATATTTACCCACGTAGCACATCTGTATGAAAGACAAGAAAGAATTTCATGACGGGAAAATAGAGCCACGGTCGATCGCGGAAGAAGTCCGACAGTCGTATCTCGACTATGCCATGAGTGTTATCGTGGCTCGAGCGCTTCCGGATGTCCGTGATGGACTGAAACCTGTGCATCGACGCATCCTCTACTCGATGTGGTCAACCGGACTCCGGTCCACCGCCAAGTTTCGCAAGTCGGCAACGGTAGTCGGTGAAGTGCTCGGTAAGTACCATCCGCACGGCGACACCGCGGTCTATGACACGATGGTCCGTATGGCCCAGGATTTTTCTCTCCGTTATCCGCTGGTCTGGGGCCAAGGAAACTTCGGTTCGATGGATGGTGATAGCGCGGCAGCGTACCGGTATACCGAAGCGAAATTGAAGGCCATTGCTGAAGAAATGCTTGTTGATATCGACAAAGATACGGTGGATTTTATCCCCAACTTTGATGGGATGCATGAGGAGCCACAAGTACTCCCAGCCAAACTCCCTCAGCTTCTCCTCAATGGTACGGTGGGTATCGCTGTTGGTATGGCGACCAATATCCCGCCTCACAACTTAAACGAACTGGTGGATGGTATCTGTCACTTGATTGACCATCCTGATGCCACCGTCGATGACCTGATGGAATTTATCAAGGGTCCGGATTTCCCAACGGGGGGTATTATTTACAATCAGAAAGACATCCGTGAGGCCTATGCTACTGGCAAGGGTCCCATCATGGCCCGGGCCAAAGCGGAAATTGTCGAGATGAAATCCGGTCTCTTTCAGATCGTGGTGACCGAAATGACCTACGCCACGAACAAGGCGTCGCTCATCATGAAGATTGCCGAGCTCTACAAAGAAAACAAGTTGCCTGGGATCAAGGATCTTCGCGATGAGTCGGACAAAGACGGGGTGCGGGTGGTAATTGACCTGAAGAAGGAAGCTTTTCCGCAGAAGGTCTTGAATCAGCTCTATCAGATGACGGACCTCCAGAAGAATTTCAACGTGAACATGCTCGCGCTTGTGGACGGTGTTGATCCGCAGATTCTGACCCTCAAGTCCATCCTCGAGCACTATGTGAAACACCGCGAAGTTGTGGTTGTCCGTCGGACCGAACATGATTTGAAGAAAGCCAAGGACCGGGCGCATATCCTCGAAGGACTCAAGATTGCCCTTGATCACATCGACGCGATCATCGAAACCATCAAGAAGTCGGCCAACAAAGAGGAAGCCCATATGAACTTGATGAAGAAGTTTAAGCTCTCAGAACTCCAGGCCACGGCTATTCTCGAGATGCGCCTCCAGACCCTCTCTGGATTGGAGCGAAAGAAGATTGAGGAAGAGTTGGAAGAAAAGTACAAACTCATTGCCTACCTCGAAGATCTCCTCAAACACCGAAAAAAGATTCTAGCGTTGGTCAAGAGCGAACTGATCGAAGTCCGTGATCGATTTGGTGACGAGCGGAAGACCAAAGTAGTGAAGGGTGCTATTGGAGAGTTCCGCCAGGAAGACCTCATCCCAAACGAAGAGGCCATCATCACCCTCACCGAGGATGGCTACATCAAGCGCATGAACCCAAGTGTTTACCGTGTCCAGAAGCGCGGCGGCAAAGGTGTGATCGGCGCGACCACCAAGGAAGAAGACAAGATTGCCAAGGTACTCACGATTGAGACCCATGACAACCTCATGTTCTTCACCAATTCCGGCAAAGTCTTCCAGACCAAAGCCTATGAAATTCCAGAATCGACTCGAACGTCCAAGGGTCAGGCCATTGTGAATTTCCTCCAGCTTTCACAGGAAGAAAAAATCACCGCGGTAGTAGCCCTCAACAAGGGGAGTGACTACAAGTACCTGTTTATGGCGACCGAAAAGGGGACCATCAAGAAGACCAAACTGGAAGACTTTGAAAATGTGAGACGGAGCGGTCTCATCGCTATCACCCTCGAAAAGGGTGACACCCTCGGTTGGGTGGGTGCGACGACCGGAAGTGACGAAGTCGTCCTCACCACGAACGACGGCCAAGCCATTCGGTTTAAGGAATCCGATGTCCGTCCGATGGGTCGTAACGCGGCTGGTGTCCGTGGTATGAAGCTAAAGAATGTGGATGTTTTGGTCGGGATGGACGTCGTCCTCAAGGGTGACAAGGATCTCGAGCTCCTCATCCTCTCCCAAAACGGCTACGGCAAGCGAAGTGAACTCAAAAGCTACAAAGTCCAGAAGCGTGGTGGATCCGGGATCAAGACTATGAAGGTGACGCCAAAGACTGGTAAGCTCGTCGGGGCTAAGGTCGTGAGCATGGCCAACATCGAAGATGACCTCATCCTCACATCATCTAAGGGCACCATCATCCGTATTCCATTTAAGAGTATCCCGAAATTGGGTCGCGTCACTCAGGGCGTCCGGATCATGAAGCCTCAGTCCGGAGACAGCGTGGCAGCGTTTACGATTCTGTAGGTGGAAGCAAAGATATACAGCCCCGTTACCAAACGGGGTTTTGTATTGACAAAGTGAGAAAAAAGAGGCTAGAGTGACAGCAATCCACAACGGAGATGAATCATGGACCATTACAGAGTGCACAGCGTTGCACTGCTCTTGTTGGACGGACAAGGAGCGCTGTACTGCGTACAAGAGCTCCAATCCAAGCCAGCCATTGGCAAGGTGGTTGGCAGCAAGGATTACTCTTTCCCCTGGGAAACCGTGGAGCCGGATGAGAGACTCCTCCGCACTCTTCATCGACTCATCATCGAGGAAGTTGATGTCACAGATCGTGTCCGAATCAGCTTCCCGGTCTCTATCGGATGTGTGCCGGTATACGACACCCTTGCCCATGTCTTCGTGGCTCGGTTCGAAGCAGGCCCTGAAGGCATGAGGGGATTTCATGCTGGCATCGAGATTGAGCCTCTTGGATGGCAAACGAGGGAGTTTCTCCTGTCGCGCTGTCGGGATGGTGTCCCAGAAGTGCTCGCATTGCTCGATCAGTACGAGCAAGACTCGATTGCCTGCGGGTCTCAGTGAGTCATGGAGTGTTGGGATGAGAATCAATCCCCACTCCTTTTTTTATTTCTTTACTACGATAGTAGTGCCAAAGAATTTCCTTTGGTCGAATATAAAAGAGAAATTCTTTGGTACAAGGCCATTAAAAAGTCGGATCTCTTCAAGAGACGGCATCTTGTAAAACAAGGAGAATTTCTTGGAAAGGCCACCGGTGACATCGATATTGTGCGACTTTCCCATCTGTATGGTATCGCGTGATAGTTCTTCCAAGGTTGTTTTTTGAATGAGAGTGGCGTTGCTATATTGGTGAGGATCCGCGGTATAGATGCCATCAACATCTGAAGCAAAGAAGACGGATTCAGCCGAAAAGCGTCGTGCGAGCTCCGGAACAAGTACATCTCCGGAACAGACCGAGAGCCCCCAAGTAGTATCAAAGACCATGTCGCCGTGGAGGAGGGGGATAGCCCCAACCGAGAGAGCGGACTCTATGCTGTCTATATTGAGCGATGAAAGTTTCCCGGCCTCGTTTTTGGCTATGGTTCGAGTTGGAAGACCAACGACGGGGAGACCAGCTGTAACAAAGAGCGTGGTGAGCTCCGCATTGAGACGGGCATCAAGGGACTGATTTTCAATGGCACGAAATGTTTTCTGGGACTGATCTTTGGTTCCTTGGGCCAGGCCGTAGTGGTGGGCGTGAATATGCCCGAAAGATCCAGCCCCATGGATAAGAATGAGAGCATGCTTCAGTGGGTCGTACTGTTTCTTGAGGATGGACGCAATTTTTGAGACATGGGTACGTCGAATAGCAGGACGACCAAGGTGCTTTAGGGTCACGATACTGCCACCGAGTTTGACAATGAGGACTTGTTTTTTGGGCATAGGGTGTATTCTGAGACAACGCTACATGGAAAGTGGGTTTTTGTCTACTAATTCCTCGAGTTGCAAAAAATGAGGAAGCGTGTTATTGTACTTTTGTTAACATTTATCACGAGCGTGGATTGGTTCACCCCTCTGGCGAACGAGTCTATTGCTGACACAAGGTTATGGCGCTTACGCACAAGCAGAAGGAGAAAGTCACGACGCCGGTCAAACGGCACGACAAGGATACTGGTTCTCCAGAGTATCAGGTGGCCAAGTTTACCGAAGAAATCAAGCGTTTGACGACGCACTTGAAGAAGAACAAGAAGGATTTTCATTCTCGCCGTGGACTCCTCAAAATGGTTTCAAAGCGGAAGAAGCTCCTCTCGTATCTCGAGAAGACCAACGAAAAGTCGTACAAGACACTCGTGAAAACACTGGGCCTCTAGGCCCTTTGTTTTTTAGGGAAGTTTTAAAAATTGTAGTATGGCAGTCCCGCACCAATTCCAAGTTTGATGGAAGAACATGGATAACGGTACCTCGGATCCGCCTACGGCTTACATCAAAGTAGGGGTAAGTTTTATTAAAAGAATTGAAGCGGGATGCTCATAAATGTAGCTTCTCGTTTCACTCGAAGACATTTATGGCAAAGTTTGCAGAGCAGAGAGTCGGAGTGTTTGTCGATATCCAGAATATGTACTATAGCGCCCGTGTGCTCTATAGCAAGAAAGTGAATTTTAAGAATGTGCTCCTCTCAGCCGTGAGTGACCGCAAGGCCATCCGAGCCTTGGCCTACGGCATCAAGACGGTGGAGGCGACTGAAGACAAGTTTTTTGAGGCCCTCGGCAAGAGTGGCTACGAAGTGAAGACCAAGGACCTCCAGATTTTTCACGATGGTTCCAAAAAAGGGGATTGGGACGTAGGTATCGCTATCGATGCCATCAAGATGGCCCCCAAACTCGATGTGATTGTAATCGTCTCCGGTGATGGTGACTACATCTCACTCGTCGAGTACCTCCAGAACACCTATGGCTGTCGCGTTGAGGTGGTGGCTTTTGCTGAATCAGCCTCAGCCAAGTTGATTGAACAGGCTGATGACTTCATCAATCTTTCTGATGACAAAAAGAAGTTCCTTATCTAAAGGAAACCAAGTAAGAGAATCCCGCACTGTTTTGCAAGAAGCGTGCGGGATTTTCTTTGACAAAAGAGTCATTATAAGGCTAGAGTGGGGATGGTTACTTAATCATTGTTTCGTCCGGTAGGTACTGGTTAATAAGTACACGAGTGTGGCCTGTGGCCCTAGTCGCGTGTTTGTTAGCTTACCTTCCGGACCAGAAGTGTATGGAAGGAAAGAAATGGTCCCTGGAGCTGGGGGGGCGAGAGCTCGTCATTGAGACGGGCGTGTTTGCCAAGCAGGCCAGCGGCGCTGTGACAGCCCGCTACGGGGACACTGTCGTCCTCGCCACCGCCGTGATGAGCAAGGAAATGTCCAAGATAACGGGCTATTTCCCGCTCATGGTGGACTACGAAGAGCGCTATTATGCAGCCGGTAAGATCAAGGGTTCACGCTTTATTAAGCGGGAAGGTCGTCCATCGGATGATGCTGTTCTCTCTGGACGAGCCGTGGACCGGACAGTGCGTCCACTCTTTGATAGTCGCATGCGGAACGAAGTCCAGGTAGTGGTTACTACGCTCTCTGTTGATGGAGAAAATGATGCAGATCTGGTGGCTATGATTGGCGCCTCGGCGGCACTCTCGATCTCAGATATTCCTTGGAATGGTCCGATTGGAGCGGTCCGAGTGGGACTCGCAATGGATGGGAGTTTTGTCTTGAATCCAGTGAGTGCCGATCGTAAAGTCAGCACCCTTGATCTCCTCCTTTCTGGTACCAAGGACAAGATTAACATGATTGAAGCTGGTGCACAGGAGATTACGGAGGAGAAAATGGCTGAAGCCTTTCATTTCGGCTTTGAGGCAATCCAAAAGATTGCAACGTTTATTGATGATATCCGTAAAGAGGCTGGCAAAGAGAAGCGCGCAGCAGCGGTACTCCGTGGATCCGATGAGTTTGAGGCTGATATCCGCCAGTTTGCCGAAGGGTCAGGCTTGGCTGACGCTTTGTACCTCTTGCCAAAGCAGGCGATGGAAGCGAAAACAGCGGAAATCAATGCTACGATTGCCAAATATGCCACAGAGAAGTATCCAGATCAGAAGAACCTCTCCGAGCTTCTCTCCCTTATCACTGACGAAGTCTCTGATGAAGCTGTCCATCACAATATTCTGGACAAAGAAGCTCGGCCAGATGGCCGCAAGCTGACCGAGATTCGTCCTATCTGGTGCAAAGTCGGTGTCCTCCCTCGTACTCACGGGACGGGTGTCTTTACTCGGGGTGAAACACAGGCCCTCACGGTGACTACACTCGGTGCCCCTGGGGACGAGATGGTCGTAGACACTATGTCGACCGACGAAAAGAAGCGTTACATGCATTTTTACAACTTCCCACCGTATTCTGTGGGTGAAGTAAAGCCGATGCGGGGCCCGGGTCGGCGTGAAGTCGGTCACGGAGCACTGGCTGAAAAGGCTCTCGTACCAGTCCTCCCAAGCAAAGAGGAGTTCCCCTACACTATCCTCCTCGTATCTGAGGTGCTTGAATCGAACGGTTCATCCTCGATGGCTTCAACCTGTGGCTCAACTCTGTCACTTATGGATGCTGGTGTGCCGATCAAGAAACCAGTCGCCGGCATCGCTATGGGAGTCATTACCGGAAAAGACGGTGCCTACAAGGTACTTTCTGACATCCAGGGTCTCGAAGATCACTATGGTGATATGGATTTCAAGGTGGCTGGTACCAAAGACGGTATCACAGCCATGCAAATGGATGTGAAGATCGATGGACTTACCCCGGATATGCTCGCGGTGGCTATCGCCCAGGCCAAAGAAGGACGGATGTTTATCATGGGCAAGATGCTCGAAGTGATGCCAGAAGTCCGCAAGACTATGTCTCCGTACGCTCCACGCATTATTACCCTCCATATTAATCCTGAGAAGATCCGTGATGTCATCGGCCCTGGAGGCAAGATGATCAATCAGATTATTGATGAAACGGGTGTTTCTATTGATATCGAGGATGATGGCTCGGTCTTTATCACCTCGGTGGACGAAGTGAGCGCTCAGAAGGCGGTTGATTGGGTGCGAAATATCACTCGTGAGGTGGTCGCCGGAGAGCTGTTTCAGGGACGGGTCACGAGGCTTATGAACTTCGGTGCCTTTGTGGAGGTACTGCCGAACCAAGAGGGACTAGTCCATATTTCCGAGTTCTCTGACGAGCGAGTCGAGAACGTCGAAGATGTGGTGAAAGTGGGCGATGTCATCCCAGTCATTGTCAAAGAAATTGATTCGCAAGGACGCATCAATCTTTCGCACAAGATGGCCAAGCGTCGGACGGAACTGGGTCAGGCCTAACACCTACCGAAAAGTTTCAATCTCTTGTATACTAGGAGGAGCCACGGGGCTCCTCTTTGTATTTTGTTTCTATGTCTTTATTTTCTTCTTCATCTCCCAAGGCACAGTCTCAAGAGACTATCCCTCTTGAAATTCGACAAGCAGTGATGGTTATGGGCGAATCAGTGAGTGCGCCTGCAGCCACTGCGAAGCCCGTAGGAAATAGCCCATTTCTTGAAGGTGAGACGCTCTCCTTGTCGACTTCGAAAAAGGAACCGGCACTCAAACCTCTTTTTGAAGAGGATGCCCAAAAGGTATTGTCACAAAAAAAGAAGTATCTCTGGGGAGCGGTCAGTGTCATAGTGCTCAGTGTGCTGGCAGGAGCTATGTGGTACATCTTTAGAGTGTCTCCAAAGAGCGAAGAAGCACTTAAGGAACCAATACCTACTCAGGTAGAGTCGACAATTCAGGTTGTCACGCCAGCCCCCGCACCAGCCCCAGTTCCGGCGCCACCTTTTTCACTTACCGGACCCAACTACCTCTCAATCGATACTGAGACAGTCACACCAGCATCATTTCAGGCTCTTTTGGCTGAAAAGAAGCAAATTCTTCTCAATGCGGGCATCGTTCAGCCTGTAGAATTTCTTTTGACAGACAAGAATAACAACCCCGTGGCCTTTAGTCGGCTCGCTTTTCTCATGAATATTGAGCTCAGTCCCGCCTTTCTCGCTACCATAGCCGAGTCATTCTCCCTCTTTCTCTACAGCGACCAGGGGAAAGTGATGCCGGCTCTCGCGCTCACCTTTGGCACCGTTGATGGGCCGACGCTCTTTGCGAAAGAAAGGGAAGGCTCTTTCCCATATGCGTTCCGTTCTTTTCTTTACGAAGGGATGACCGTACCGCGCGATGTAACTTTTCGGACTGGAGTCTATAAGGAGCAGCCAGTACGTTACGTCAATATTGATGAGGCGACACAGACCTCATTTGACTACGCGCTCCGTGGAACCACTTGGATGATTGGTACTACGAAGGAGACATTGCGAGCGATCCTCGATGCTAAGTTTTGATTTTGGCTTAAAAAAAGCATTGTTTGAGTATCAAAAAGAAGTCATCGACTTCTTTTTTTGTGGTCGAAAACTTACAATGTAAACAAACGGATGTGAAGAACTTATATTTTGTTTCATTCAAGCGATATTCGTGCGTCTGTGATTGACTCGAGGGTATTTTTCTGCTATAATTGACTTGTGATGTTGAAATTTCTTTGACAACTTGCTCTCTTCGACCGCCCGCCTGAATCGGAATGCTTCCGTAGCATTTCGGGCAGGTACCGAACGGTGAAAGAACTCCCATCGCAATGCCCCCTCATTGTGACGGGGATTCTTTCACTGTTCAAGAGTCATGGCAATGTACCATGACCGCTCCGCCCTAACACGGAGACTCAAACAAAAACAAAAAACTCCTGAAAAATAATACATGCAGGAGAAAAACAAAAAGAAACAAAAAAACAGTTCTTTCAAATAGAGAGGCGTTGGCTACACAGAGGCTGGAAAGCAATTTCTCGCTTGTGTGTAGTCAATGACCTCACCAAAAAGGCTTCGCGCCAGAGAACGGTGAAGGGAGAAGTAGTGAAAACGTTAGGATCACTGCGAAATATTGCAAGTGCACAAAATACAGGATTCAAATGGATTATAGATGCTTCCTCACCCGTAGCTATATAACCTAGATACCTGTTGGCACATGCAACGTTCGGGCGTACAGCCAAATAATTTATTATCGGGCGTCGTACGCCCGGACACCAACATACTTTTGAATCGGTGACCGGGCCAGAGAGGTATCAAGCAGAAAAAGAATCAGAACTCCCCACAGGGTGTTTTTTTGTTGCTCACCCACGAGATTTTGAGTGGTTATGAGCAACAAACCCCGCGGCGCAGCTCTGCGGGGTGTTGTCCAATCTATGATTTCGGCGTATGGTAGAGGCATGAAACGGTTTCAACTCGCATCCCCACTCGGCGCTCTCGGCGAGGAGCTGGCCTCTCGATACCTCAAGGACAAGGGATACCAGATTCTCGCGACCAATTATTGTAACGTAAAGGGTAAGCGATTGGGTGAAATTGATATAGTGGCCGAATATCAGGGGGAACTGGTGTTTGTAGAAGTAAAGAGCCGGCTCAAGGGAGCGGACGGGGATGTGCTCCCGGAGGCAGGTATTACCAGAGACAAGTTGCGCAAATTGGCCCGTATTGCCGAGTGTTACCTCCGAGAGACGAAGCGTGAGAATACGCAGTATCATTTCGATGGGATAGCCATCCTTTATGACCCAGTTCAGAAAAAGGCTCAGATACGCCACCTGGAGCATATATTTTTCTAGACCCGTTAGAGAAAAGTCGCTACAAGCGACTGAAGTCGCGTCAGAGACGTAGCGTTCTCTAACGGGTCTAGACAGAGTGTTTCCTTCTTACTATACTGGAGTTAATAGTGGATTTTAACCTTTCTTCCTAATTGTATGGCCCTCGATCAAGCACTCCTCGCTACCCTGAAAGAAAAGCTCCTCGCGGAAAAAACTCGTCTTGAGAGTGAGCTCGGACGTTTTGCCAGTTCAACGGGTACGGAGGGTAGCTACGAGACTCGGATGGGGGATATGGGTACCGATGAAGATGAAAATGCTTCGGAAGTAGAGGAGTATGTCGACAATCTCGGCCTGGAGCAGAACCTCGAGGCTCAGCTCAAGGAGGTGCATGATGCCTTGGCAAAGATGGATGCAGGTACCTACGGTGTCTGCGAAGAAACAGGTAAGGAGATTGATAGTGATCGCTTGATGGCATATCCGGCCGCTCGGACGGCACTCTAATTGAATCCTATGAGGCTACGGAACGTGCTCTTTGGCACTCTCTCCCTAGCCTTTTTTGTTTGTCTTTTGTTCGGTGTGGCCCTCGTGGTGCGTGTCTCTGGGCTAGAGGGGGTATGTAATAGCGCTGGTGCGTGGGGAATGTCTGTACCAGGAGGCGTCAGCATCATAGCGCTCTTGTTGGTAGGGATACTCTTTTTTCGTGAGTGGCGACAAGACCAAACCCAATCAGCGCTTCTTCCATGGCTCCTCCTTATGGCGGCCGGCGGGAGCAATCTCCTCGAGCGACTCTATTTTGGGTGTGTCATGGATTATGTGAGATGGCTCACCTTACCTACGTTTAACCTGGCCGATGTCGTCTTGACCGTAAGTGTGGTATTTTTAGTAGTGAAGGGATATAAGCATGATTGATACCCATATCCTATGTCTGCCAAAGTGTTTGCGGCTGCCACGATTGGGCTTGAGAGTGTGTTGGTTGAGGTAGAGGTAGACGTCTTGCCCCAGGGGCTTCATACTTTTACGCTCGTGGGATTGCCCGATACAGCCATCAAGGAGTCACGAGACCGGGTCAGTGCTGCGCTCAAAAACAGTGGATTCAAGCCGGCGCATCAAAGTGGCCGGATTACGGTGAATTTGGCCCCGGCTGATCTCCCCAAGAATACGCCTATCTACGACGTGCCGATGGCTCTCGGGCTCCTCTTGGCCACCAAGCAGATAGCCTTTGATCACACGGGCAAACTCTTTATCGGCGAGTTGGCTCTCGATGGTCTCGTGCGACGGGTACAGGGGGTCCTCCCTATTGCGCTCTTTGCGCGGGAGGCTGGATTTACAGAACTCTATATCCCGGCTGTGAATGCTCCTGAGGCAGCGCTCGTATCGGGACTTACGGTGATTCCAATTGAGACACTCTGTGGACTCGTGGCACATCTGCGTGGAGAGGCACTCATCACGCCCTTTCCGACTGGTGTCCCAGAGCCCGTGGAAGAGGATGAAGAAGCTGATATGGCACATGTTCGAGGTCAGGAGCATGCCAAGCGGGCTCTTGAAATTGCCGCTGCGGGGGGCCACAATGTCCTAATATTGTGTTCTGTACATTGACATAGCGTAAACTATAGTGTAGGATGGGCTTAGATAAAACCATCTTATGCGAGAACAGGCTATTGGGTACATTCGGGTATCCACGGACAAACAAGACTACGAAAGGCAAAGGGATGAAATTACTCTCTATGCCAAGAAGATGGAATTTGATGTTGTTAAAGTTTTTGAGGACATACAGTCAGGCAGTGATTACGATGATCGTCGCGGGTTTCAGGATCTTCTTATATATCTGGAAGACAACCCCCATATCAAGATCATCATTTTTGATGAAATCAGTCGCATGGGTAGGGATACTGCTATGCAGGTCACTACTTATAAGGCTCTCACTCGGAAGGGTATCCGGGTTTTTACAAGGGGCAAGGGGGAATTTGGAAGCAATAAGGAGGATAATCTTCTCTTTACCGTACTATCTGCTATTGCTGACTACGAGAAGCAAACCATTATTGACAGAACTTCCTCAGGGAGACGGAAGGTGGTTCGTGATGGCTTTACTCAGATAAGCCGTAGACCCTATGGTTATAACTTGGTACTTACCAAGAAGAAGAACAGACAGGTGCTTGAACGGCAGTTTATTGAGGTAAATGAGGAAGAGGCTGTACATGTACGAAAAATGTTTGAGACAGTTGCTAATGGTGGTAGTGTTTATGATGTTCTTCGATATCTTAAGACCCACCGGGTGAAGCCCCAAATGAGTAAGGAGTGGGGAAAATCAAGTGTACAGCGTATCCTGCATAGCACTACCTACTACGGAGAATGGCAGTTTGGAAAGTACGTAAAGAACCACAAATCGAAGTATTCTCTTTCAAAGCGCCCAGCGGATGCGATTGTTACTGTTGCTATTCCAGGGATTATATCTGAGACCCTATTTAATCAGGTCCAAGAGAGAATGGATAAGAATCATATTAAATTCAACCCTCGTAATCAGAAGGAACCGTTTGTATTTAAGGGACTCATTCAATGTGCTTGTGGCGGTACTATGCAGACTGCTGTTGAGACCAGAACACGAGTAAGACTATACCGGTGTCCTCAGAGGAATATTACTGATCTGAGTATTAAAAGCTGTCCTATTAAAACCATAAAAGCTGACTACTTGGAAAGTATTCTCTTGAGGGAGCTGAAAGAAAAGATTGGGCATACGAACTTTCTTAAGGATTTGCGTCTGAGGAAGCTTGATAAGATTATGGCACCGGTGCAGACGCTAGAAATGAGGAGAGATGAGATAAAGCGTGATCAGGAGAAAAGCTATACTTTGCTCAAGGGTTACTATGAGAAATCCGTTGCCATGCAGGGAGAAAATCTTATGAAAGCAAAGGCTCTTGATGAGCTTGCTGAGGCTGAGGCTCAGAAGATGAATAATCTAAAAGCCGAATTGGAGGGTCTGGAGAAGAAGATTTCAGAGACAAAAGAAAAGAGTATTGATTACGCCCTTTTTGACGATATTCAGAAGGCTCTTCGCTATATCAAGGGCAAAGACCTAGAGTCATTCGATTCCGGCGTTGAGAAGAAAATAGAATTTGCTCGATCCTATATTCAGGCTATTCATCTCAACTATGGGGAGAAAGAAACAAAAACTTTGCATAAGCAAATACTTGGCCTTAAGGATGGGATATATAAGAAGGGGAATGAGGCTGTTAAAGAACTCTATCTTACTGTTGCCAATCGGGAGCACCAGGTACGTGACACGGCGACCCAGGTGATGGGGTTTACAGTACAGTTTATCAACAACTATTGCCAAGATCTGCAGATGCTCTATTATCATGAGAAGCCTGAAATAGTACAAAGCTACCGTAAGGGCGGGGTAGCACGGCTCTTAGATAATTAGAAAAGTATTATTGGCCTGCCGTTAGAATGAGTATGAAAAATAAGAATGAGGAATTCCCTATCAATCAAGGAGAGGAGCTTATTGATACTTTCGGCGGATTCAGTTTTTACGCTTGGAGTAATAACACTGACGACTACAAACTTATTGCGGAAGCTATCGAATTATGGCCTCCAGCTTCATTTACGATGGATGTTCTCGGTTATGTAAATAAGTATGTGAAAGGAGATAAATACATATTCGATGGCACCGTTAGTAACCTAAAATACCTAGTCAATAATGGCTTTCTGGATATTAATGATATTCAAGAGCCGTCATTATTCCAAGGACTCAAAAACCTTCTCAAAAAGAACCTTCGAAGAACCATCTCAGATGTATTTGACGAGGTAGAAGATGGCCTTATTCTCCAAGCCATTATTACAAAACATCCGGAATTTATACGCTTCCTCGACTACATACCGCAGGGAGCAAAACTTAAAGAGCTCCTCCCGAAGAACAATGAAGAATTGCGGGTATTATGGGATGTCAATGAGAACGACGAAGAAAATATTCCGATAGATACTGATAGATGGTCTCCGCAAGCTATGCGGTGTAAATGTGTCCTTGTTGGCATGTATATTAATGCAGGAAAAATCCACATATCAGAAAAGTCTACCCATCTAATACGTGTTCTGTCTACATTGCACGATAAAGATATTGAGGATAGAAATGAGAACAAGCTAGTAGCTATAAATTCTATGTGGGGCGTTCTAACAGCAAGTCAGCCTTGGAGAGAAAATAGGACTCTCACATTTCAGCAACTTCTTCGTAAAGATTTCTTGCTAATGACTGCCGTAAAGGGATCATTTTTAAGCGAATTTTATAAACAACATCTTTACCCGTTAGTAAAGGAAGTTGCCAGTGAATTTTATGAAGATTTCGAAAAGCACCCCGCTTATTTAGCAATAATGAATTCTGTAGTTATCATCATCTATCGACTTATTGAATTTTCCGAAAAAAAAGGGAAGAGGCACGATACATTGCGATTTGATGGAATTTTTAATAGGGCTTTAGAGTACATTTTTACCGAGGACGGGAGGCTTCAAGACTGGTTTGTGGAACATTTTAAGAACGAATTACGGGAGAGGGCGAAGATTATCAAGTTGCTAGAGAAAGCCGGTACAAAAGTTAACCTAGGCGACAAAGATGCAATCGTGTATATTCCTGTACTGGAAAGTTTTAGATATTACACTAAGCTTTCCAAAAGTTACCTGCCTTACTTGCTCAGTATTTTTAGGAGTAAGGAAATTTTGCCTGAAGAAAAAAATAGAATTATTAAACCAATAATTTTTAACATTCAAAGAATAATCGCTCTAAAACTAGAGGAAAATGATAAGTGGGAAAATGAGCTGAAAGAAGAATTCTCCGTGCTAATGCTTAATATTTTTGATCCATTAATAAAAGCGACAACAAATTCAAATTCAGTTCCTGGACAAGAGTCGTTCGATAAAGCAACAGTATACGACACTTTAAAGACGGAGCTCTTTCTATCTATTTTGAAATATGATTCAACAATAGTTCCAAACTTTTTTGGATATATTAAAACCATATTACCCTTTCAAAAGATTTCGTATTTTAGAGAGAATAAGACTCATTCGTCAACTAAGACCGTCTCCCAACTAAGCGAGAAATACGGTGAAACTAATGACCCCGATAAACTGGAGGATTTTATTAACAATCTCTTTGGAGACGACGGTACTATAGAGAAAATGATGAACTCTGTTGATGATGCTAGCAATAAAAAATGGGTTTCAAGTATGTTAGACGCGTTGCCTCCGGCAGAGAAAGCAGCCGTACTGAAGGCCTTTATAAATAATGAGAAACTTACCGCTACCGAGAACAAGGCAAAAAATCGTGGCCTGAGCAAATTACAAAATTTAGCTAAAAAATAGGTCGTAGACAGAAGTCTACCAAAAGCCCTTCTAAAGCGGGCTTTTTTTGATGTCCCGTTTTTTACTTCTTATTGCATATATCTATTAGTGGTAGGTAAATAACTATTCTAATGAGAATTTATGAATGACAGATACTTTAGAAGTAGCAGTTTCAATACGGCCGTTTTCTTGTTCTCCAAGGGGATGAAACTTGCGGATATAGATAAAATATCCAATTCAAAACGTGCCACCTTTGTTTTTGTGGAACAACCAGATCGGGAAGAGTTGTTGCACGCATTTGACTATGGGAAAGATGGTGATCCGGCGGTTATGGTAGATGCTCGGAAACTGATATTGGCAACTCGCCAGTTGAAAGAGAAGCTCTATGCTGATCGATTTTAGTTAAACCAATGTTTGGGTAATGCGTATGAAAATTATGTCCGAAGCAGAAGAGGAACTTAATATTTTGTCTGATGAACTTGAGTATCAATGGAAACGGTCTATACCTCGATATACAGAAAAGGAACTTATCGAGATATTTTCTCCAACACCGGAGATGATACGAGAAAAATTGCATGACCGAAAGACAGAACAGGGAGCCAGACTGAAAGCGATAAAGGATTCACTCAAAAGAATCTATAAGCTCGAAACCGATGACCTTTCAAAGTGGTTTGGCGAATTAATGGTCAAGACGTTCTTGCTCCCAGATATTGAAAAATGCAACCGACACACCGCTCGGTTAAAACGAATCCTTAACCTCCTCACCCCTCAAAGTTCCATGGGAAACAGAAATCAAGAAATGGTCGAAAACGCGCGGAAATACCCCATCTACGAAATTGCAAAGTACCGACTCCTGCTTCGTGGATGTGGAAACAAATACTCTGCTAACTGTCCCTTTCATGAAGAAAAAACACCGTCCTTCTATATCTATCCAGAGACAAATACCTTTCACTGCTTCGGGTGCCAAGAGCATGGCGACATTATCAAGCTCACCATGAACCTTTACGGTGCTTCCTTCCGAGAAGCGGTGAGGATGCTCCAATAAATAATTAATAGCAATGAGTATGAGTAAAGAAACCCCAATATTTGAAGCTATCAAGAAGCAGGTAGAAGAAGAGGTCGAGGAGAAATCTCGGATGATCGCCTCCGAGATACTTCATGACGGTACGATCATTGAAATGCTTTATAACCAAAAAGAGAGAGTAACCTCCCTGTCTATTTATCAGGATGGCAAAGTGACATCTAGGAAAACCTTTGACTATGAGGGAATAACCCTTAAGCCACATCCCGCAACAAAAGATCTTTTGAAGAATAGAGTCATTCTTTTTCCATCTGAAGCAATTGAGTATGGATCACAGATTGAACTTATAGCCACGATTCAGGCTTTCATACATAAATACCTTTCCGTCTCTCTTTTCTTTGAGAAAGTAGCTAGTTATTATGTCCTTTTCAGTTGGATTCATGATGACTTTAACGAACTCCCGTATTTGCGGGGATTAGGCGATTACGGAACAGGAAAGTCGCGAATGCTTCAGGCGATTGGGGCTATTTGTTACCGTCCTATATTTGCCAGTGGTGCAACGACAGTTTCGCCTATTTTTCGCATCTTGAATGACTTTAGAGGAACACTGATTTTTGATGAAGCAGACTTTAAGATCTCTGATACAACGGCGGAAATGGTGAAGATCCTTAATAGTGGTTTCATGAAGGGGGTTCCGGTACTTCGGAGCGAGGGGAACAATAAAAAGAGCTTTGATGTGAAGGCTTACAATGTCTTCGGTCCAAAGATTATTGCCACTCGTGAGCTCTATAAGGATACCGCCCTGGAGAGCCGAATGATTACTGAGGATATGAATCTGAATGCCCCGAGAAAGGATGTTCCTTTCAATACGCCGGACTGTTTTTGGGATGAGGCACTGGAAATCAGGAATCAGCTTTTGATGTTTAGGTTTCGCAATAAAGGAAAGAGCCAAATTAAGCCGGAGCTTGAAGATAGGTCTATTGAACCAAGATTGAATCAAATTGCCGTTCCACTGATGAGTATTATTGATGACCCTGCCATTATTGAGGAGATTAAGAGCCAAATTAAAGAATATAACGAGAAAATAAAGACTGATCGGACTCTTAACTATAACTATCAAATCATTGATGCAATTTGTGAGCTTTTAGACAGGGGATACCGTCAGCCAACTATTAAGCAGGTCGCCGAAGTATTCAATAAAGATCTTGGGTTTTCTGAGGTAGTTACCGCAAAGAGAATGGGTTACTTCATACGAAAGATGGTAGATCTGAAAACAGAGAAAACGAGGGATGGGTACGTAGTGTCAGAGAGTAATCATACAAAGATAGATATCCTCCGGAAACGCTACGGGATCAAGAGAAGTGGTGATGATGTGAACATGGTGAATGACGTGAACATTGAATCAGAGTCAAAACAAGAGGAGTTGCTTAATGAAGCACCTTTCTTATAAGCCATAATTCCGTGTGCTCGTGAAACAACATGTTCACGAAGTTCACAAGTGCAAAAAATATGACAAAAGAAATAGCTAAAAAAGAAGAGGTAAGGCCAGAGAAAAAGTATGGGGTTGCCGATGCGAAAGACTTCATTCTCCACTCTACTAACGCTTCTTCAAATCCAAACGAAAATCTTTCAAGATTTGCGAAAAAGTATTTACCCGCTGTACTTAATGGAAAACTTGATGAAAAGACGGAAGAGGGAATGTTGAAGAGTATAGGGGAACTATCGATGACGTTTAGCCAAGAGACGGGCTATGTCTTAATGAACAGTCTTGAAAATGATTACCACGGACTTGCGTTTCAAATGAAGAAAGACTTGCAACAAGAATTTAATTGTATCAAGCCATCTGAAAAGGCTCTGGTGGACATTATTGTGAATGCTTATGTGAGAAAGCTTACCTACTCTAATAAGATGGAGCGTAATCAGAAATATCTTGGATCTGAGCAAGATGGCTACAGGAATTATCTCTCCAAGGAGTTGGACAGGGCGCATAGACAATTCCTATCAGCTCTGGAAACGCTCAAGGCCATTCAACAACCAGCCATGAAAGTGAATATCAAGACTAATACGGCTTTTGTAGGGGAAAACCAGCAATTTAATACTAAGGTTGAAAACAATGAAGCCAAATAGTTACGGAAAAATTATTTTAACAGATCAGTGTCAGGAAATCCGGGTAGCTGACTTTGTCAGGAGGGCAAAACAGGGTCTTAAAGAGGCTTTACTCCAATCTTCCATTGAAACTGAGGGCTACGAGCTTTTGTTGAGTAAGTCAAAGACTGGATTTTCAGGGGAAAGATACTGGTTTAGTTGCCCTACGTGCCAAAGACGTGTTGGCGTGTTGTATAGGCACCCTGTAAGCGAAATTCTGGGCTGTAGGACGTGTTTAGGGTTGGACTATCGTTCCCATCGTTACTCAAAAATGCTAGAAAACAATGCCTTCTGATACGAAGAAAATTGGATTGATAGAAAATGCCTCAAATAAGCCAAGACTTATTAGTGAGGGAATATTGATGTATCCAGAAAGACTTGATTTGGATGAGGAGACTTTAGGGAATGTAGCTATGGGTGGTTATGTGGTTGTATTAGGAAATCGAAGTTTTGTGCTTACCATAAATAATGGGAAATAAGCGGTTTTTCTTTGACAGAAGTGAGAATTGAGCGTATTCCTAAATTAGGGCTAGGGCTATAGTTTCAAATTATGTGAGGCAATTTTTTTATACATACTAGGCATGGTAACCATCCTTTCGCTTTTAGTCATTCTCTTTTTTATTGGTTTGATAAACCCAAAGGTTCTTGCTCCATATCTTAAGAGTTACGCAACCCGAAAGTGGACCAGTATTTTTTTTGGAGCTACCGCAATTGTCCTCTTACTAATGACGGGCTCAGTGGAACAAAAAAATAAGGATGTGGAATATTCGCAAAAGGTTTCTGAGATTAGGAAAAAGAATGCCTTAAAAGCCGAGCAAGTTGTAGAAACGAGCGCATCAGTTCCAGTAGAAGAAACGACAGTCAAAGAGTTTTTTGAAGTCGTTAGTGTGACTGATGGAGATACACTCAAAGTGAATATAAACGGCACCACTGAAACCCTGCGTCTTATTGGTATAGATACACCTGAGACGGTAGATCCCAGAAAACCGGTACAATGCTTTGGCGAGGAAGCTTCAAAGAAAGCCAAAGAAACTCTCACAGGCAAAAAAGTCAGCCTGGAAGCTGATCCTACCCAAGGGGAGAGGGACAAATACCAAAGACTTTTACGTTATGTGTATTTGGAAGACGGGACATTTTTTAATAAGTGGATGATTCAGGAAGGATACGCTCACGAATATACTTACCAAAGCAATCCTTATAAGTATCAGACCGAGTTTAAAGACGCTGAAAAGTCGGCTAGGGAAAATAAGAGGGGATTATGGAGTGATAATACCTGTAATGGTGACACAGCTGTTGCTGCTGCCCTGGTTACGGCAGGCGTTGTGAGTAGCTTGGCTTCCGAACCAGCTTCTACGGACTTACCAGTTAAGAAGAGTACATCCTCAATTTGTCATGCTCCTGGGACTACCTATTATGCTAAAACGAAGAACTATACACCGTATAATACAGTAGACGAATGTCTATCTAGTGGAGGAAGATTACCCAAGCGATAATTAGGCAAAGTTTATGATAGATATATTTTTCATCGCTTTGGTTTGCATTGGGGTGGTTACTTTTGTGGTTATTGTTTCTAGATTATTAATAGGAAATTCCTTTTTTTCTATAGGCAGCGAATTTAAAAAGACCGTTAAAATTGTAGTTACGACAGTCATAGTTACTTCTTCATTCGGTTATTATTTCTTTATTATACTTCCAAGAGATGAGGCACTGAAATCACAAGATGCAAAAAATATACAAGGAGTGCCCTCTCTAAATGCTTATGAAACACCAGATAATCAAGAGGTTGTGATTGTTGCTCCGGAGAGTCAAATCCCTGACACAGAAAGCGTTCAGCCATCAGCTGCTATTGGTAATACTGAACAGAAAAGTGAGGAATATCAGGATACTAATGATAGTTGGGAACAGGAACAGAAAGATATAGCAAAGGAGAGGAAGAAAGTAGAAGAGGCTAATAAAAAAAGACAAGAAGCAGCTAATAAGGCCCAATTAAGTCTCGATAAAGCTGCTTATGATGCTGCTTTAGAAAGACTCAGTCGTGATTATGAGTATTCCCGAGATAAAGTAAACGCTGAAATTGTAAAAAATGGTCTTACAGAACCATATTCTGATTGTGCTGATGGAACTCGGGATGAACAAAGGTGCCAAATTAATAATAGAGCATATGCACCGTATCAAGTAGAATTGGACTACCTGGAGAAAACTTACAAGGCAAATATTAAGGCATTAAACGCAGCAAAATATTGGTAGGATAAGTTTTAATAATATGCTAAGCGAGGAGCATTTAAAGAAATACCAAACCATTTACAAGAAGTGTTACGGTGAAGATATCAGCCGGGAAGATGCACTAGAGCAAGGCACAAAGCTTATAAACTTGCTCAAGATTACCTACAAGCCAATGACCAAAGAGGAGTTTGACCAGTTAGCCAAGCGGAGAAAAGCTACTAAAGACTTATAACCTATAAATGAGCAATAGGATTGACTTATAGCGGATTAGGAGTAGAACCAAGGTGTAAGCATTAAGGTGAAAATTCTATGAAACGGCTAGTCGCTTCTTTAGTTATTGTTTTCAGTGTTCTATTGTTGACACCGTTTTCAGCGGAGGCCCTTGTTAGTGTTCGTGGGTACTATCGTTCAAATGGGACATATGTTGCCCCGCATTATAGGACTAGCCCTGATTCCTCTACTTCAAATAACTTTTCAACTAACGGCTACCGCACCACCGGTGTTTCTCGCGCTACTGCTCAATCCTGGGAGAACTCTTTGAATGGGTATAGTTACAGCAATTACGGCTATGGCCCTACTTACGGAATGAGCAAGAGAGAGAAAAAAGTCTATAACTGCCAGTTAAGTGGTGGTACAGAATCTCACTGCAAGTCTCTTTATATGAAGAAGAAGCATAAGTAGGATTATTATATTTTATGAAGCATTTCAAGAAAGTTTTCTATACCTATCCAGCCTGGCTCTTACTGGCTCAGATATCCGCCTTCATTTACGGGAGGGGCCTTTCTGATTTTAACGCGAGAGCGTTTATTAGCGTGAACGGAATCGAGCTACTCTTTGCGTTATATATGTTTTACTACCTTTTTAATACGGAGGAGAATTTGGTATCCTGGATAAAGAAAGTTCTTGCTGGTTTTGGTTACGCCTTCATAATTATAATTTTTTTCCAGCTTCTTTTCTCGATACTTTGATCTATTCGCAGTAAGCATTGTTTCAGAGCATCACATAAATATACTATATGGTTTGCCCAAACTGTCGTGGAAATAATGATGATGAAAGCAAGTATTGCGAGCATTGTGGAGCGAACATTGCGGAGGTTCAGGAGCATCTTGTTCAAGAAGGATACACTGAACCTGCTGTAAAGTCTGGGTCCCCGAATACTAACGATCTAATTGATATGAATATATTTTGTCAAAATTGTGGTAAGCAAATTCCTAAGGACAGCAAATTTTGCCAGTTCTGCGGTGATGCGTTGGCAAGCGACGATTCTTTAAAAAAAGAAAAAGTAAAACTAAAGAGACGGGGAGTTTGGGAGATATTTACAGACATCTATGACTTCGATGAAGAAAAGAGAAAAAAGTATAATGACCTTTCATCAAATGAAGCTTGGGAATTAATTAATAGATTAGGAAAGAATTCGTTTGAAAGCTTTATTGAAGACAATAAAGAAATACTAAATAAACAACCTTATAAAGTGATAGAAAAATTAGAGAGTACATATAAACTCTGTGTAATCGGAGGGTACTGGCTTTGGATGGCAGAGTATATTTCTAAAAATGGGGAAAGCTGGAAGTTAAGGACCATACAACTTGATGATTTGGTAAAAGAGTGGACGTCCGCCTTGGAAAAACAAGGGGATTTCGTTAAAACCATTCCAGAAGATCTATCGGAAGCTATTTCAAAATTTCAAAACTTCCAAGTGAACTCTATTTTGGAAGAATGCCCTTCAATTAAGGAGCTGTCTACTGAGTTTATAGAAAAAGTTAAATTTGATTTACTGCTGAAGATATTGTGGGGATACTTTATCGGTACTTCCGAGTCAAAATATATAAAATAACTTTCTATGATGATTTGCCCTAATTGTCAAAGGGAGAATGCTGACAGTGCAACATTTTGTGGATATTGTGGTGGGAAAAATGAAATAGTAGATGGTGTTGTAGACTTATATTTTAAAAAAAGAGACAATTCTTGCCAACTTTGTGGAACGTATGCGCCACTTAGAAAAGTTTCTTTTAACCAAAATATTGGGATGATTGTGACGCGTGAATACAAGCAGATAGGTGGAAACCTATGCAAAAACTGTATTAATAAAACTTTTTGGAATTTTACATTGATAACGCTGGCTGTCGGATGGCTAGGAGTGATTTCTTTTATAGTGGCTCCAATTTTTATTATAGGCAATGTTTACTATTATATTTGCTCGTTAAGCTTACCTTACCCTGATACTAAAAGTTAAAAATTACATATGTTTTGTAGAAATTGTGGAAGTAAGCTGAGTGACGATACCAAGTTTTGTGGTAAATGTGGTAATCCTGTTACAGGACAGGTAAGGACGGGAATCACTAGTGCTACAACTACAATTCCAACTGAACAAGACACCCAAGGAATTATTAAGTGTGGAAGCTGCGATTATGTAGGTTCTGGAGAACCGGCGAGGTCATGGATTGGCGTAGTTCTCGCATGGCTTTGTGTTATTTTCGCTCCATTGATTACAATTATTTACTTTCTGGCAACAAGTAAATACCGATGTCCAAAATGTAAATCAACGTTTGTAGGAATCAAAAACAAAGAAGGAGTGTTTTCGGGGCAAAAGGGGGGTAGTAGGATATTGCTATGGATAGTTGGAATACTGGTTGGAGTGGCCGTACTAGGAATCATGGCTTCTATAGTTCTTGTAAGTTTGAGTGGGGCTCGTGAGAAGGCTCAAGAAGCAGCGTTCAAGGCACAGGTTACCGGTGTGATTCCTGGGGCTATACTTGCTTGTGACAAGCGAATTATTACTATTAAAGACCTGAATCCAACAAGCGGGATATCTTATTTTGATTTAAAAAAAGCAGAAAAATCTTTACAGCAAAACTGCGGGTATAGTGGAACGGGTATGTTTTCATTCTTGGCAAGAGGAACGGGTGATTATGCAAAATATTCCTCAAGTTGCTCAGAAAATGGATGTAATTTTCAGTCTGTTGATGGTCAACCATAGAGGCGTTTGATAATTTTATAAGTACTTTTTAGTTATGTTTTGTAGAAATTGCGGAAAAGAAAGGAGTGGATTGGAGAAGTTTTGCACAAGCTGTGGGAATGCTTTTCAAACAGATCCTGTAGACGCTACCCACGCCATGGAGTATTCTCAGCCACAAAATCTGAAAGAACCATGGACTCTTGGTCGTGTTATTAAGACCATTTTTGTGGTGGTTCTGGTTGGAGGATTTGTTATTTATAAGCTTGTAAATCAGGTTGATAGTGACGCGGTAAACTCAAATAATTCTGCGCTCGAATCGTACGACTCTGGAAATAATCAGCAGGCAGCAGCTCAGCTTCAATCCGCTTCACAAAATGCAGTTACTAATACTACTAAAGTTGCTTCCTTGGTTAACTTGGGCTATGTTTATGCATCTGATGGAAAGAATGATTTGGCACTTACTACATTCAAGGAGGCTCTCAGTCTCGCAGATCAAGGGTCGTTTAAATACTATTTGATTTCAGGCGAAATAGCCCTCCTTGAAAATAAGCCGAATGCTGCTCAGTTAGCTTATAAGAAGGCATATGAGATTTCTCCGAATGAATATCAAATCAACAATGCACTAGCATTATTCCACCTTGATTTAGAGGGGGTTGCTCCTCAATATGCGGACTATAAAAAAGCTTTAACGTATGCTAAAAAAGCATATGAACTAGATAAGTCTGAAGTAGCTAAGCAGAATCTTGCTGTCGCGTACTATTTTAATGAGAGCTACGATCAAACCATATCCCTTTTGTCCGGGACTGATTTTACAAAACATCCAGATGGGGCTACTTGGATTGGCTTGTCCTATGCGCAAAAAAACGATTCGGTTAATGCAAATATTTACTTTAAAAAAGCTATTGCAAATGGCGTAACTTTACCACAAGATATTCTTGACTATATGAACTCAAACTAACTATGTTTTGTGAAAATTGTGGTAATAAGCTTCAAGAGAAAAGTAAATTTTGTACGCAATGCGGTCAATCGGTTGTTCCTATTTCTGAAAGTGTGAATGTTGGTAGCGCCCTGGAAATGAGCCCGTCTAGTGCCGCATGGTGGTACCGTTTATTAAAGGTAGTTTATATAACTTTATACATCCCTTTGCCGTTTATTCTCTGGTTAGTTTGGTCTGAGAATAGTTCGTATTATAGCTATTACTCAAATGTAACTACATATACAATAGGGGAAGCGTTTTGTTATTCTCTACTTACCTTAGTAATTTATTTATCTATCCTTAGATTGGTGAAAATTGCGACACTCTATATAGCCATCGGACGTAAGCCTGAATGGGGAAAGGAGTTTAAACATCTGTACTAGGATATGTTCTGTTTTTACTGTGGAGCATCAATTAAAGGAAGTGAAAAGTTTTGTACAGGATGTGGAAGATCCGTACAAGATGGAGCTTTTTCAGATAAGAAGGCAATCTTAACTAAGAGGAGGGTTATTTTTGGGCTGATTATATGTGCTGTAGCTGTAGGAATTTATTTCTTCAGGGGGATATTTGGAGCAGATCAATTAGATAGTGTTCAAAAAAAAGACATCAGGAATCAGGATATAGCCTCATCAGTAGTTAATATCTACTGCGAAGGCACATCAGAAGACGGAAACGTCACATCAGGTGGCTCTGGCACAATAATTACCGAAGACGGACTCGTACTAACAAATGCTCATATCATTCCTCAAAATATAGATAGCGATGCAGGTGAAAAGAGCTGTCTTGTTATTTTGCCCGACCCTGAAACAGGAAGTCCGAAGGAGATGTACTATGCTCAACCATTAGTTGTCCCAGACATCAGTGAAAAATACGATCTTGCTTTTGTTCTTATTGATGACGTTTATTACGATGAAGCCTCTGGTACGGTTCATGGAGAATACCCAAAGAAATTTCCAGCTTACGATGGGGATCAGTATTGTAAAAGTGAAAATATCAAACTTGGTGAACCAGTACGGATTTATGGATATCCTGCCATCAGTGGTGGCTATGCGCTTACTGTCACAGATGGAATTGTAAGTAGTTTGCTTTTAGATGAAGGGCTCATAGTAACTTCTGCAAAGATTAGTCACGGAAACTCTGGGGGTCTAGCTGTTGATGAGAATGGCTGCCGAATTGGCATTCCCTCTATGGTAAGTTCGGACGAAGCTGAGAGTTTAGGTGTAATTATCTCAGGCAGCTTGATTTCTAATTTTGTAGATGAAGTAATGATGGAATATAGTGAGTAGAGTTGAAATCATAAACTAAAAAATTACAATATGAGTAAACTTCAAGAAATTTGTATGACGATCTTTGATTGGAGCTGTGCTTCAGAACACCACATGCAGTGAGAGTGGCCGGGGATTAACAGTCGTCTTTCCTAGCCAGGATCGGAATGTATAACTATGATTAAAGAAGTCGCAGCATTCGCTATAGGAGTTTTCATACTTTTTGGACTCAATTCTGTTGGCCAATCCATTGTCGGACCGGTAGTATGTCATGATGGATGGCACTCTTCCTCTATTGGACGTCAGGGGGCCTGCTCACACCATGGTGGAGTAAATAGGGGACCTCAAGATACAGTGGGCGTGATTAGCTTTTTTACAGGAGTGTTTGGAGGTTTTTACTTTTATGGTGTCCTTTGCACCTTTTCAGAAAGAAGAAAGAAGAAAGAGATGGCGGTTGCAGTGAAACAGTATGAAGAAGATCACAAGGACGACCCCCATTGTTCTCGGCATCCAGAAGAACGTATGGTAAAAAGGCATGGAAAATATGGTGAGTTCTGGGGATGTCCCCGTTATCCGAGGTGCAAAACTACGAGGAATCTAAAAGATGTTGCCATTCACAAGCACACGCAGAGCTGACATGTAGCACCTCAATGAACATCGCTAACCAAGTTGCGTGACTCCCGTACACGATTGACTATTTGGTTTCGACCAGGTAGCTTTTTTCTTTTCTTAAGAGATGAGATAATAGGGGTATATGAATGCTCTATCTGCATTTGTTAACAATTCAAATCAATAATATGTCATTTCTCTGGGTAATCGTGATAGTAGGAGCATTCCTCTGGTTTGCTTCTAAGAATAAAAAAAACTCAGTTGATCCTGAGTCCTCGCCTTCTTCAATCCCATCTTCAGAAGAATCCGTTTTCCAAGCAGAAAATAAATTTGAGAAAAAACTGGAGAATTACAACTTGCCCGATGCAATTTCAGGTAAAGAAATCTACATATACCGAGAATTGATGAAGAAATGGTATAACAATTTATCGGCTAATAACCGATACAATGAACAAGTAACACATAAGCTTAGAAGTGACTGGCTAGACTACATGGATGCACTGGAAGAACGGAATACTTGTAATTATTTATCCTTGGAGACTGAAGGAAAAGATTCGGACAAATACAGAGAGAGTCATATTGTCGCTTCAAAGAAAGTACTTGCTATTGAGGATGCCTTCGCTGTAGCAGTAGGAACGGACGCAGTTGATGAACTCAATAGGGCACGTGCCTTAAGTTTCTTTGAGTTTAACCATGAAGGAAATAGAGCGCCTAATGGTTACCAATGGGATGCTGAATATAAACTTCAGAAGATTGGAGAGAAAGGCAATAATGTGGAAAGTAAATCTACCGATGAACCCATATCGATACCGAAAGCTATTCCATCGACTGACAAGCAGAAAGCCTCGCTAACAAAGATAGCTGAAGCTAGCGTTGAATCCTTGAGAAGGATACGCTAACAAAGAATGGTGTATGGTGGGGTGGACTAGAACGTCTTTATCTACAAAGGTATCAAGCGGAAGTTGATACAATCCCGTGGAATTGAGATAATAGGGGTATATGAATGCTTATTTTGCTCAGTTATCGTTTCTAGACCCTATAGCTATCCTAAGAAATGGCTTGAATAGGCTATTAGATTCATTTACACTTTGCAGTGTTTCAGAACACCACATGCTGTGAGAGTGGCCGTTTTTGGAGGCTTGAGAGAGCCTCATTTTTTATACCCTAAGTAGTAGGTTAGAACCTGGTATAATGAGCAATATGAATATCCCACACTTTGGTCCAAAACCTGAAGGGGAGTATAAAGATAGGCCATCAGTGTATGTGCTTGTTTTCAATGACGACAAGGTTCTGCTTCTAGACGTTCATGGAAAGTATCATTTTCCAGGAGGTGGCATTGAAAAAGAGGAGGCCCCAGAGGAAGCCGTAGTTCGTGAAACCTTTGAAGAAGCAGGGTGTAAAGTATCTAACTTACAATTTCTTGGAAAAGCCTCTAAATTTTTCCCTCAAACAGAAATTGGAGCGATAAATAAGATAGCGACTTTCTTTAAAGCAAAATTGATTTCCATAGACCCTTCACAGGCAATAGAGGATGACCACAAAGTTTGTTGGCTCAGTATTGATGATTTTAAGCAAGTTGGCAGTGAGTGGCAACTTTGGGCTTTAGATATAGCGTTGAAAGAGAACTTTTAGTTTACCTGGGGAATATAAAAATAACTCTGTTCCCGAATCACGGTTCTAACGTCCTTCACGATGCGGAGCATTGCTCCCAATCACAGAAATTGAGATAATAGGGGTATATGAATGTCTATTTCCCTGAATTATCCATACTTGATCCCATAGTCATCCTCAGAAATGGCTTGAATAGCCTTTTCCATTCATTTACACTTTGTAGTGTTTCAGAACACCACATGCTGTGAGAGTGGTCGCTTTTGGAGGCTTGAGAGAGCCTCTTTTTTGTTTATCAAACGTAGCTCGAACGTGTTTCGTAGCTCGGACTTGACAAATTCTAGAAACGTGCTATGCTCAAATGTATGAAAAATTATCATAACACAATCGTAGCAGTGCAGACCATGTCCCCGCTTTTTGGCAAAGCGCGTGATATTTTCCGCATACGCGGTGTTATGAGATCTTGAACCCTTCCCTTTGTTGAGACTTCCACACACCTCGTATCCGCGAGGTGTTGTTTTTTAACAACTGAATAAGGAGAAATTATGGCAACGAAACGAGAACCCCCAGTGCGTTTTGGGGCTTACATGGTAGAGATGAAAGAGACCTGGTCTGTGCTCAGGTGGGTCTGGCAAGAACTCATTGGTGCGGAAGGGAAGAAGTGGTCACTGTGGATGAGTCTCGCGACTGTCCTCATGATGAGTCTTTTCACTCTTCAGCCACTAGTCTTTTCTTGGATGGTCAATGCTATTCGAGACGAACGACTACAAGCTCTCATGACAGCCGGAGCCGCCCTCATATCGGCTGCTCTCTGTCATCACGGCGTGAGTGCCATACAGGCTCTCTGTCGTGAACATGCGTGGAACCGGAGTATGTACCATCTGCAAGGGAGGATCAATGAGTTGTTCTGCGAGAAATCTCTTGGACAGCATTCGGCCGAGGGGAGTAATTTGAACTTCACTAGCCTCGATCGAGCCAAAAGCCGCGTCGAGACAGTGCAACAGATGCTCCTTTTCGAGACCAGCTCAATTGTGTCGGGACTGATGCTCTCATACATCCTTCTCTTCACACTTGGTTGGCAGATTGGTCTGGTGGCAACGGTGCTCGTCATCGTGCATGTACTGTGGTCGCTCTATCTCAACTACCATGTAGCCAAGACGACCGCACCTATTGAAAAGGAGTTTCGGGCTTATGGGAGACAACTGAACGAACGTTGGGAGAAAATTGCTCGCGTGAAAACCAGTGGCAAAACCAGATCAGAGCATGTTCGTTTGGAGCAGTGGTTCAATCGCATCTTGCTCGATGATGAGCGCTTCTGGTTCTGGTTCATTCGCCAAGCCGCTAAGCGTGATGTGATCGCTCTCTTGGTGCGCTTTGGAGTCATCGTCTATGGCACCTCACTCGTCTATGATGGCCAGTGGCAGATTGGGGCGCTCATCCCGCTCTATACCTGGATTACAGCAGTAACAGAAAACCTTTGGTACATCGGACACGCTGAACGACGCCTGAATCAGCAGGTGCCCTATATCAGGTCGATGCGCGCAGCCCTTTCAACAACCCCCGACTTTTTGGAGGAGGTCGGAGAGCGGCTGACACATACAGACCCAATCCGTGTACGATTCAGTGACATCGGTTTGTCATACAGCGATACACCGGAACGTCACTATCCGATACTGCGAGGCATCTCGTTTGATATCGAACCTGGAGAAAAGGTGGCACTCATCGGGTCAAGCGGTGCGGGCAAGACGTCCATCATGAAACTCCTCCTCCGCTACATGGACCCGACCAATGGAGAAATCCGGGTGAATGGCTCCGCTCTCAAAAATGTTGCGCTCTCGACATGGATGGAACGCGTCGGGTACATTCCTCAGCAACCGCAGGTCTTTGATGGCACGATCCGGTACAACCTGACCTTCGGGCTCTCAGCCGAGCGTCAGGCGACTATCACCGATGATGAGATATGGCAGGTGATGCGCGAGCTCCAGATAGACTTCGGTGTACGATTGACTCT
The DNA here is from genome assembly GCA_964500505.1 of uncultured Bdellovibrionales bacterium. Classification (GTDB taxonomy): domain Bacteria; phylum Patescibacteriota; class Minisyncoccia; order Moranbacterales; family UBA1568; genus UBA1568. The sequence goes on along the minus strand of CAZCNN010000007.1, from coordinate 3,694 downwards.
CGGGCTGGATACCTTGGTTGGCAAGGACGGCGTCAAGCTTTCTGGCGGCCAAGCCCAGCGCCTCATGATTGGTGCGGCAGTCATCAAGCAGCCCATCTTCATGGTGATCGACGAAGCGACGTCATCACTTGACTCGTCGACTGAGCGTTTGGTACAGCAGGGACTCGAACGGGTACTCTCTGGACCAGTCGGTGCCATCATCGTGGCCCACCGCCTGAGCACCGTACGCACGATCTGCAATCGCTTTATCGTACTGCGACCACTCGAAGAAGTAGAGCTAGGGGGTTCCCAGATTGAAGCCGAGGCACGTACCCTTGAAGAACTCTACGTCATCTCTCCGACGTTCCGTCGGCTGGCCGATGACCAGCACCTGGCTCTCTAACGACGATTCCTGAGCCAACCAAACCCTATTTGCAATGCAGGTAGGGTTTTTCTTTTTCAAAACTTTAGAATATAGATTGAGAGCCTCATTTTTTATACCCCAAGGAGTAGGCTAGAACCTGGTATAATAGAGAAATAAAATAGTGGAGCGCACGGTTGGGTAAATCAATTTACATAAAAAATATGCAACTTTCTCTAGCACAACGAATCCGTCAGTCCAATAAACCCTTTGTTCTTTTTCACACTTACGATGCTAGTAAGGCTGCTTTGGAGCAGGCTATTTCGGAAAAGAAAAGTATGGACTTGGATATTTCTGTAGATGATTCAGGGAATCCTTACCTGGGGCATTCTCTGGAGTTCTATAAGAAGAGTGGAGAAAAACAGCCAGAGAACATGCCCTTTTGGGAGGCAATAGAATTAGTGAGTAATGCAAATATTCCTGTTATTGTTGATTGCAAAGATAAGCGAGCTTGGAATCTTACGGAAGAAGTAGTCGGAAAGATAGGGGCACATCGTTGCCTCGTGCATATTTATGCGTCAGAGCTGAAGTTTGACTATAATCTCTATGACCACGATTACGAATCTGAGTGGGTAGCTATAGAATACCTCAAAAAATTGAAAGAGAAGTTCCCTTCCGTTACCACTACTACTAGTGCCAAATACCTTCCCAGTGATTTTCTGGAATCCGAAAAATATGAGGAGGTGCTCTGGCGAATAAGAGCTGTCTTGAAAGAGAATAATGTAGATACTCTCTGTTTGAATGTTCCCGACAAGACAATGTCGGATAAAGTTTTAGACTTCTTTCTTGAAAAGAACATCCTTCCCCACATCAATATTGATGGTATAGACACTTCTAGGTTTACAAAGCTCTATGTCGGGGAGACGGATATTCTTACTTCTGCATCAGTTTGTAGCGAATTGGGTTATTAGGAGGGTGGGGGGGGCTCTACACACCTTGTTCCATAAACTTTTTCAAGCCAAAGTAGTAGAACTTTGAGGTTTTATCTTCTTGTATAGAGGTTCTAATAGTGTCCAGTCGGCAGAGGATTGCTCACAATGGGGGAAATTGAGATAATAGGGACATATGAATGCCTATTTACCCCAACTATCTTACCTTGATCCCATAGCCATCTTGAAAAATGGCTTAAACAGGCTATTTGGTTCATTTACAGTTTACAGTGTTTCAGAACACCACATGCTTTTTGTCGGACCGCCCGGGAGTGGCAAGACGCTTCTCGCCAAGACTCTCCCCACGATACTGCCTCGCCTGGACTTTGATGAGAGTCTAGAAGTGACCAAAATATTTTCGGTGGCTGGCGTTCTGCCTCGAGGAGATGCGCTCGTAACCAAACGCCCTTTTCGATCGCCTCATCATACCGCGAGTGCCGTGTCCCTTGTCGGCGGAGGGACCAACCCGCGGCCGGGTGAGATTAGTCTGGCTCATCGAGGAGTACTCTTTTTGGATGAGTTTGCCGAGTTTTCCAGGGCAGTGCTCGAAAATCTGCGTCAGCCACTGGAAGACGGCGAGGTAACAGTATCGCGGGCCAAGGGGTCGCTCCGTTTTCCTGCTCGGTTTATGCTTATTGCGGCTATGAATCCGTGTCCCTGCGGCTACGCAGGAGATCCTGAGCGGATCTGCGCCTGCCTCCCATCACAAGCCGAGCGGTACAAACTGAAGATCTCCGGACCAATCATGGACCGGATTGATCTCCATGTGGAAGTACCCCGAGTCAAGATAGAGAAACTCGATGGTGATGGTCCAGCCGGCGAACGAAGTAAAAATATCCGGGAGCGGGTCGAACGAGCACGGGCCAAGCAACGAGATCGATTTCTCAACAAGAAGTTTCGGACAAACGCAGAGATGTCGAGTCAAACCGTGAAAGAAGTGTGTGTCCTTGATGAAGCCTCACGAACAGCGCTTCACGAAGCAGTGAGTCGGATGAAGCTCTCGGCTCGGGGATATATGCGGGTGCTCAAAGTAGCTCGCACTATCGCTGATCTGGCCGAGTCAGAAGAAGTAACCCTCAGTCATATTGCCGAGGCCCTCCAGTATCGATTTAAAGATTGAACCATGAACCATGAAGTCGGTACCAAGCATTCAAAGTGGCATCGAAGAGGAATAACTTTCTTTGCTATTGTTTGTTTTTCTTTCTTGGGAACTTATTATTTTCAACCAAAGCCAGATCGTTTTTCTGGCGTTCCAAAGAACATCTGGCTGTCAGACAATGGATTAGAATTTTTTATGCCTCAGGTGACTGAGCAAACCGTCGGGGAGTTTTTGGATAGTCACCAGCTCAGTTTGAGAGAAAAGGAAACAGTATTTCCAGCCGCAGATACGCACTTGACTCCAGGGATGCGGATCAGCGTCACGCGGACGCACACGCTCTCGGTACGGGTGGACGGGAAAGAAACAAGCTCTCCCGTATTGGCTACCACTGTGGGAGGTGCGCTCGCAGAAGTAGGTATCGCCCTTGATGAAGATGATATCGTCAAGCCCGAACGCGAGGCGTTTGTCGGACGAGGAGCGAGTATCGTGGTGACACGAGTCGATATCCGTGAAGAAACAATTGATAAGGCACTGCCTTTTGAAAAGAAGACAAACGAAGATGATGAATTGTCGTGGCGGAAAACTGTGGTGACCCAGAAGGGAGAAAAGGGAATCGACCGTTTGGTGTATCGGGTAAGTAGTCATGATGGTAAGGAAGTGAACCGTAAGCTCCTCCGGACGGAGCGCGTCAAGGACCCGGTACCAGAGATTGTGACGCAGGGGACGTACGTCAAACTCGGGAAGAGTCATAGTGGAGCAGCTTCGTGGTATGCCTGGACTGGGACGATGGCTGCTGCCAACCCCTGGCTTCCCAAGGGGAGTTATGTTAAGGTAACCAACACGGAAAACGGTAAGAGCGTCATTGTAGTTATCAATGATCGGGGACCTTTTGTGCCCGGGCGAATCATCGATCTCGACAAGGTGGCTTTCGCCAAAATTGCCTCGATCGGCGCTGGCGTTATCAATGTGAAAATGGAAGAAATTACGAACTAGCGATGAGCCTCGCTCGTATCACGCGCTTCCATAGCAAGAGACATTTATGAAAAAAGTTGTTGCCAAAAAATCTCTAGGACAGAACTTCCTCCACGATGAATCCATCATCGAGGGAATATTTGAGATTGCCAATGTAGAGGCAAGTGACTGGGTACTGGAAGTAGGACCAGGCACAGGGGCACTCACCTTTCGTCTTTCGGACCAAGTCGAAAAACTCTTTGCTATCGAACTCGATCATACGCTCGTCGAGCGACTCACGGCCCACTTTGTGGA
>CAZCNN010000006.1:0-45890 GCA_964500505.1 uncultured Bdellovibrionales bacterium | reverse complement strand
TACGAGAAAGAAGTCAGCCAATTTCATAATGTGAAACACCATGTCAAAAGTTATTATCGGCATTGCAGGGGAGATCGCGTGTGGCAAGGATACTGTTGGGAAATATTTGGCAGAAAAGCACGGGGCAATGTCCCTCCGGTTTTCTCAGCCACTGCGTGATATTCTTGATCGCATGAGCCTCGATCAGAATCGCGAGAATATGGCTCGCTTGTCACTCCATCTCCGCAAGGGGTTTGGAGAAGATATTTTTTCCAAGATTATGCTCGCCGAGGCAAAAAAGAGCGACAAGGATCTGGTCATCGTCGATGGGGTGCGCCGTTCTTTTGATATCGTGCACATGGAGACCGAGCCAGACTTCTACTTTGTTTATGTCGAGGCTAGTCCCGAGACACGGTATGAGCGGTTGACCAAACGTCGACAGAATACCGATGATGCCACGAAGACACTGGCGCAATTTGAGAAAGACGCTTTGCTTGAGTCGGAGACACAGATTCGTGATTTAAAAGAACGTGCTGACTTTGTGGTGAATAATGATGGGACACTTGAGGAACTGCAGAAGCAAATAGATGATATTGTGGCCAAGATACGGAAGGAGTAATGACTGTACTATGAAAAAGGGGAAACTGATAGTTCTCGATGGGACAGATGGATCAGGCAAGGCGACACAGGCCAAGCTTCTTCTCGCTCGTTTGAAACATGAGGGTTACAAAGTGAAGGCGCTCGATTTTCCGCAGTACGAGAAGAATTTTTTTGGGAAGCTCGTCGGGGAGTGTCTAGCAGGCAAGTATGGCGACTTTATTGCCACTGATCCGCATATTGCATCGGTCCTCTATGCGGCTGATCGGTTTGAATCCAAACAAACTCTGGAGAAGTGGCTGAAGGGCGGATATGTCGTCGTACTCGATCGCTATGTCAGTGCCAACCAGATTCACCAGGGAGGCAAGATTGTTGATGCCAAGAAGCGCAAAGAATTTCTCAAGTGGCTCGACACCCTCGAGTTCAAGGTGTATGGTATCCCGCGTCCACATCTCGTCTGTTACCTCGACGTACCACGCGTGATCGCTGATAGACTGCTCGTTCAGGGACGTCAGGGAGCGTCTACGAATCGTGCGCTACGAGGCAGACAGGATTTGGCCGAAAAGAATAAGGCGCATCTCGATGCATCACGGGAGAGTGCGCTCAAAATTGTGAGACAAGGCAATACGTGGGAACGCATCGCTTGCGCGCCCAAAGGTGAGCTTTTGTCACGGGAGGAGATTGCCGAGCAAATATGGAAAAAAGTGAAAAATATTTTATGAAACTCAACATCAAAAAACTTCATCCGGATGCCGTGATACCGGCTCGGGCACATCACGATGATGCGGGGCTTGATCTCTATACGTATGAGACATTTGAGCTCGCGCCAGGTGAGAGGCGGACTGTCAAAACAGGTATCGCCCTCGCTATCCCGACTGGCTATGTCGGTCTCATTTGGGACAAATCGAGTGTGCCACATAAGTGGGGGGTCAAAACTATGGGCGGTGTGATTGATGCTTCGTATCGTGGTGAGGTCGGCGTCATCATGGTCAATCTTTCCGGAGAGGTTCAGAAATTTGAAAAAGGGGCTAAGATAAGCCAATTATTGATCCAAAAAGTGGAGCTCCCGGAGGTTTGCGAAGTGAGTGAGTTAGATGATACCATACGAGGCGAGGGTGGATTTGGTAGCACCGGCACGAAGTAGAATGTTGAATATCGAATGGCGAATGTAGGAAGAAAGAATAAAAAATATGGATTCAAATGCCAAGAAAATCGAGTCGTTTACTGACTTAGTTGTTTGGCAGGAGAGTCACAAAATGGTTGTTGGTTTGTATAAAGCTACTGAGACTTTTCCCCAAACGGCAATTTTTGGTCTTACAAACCAGATGAGGAGATGTGTTATTTCCATAACATCCAATATTGCTGAGGGATTTGGTAGACAATCATACAAAGAAAAGGTACAATTTTACTCTATCGCAAAAGGATCTAATCTCGAATTGCAGAATCAGCTCCTTGCAGCAAGAGATATTGGTTTTTTGAATAAAGAAAAATTTCAGGAATTAGCAGAGCAGTCGGTTGATGTCGGAAAATTACTTACAGGCCTGATTCGAAAATCCAAAGAATTCTTTTGAATCGACATTCTAAATTCGATATTCTTCTTCAAGTATGAAATACAACGTTACCATCGGGATGGAAGTGCACGCGGAACTGAAGACGAGTTCCAAGATGTTTTGCGCGTGCAAAAACGGCCTCGGGATGGAGACCGAGCCCAACGTGAACATCTGTCCAGTCTGTACTGCTCAGCCTGGGTCACTCCCGGTGCCGAACGAAGAGGCTATCCGGGCTGTCCAGCGCGTGGGTCTCGCCCTCGGATGTAATCTACGACTTCGTTCCAAATTTGATCGCAAGAACTATTTCTATCCTGATTTGCCGAAGGGGTACCAGATTTCCCAGTTCGACCAACCATTTTGTGAAAACGGTACGATGGTGATTGGCGATAAGTCATTCCGTATTACCCGGATACATCTCGAGGAGGATACTGGCAAGTCGATGCACCCGGCCGGGGCAGAGTACACCCTCGTCGACTACAATCGGGCGGGTGTGCCGCTCATGGAGCTTGTGACCGAGCCTGACTTCACGAATAGTCGTGACGTCGGGATGTTCTGTCAGCAATTGCGTCAGACACTGCGCTACCTCGGGGTGTCCAATGCCGATATGGAAAAAGGCCAGATGCGTTGTGAGGTCAATATCTCGCTCTATCCTGAGGGGGCCGACCGTTTGTCAGGGACCAAGGTAGAGGTGAAAAACATCAACTCGTTTCGTTCGGTGGAGCGCGCTATCGAGTATGAGATCGTGCGTCAGACCGAGGCCCTCGAGCGAGGGGAGCAGTTGGTCCAGGAGACTCGGGGCTGGGATGAAAACAAGAATGCTACCGTCTCACAGCGTAAGAAAGAGTCTGCTCATGACTATCGCTATTTCCCAGAACCAGATATCCCACCCTTTGAGTTTGATGAGGCCTATGTCGAGGAACTGCGTCGGTCACTTCCAGAATTACCGGATGCCAAGCGTCGACGATTTCTCGCTGAGTTCGGTCTCCCAGAAAAGGACATCTTGACCCTGACCGAAGAGCGCGCGTTCTCAGAATACTTTGAGGCAGTGGTGAGTGAGCTCACCGAAAAGTCACAGTCCAAGGAAATGACAGCCCCACTCGACAAGGCGATTCGGCTCTCGGTGAACTACATGCTTACCGAACTCAGGAAGCACCTGACTGAAAACAATCAGACTATCACCGATTTGCCGATCAAGCCCGAGAACTATGCCGAGTTCATCGCTATCGTCGCCGATGGTGAGATCAACTCGAGTGCGGCTCAGACGGTCCTTGGCGAGATGTATCGCGGAGGTGATGGCGATACTGATCCATCCCATATCATCGAGCGACTCAATCTCGGCCAGGTCAATGATACGGAAGCACTGGAGAAAGCGGTGGATGCCGTTCTCGAGCGTAACGAGCAGTCAGTCGCTGACTTCCGCTCTGGCAAGCAAAACGCTTTTCAGTACCTTATTGGTCAGATAATGAAGGAGACTAGAGGAAAGGCCAATCCGCAGATAGTAGCAGAAATACTCAAGAAGAAACTCGCATAGAAAGTGAGGGCAAAGTTTACCCGACGCACTTTTTGCCTAGCAAAATGTGGGCTGGCTAATCCTCAGATGGTGATGGAAATACTGAGAAAGAAACTTGTATAACAAAAAAACTCCGGGTTAACCGGAGTTTTTTTGTTACGTAATTAATTACGTAATTATTTTTTCCGCTTCGGCGGAGGTAGTGACCCAGTGGATGGGATGGGATTTCTCGAAGCGACGGAGCCAGGTGAGTTGGCGCTTGGCGTAGTGCCGAATTTCAAATTCGAGGCGTTCCTTCATATCATCGAGAGTGACTTTCTTCTGCAAAAGGAGTGCGACGTACTTGTACTCGAGCCCAAAGCTCTCGAGACGCTTCCAGCTGAGACCAGAGGCCCGGAGCGCTTCGACTTCGGCCACCATTCCTTGCTCGAGTCGCTTATCGAGGCGGACGGAGATATTGTGGTACAGGATTTCCTGAGACGGATTCAGCGCGATGATTGTGTAAGAATGTTGAATGTTGAATGTTGAATGTTGAAGGGGAGGCACAACGCCAAGAGCTTCAACTATTTCTAATGCTCGTATCAATCGCACTTTATTCTGAGCATCGATACTCTCGGCGCGGACGGGATCCACTTTTTTCAGTTGTCCGAAGAGTTCTTCGGCAGAAAACGTTTCGAGTTTTTTCCGTAGGGCAAGATTGGGTTTGACGGCTGGGAACGGGCTGTCCTCGATGAGGGCTTGGATCCAGAATCCGGTCCCACCACAAATGATGGGTGTTTTGCCACGCTTCCGGATATCAGCGATGGCTCGTTTGGCATCACGGACAAAGTGGGTGACATTGTAGGTGCGTTTGGGACTGGCGACATCGAGGAGGTGGTGGGGGATGAGAGCCTGCTCATCTTTGGTTACTTTGCCTGTTCCGATATTCATCCCACGATAGACCTGGCGACTATCAGCCGAGATGATTTCGCCATCATACTTCTCCGCGAGAAGAATCGCCAAATCTGACTTGCCCGAAGCTGTCGGTCCCATGATGACTATGGTTTGCGCATGCGTCATAAGATTGATTCGACACCCTCTAGGACTCGTATCTGCTCGAGGACCTCGGGCGTAGGATTGATGGCAAACGTTGTTTCGATGACGGTGGCGCCAATCTGGACCGAGATTTTCTTGGTACCAGGAGGGAGCGTTTTCAAAAACTGAGAGAGCTTGGCAATGGTGCCAGTTGGATTGGAACCGCCGATAGTGATAGTGAGACGTTCTTCATGAGTTGGCGTGGGCCTGCCCGCCTCACTCTGCGCAGCCGTGTGGGCGGGACGCGCCAGTTTGGTCCGGGTGGCCTCGGCACGAGCAAAGCGGTCGAGTGTATCGGGAGAAATCTTTTCTACTCCTTCGGCGATACACTTGAGCGCACCGTCTTTGTGGGAGACTCGGGCATCGACGATGACAATCTCACCCTCAGTCCATGAGCCAGCCGTGTGTTCAGCGGTTTTGCCAAAGACGAGGAGCTCGATCCGACCAGTCATGTCTTCGAGACCGACAAAGAACATGGTACTCCCAGTCTTGGTGAGGATCTTGCGCACCGTCGTGATGACACCCCCGAGGCGTACTTTCGCGCCGTCACTTTCCTTTTCGAGGCTACCGAGTGGAGTGGCGGTCTTGTCAAAATAGGCCTGGTACTCGCTCGTCGGGTGATCACTCACATAGAGTCCGAGGAGCTCCTTTTCCCAGTTGAGGCGCATGGCTTTGGTCGCGGGAGGACACTCTACGAGCTCGATCTCGCTTACCGGCATGTCCATAGCACCAAAGAGACTCTCAGCATGAGTGTCGGCGATAGTGCGCAGGTTTTTGCCGTGTCGGAGGATGTGGTCGATACTCATGAAGAGTTGATTGCGCTCACCGAAGTCTTCGAGGGCGCCCACCTTGGAGAGCGATTCGAGGGAGCGCTTGTTCAGGTCCTTGGTCTGTACTCGTTTGACGAAGTCCTCGAGCGTCTTAAATTTCCCGCCCGTTTTGCGGGCTTTGACGATTTCTTCGGTGCACACTGAGCCGACGTTTTTGATGGCGTTCATCCCGAAGCGGACATGCTCTTTGCCATCATCACTCACGATCACGGTGAAGTCCTCGAAACTTTCATTGACGGATGGCGGGAGGACATCGAGGCCGATTTCGCGAGCCTCACGGACTTCGATGGCAATCCGGTCGATGTCGTGCTGATCAGAGGTGAGGAGGGCCGCCATGAACTCGGCCGGATAGTGAGCCTTGAGATAGGCAGTCTGGTAGCCGATGAGTGCATAGCAGGCGGCATGGGAGCGGTTGAACCCGTAGCCGGCAAACGGTTCGATAAAAGCAAAGACCTGTTCACCGATCTTCCGGCCGACGCCAGTCTTCACACAGCCTTCGATGAATTTCTCGCGCTGTTCGGCGACGAGCTCGACGATTTTCTTGCCGACCGCCTTACGGAGCACGTCTGCTTCTCCGAGCGAGAATCCTGCGAGGTCACGAGCGATCTGCATGAGCTGTTCCTGGTAGACCGCGACACCATAGGTATTGCGGAGGATGGGCTCAAGCAAAGGATGCAGGTACTCGACTGTCTTGGTACCGTGTTTGCCGGCGATAAAGTCGGGGATATAGTCCATCGGACCCGGACGATAGAGCGCGACCATAGCGATGATGTCCTCAAAGACCGATGGCTTGAGCTGTTTCAAGTAGCGCTTCATGCCCGAACTTTCGAGCTGAAAGACACCGGTGGTGTGAGCTTCTTGGAGGAGGCGGTAGGTCGCTTCGTCATCCTGGGGGAGGCGACTCATGATGTCGGCGACCGAGGTGCTTTCGCGCGGGAGCCCGAGCTTTTCATTGAGTGCCTCGAGTTTGCCGAGGGCTTTGACGATGCGGAGAGTGTTTTGGATGATGGTCAGGTTCTTCAGTCCCAGAAAGTCCATCTTGAGGAGACCAATTTTTTCGACCGCGTTGTTTTTGGTCGACGAAGCATACTGAGTGACGACGCCTTCGCGACTACCAGAAACGCGCTGGAGCGGGGTGTATTCTGTCACGGGATCTTTGGTGATGACGACCCCGCAGGCATGCATCGAGGTGTGGCGAGCCAGGCCCTCGATCAGTTTGGCAGTATCGATGAGCCGTTTGGCATCGGCGCTACTCTCGTACTGCTCCCTGAATTCTGGGACTTCTTCGAGCGCCTTCTTGATCGAGGTAAACATGGGGATCATCTTGGCGGTCTGATCACAGAGGGGGAGGGGGATGCCGAGGGCGCGACCGACATCACGGATCGATCCGCGCGCGGCCATGGTCCCAAAGGTGATGATCTGAGCCACGTGGTCGTTGCCATACTTCTCGCGTACGTAGTCGAGGACGGCCTCGCGGCGATCATCCGCGAAGTCCATATCGACGTCCGGCATCGAGATACGCTCCGGATTGAGGAATCGCTCAAAGAGGAGGTCGTACTTGATCGGGTCGAGGTCGGTGATACCCGTGAGGTAGGCGACAAACGAGCCAGCGGCCGAGCCACGACCAGGACCAACGACCACCCCGTGCCCCTTGGCCCAGTTGACGAAGTCTTGGACGATCAAGAAGTACGAGGCAAATCCGGTCTTTTCGATGATGGAGAGCTCATAGTCGAGCCGGGTTTGTTGTTCTTCATTGATAGCCTGGTCCGGGAAACGCTTGGCAAAGCCGACCGCACAGAGGTCTCGGAGCATTTGATCGGCCGTGGTCCCAGGAGGGAGCGGAAATGATGGGAGATGGTTCTGGCCGAGCTCAATCACGACGTTACAGGCATCGGCAATCTTTTGGGTATTCTCGAGCGCCTCGGGCACGTCATGAAATATCTCCGCCATTTCTTCGCCTGAGCGGAGGGAGAGATCGAGCGCCATCATGCTGTAGCGTTCGGTGTCAGTCACTTTTTTGTTGTCGCGGATACAGAGGAGGATATCCTGAGTCGAGGCATCTTCTTTCTTGACGTAGTGGACGTCACTGGCTGCGACGACGGGGATGCCGGTCTCACTACTTATCTGAATCAATCCCTGGTTGGCGGTGACCTGGTTCTCGATATCAGTGTGTGGCCCGAGCTCGAGGTAAAAGTTGTCCTGACCAAAGATGTCTTGGTACTCGAGCGCAGCCAGTTTAGCCCGTTCGTAGTTACCGTAAATGATTTCCGATGGGACTTCACCCTGGAGTGACCCCGAGAGTGCGATGAGGCCCTCGCTATACTGGCGGAGGAGGGCTTTGTCGGTGCGGGCTTTGTAGTAGAATCCCTCGAGCTGGGCGATCGAGATGATCTTCATGAGGTTCTTGTAGCCCACGTTGTTCTTGGCGAGGAGGACCAGCTGGTAGCGCCGTTTGTCTTCAGTCGTGTTGTTTTTACTTCGGAGATCCTTGCAGACAAACACTTCGGCGCCGATGATCGGCTTGATGCCATAGTCTTTGGCATGGGTATAGAACTCGACGGCGCCATACATGGCCGAGGTGTCAGTGAGCGCGAGTGACGTCATCTCGAGCTCCTGGGCGCGGTGAAGGAGCTCATCGACGCGCGGGAGCGCTGTGAGGAGTGAGTAGTGTGAATGGACGTGGAGATGCGTGAACTTCATAGAATGTAGAGCGTAGAATTTTGAATGTAGACAAGAAAAGTAGGGCGAGCTATATTCAACATTCCACAGTCGATATTCTGTTCAACAAAAAACACCTATCAATACAGAAAGGCGTGAGAGTGGAAATGGTTGAGATATGGCATAGGATATGGGTTCCCTCATCGCCCGGATTGCTCCTTGGACTTTGCAGGGAAGTTATCTACCAGGTAGTATATAATGATTCTATGCAAGAAACAACTTTCGACAAAGAGCGGGAAATTACCTCAGGAGGGCGGTTTTTGGTCGTGGGAGTGGATGAGGCTGGGCGGGGACCACTGGCCGGTCCTGTTGTCGCTGCTGCCGTGTGTTACCGGGACCCGAGCTATACTATTCCCGATTCGCTCACGCGTGACTTTGCCTTGATTCGGGATTCCAAGAAACTATCAGAAAAGCAACGCGAGAAGATATTTGACCTCATCCAGGAGTACTTTTATGTCGGGGTAGGGATCGTGCATGCTGACACCATCGATCGGATCAATATCCTCGAGGCGACGTTCCTCGCGATGAAGAGCGCCATTGCTTCGCTCAAACAACAATTAACAAAAAACAATCAGCGGGTGCGAGACGAAGAGCTTTACGTATTGATTGATGGGAATCAAGAAATTCCCAATCTCTCACTGAAGCAAGAGACCGTGGTAGGCGGGGATGGTACGGTCCGGTCGATCGCGGCCGCTTCGATCATCGCCAAAGTGACGCGGGACCGGATAATTCTCGTATATGACAAGGAGTATCCACAGTACGGCCTGGCACAGCACAAAGGTTACGGGACCCAGGTGCATATGGACGCCCTCCGGAAATATGGCCCCAGCCCCATCCACCGGATGTCATTCAAGCCCGTCCTCCTCTCTATCCCCGAGAACGCCAACCGGCGTTTTTCGAATGATTTGAAACGGAGGAAGGGATAATTGCAGGAAGCTCCTTCATTTGCTAGTATGAATGTATTCCCTATGAAAAAAACAGCTAAAAAATTTGAGGCAAGTAAAAAGACGTATTCGGCAGATCATGTATCTGTGATGCTGGAAGGTATTTATGATGCCATGCTGGCTTTTGGCGAAGGACAGGAAGTGTTGTCCAATAAGGTTGATGTTTTGTCGGATAAAGTAGATGGCATGGATGTTCGATTGGAGAAAGTGGAACAAAAAGTGGATCGTATGCAGGATGATATTACGGAAATTAAGTACACCTTGTCGGAAAAAGTGAATCGTGCGGAGTTTGAAAAACTAGAGAAAAGAATGATCAAGGTTGAGAGGGCTATTTTGTCAAAGAGGGGCTAATCCTTTGACAAAAGCGCTCGGTGATGTTATTCTAGGAACGATATATTTTTAGCTACTGTTATGGCTCTACCAAAGCAAAGACATACCCGACATCGTCGTGACCGTGCTCGTAAGCAGTACGACGTACAACTCATGAATACTCAGGAGTGCCCCAAGTGCAAGGCTCCTGTCTTGTCACACCGCGCCTGCCCAGCTTGTGGCTACTACAAGGGACGCGAAGTGGTCAAAATGACCCCCAAGCTCAAAGAAGCCAAGAAGGCGTAAGGAATACCGTAGTCAGTACCTCTTGCAAAACAAAAATGGCCAATCGTCACCTTCAAAGATCAATAGCAATGCAGTCCCTCTTCGAATGGGATTTTTTGGGCAAGCATGATGACAAGGCGCGAGAGATTCTCCGTCACAACATCACCGAATTTGCCCCTGGACTCGAGGATACTATCTTTGCAGAACATCTGATGGAGGGGACCCTCCGCGAGCGTCAGACGATTGACAAGCTCATTACCAAGTGTGCTCCTGAGTGGCCACTCGAACAAGTGACCGTGGTCGACCGGAACGTCCTCCGTCTCGGTATCTACGAGCTCATGTTTGGCAACTACGACGAAGTGCCTCCGAAAGTGGCTATCAATGAGGCCATCGAACTGGCCAAGACCTTTGGGAGTGATGCTAGTCCGCGGTTTGTGAACGGCGTCCTCGGCACCATCTATCGTGAGATGGGAGAGCCCATGAAAGACGATACCTCTGACAATCACAAGCGTGAGAAAGAAGAGGACAAGAGTCTCCCGACCGAGGAGGGTGAAGAGGCCGTGACCGAACCACCCAAGAAGGCGAAGAAAGCTTCTACCAAAAAGAAGAAGGAGTAAAGCGTTCATTTCATTGACGCTTTTTTCTTAAGACAACTACCGGGTATGACCAAAGAAATCGACATTGAAAAACTGAAAGAGGCGCTCGGCATCACCGTGCGTCAGCAAGCGCTGTTTCAAGAAGCGCTCACCCATCGCTCGTACCTAAATGAGCACAAGGGGTATGGCTACGCCCACAACGAACGTCTCGAGTTCTTGGGGGACGCTGTCCTCGAGCTCGTCGTGACCGAAAATTTGTATCATAACTATACTAATCCCGAGGGAGAGCTTACGAGTTTCCGAGCCGCCCTGGTGAATGGTGACATGCTTGCCAAAATTGGGATGGATCTCGGACTCGAGCAGTATCTCCTCATGAGTCGCGGGGAATCCAAAGACACTGGCCGGGCCCGTGGTTATCTCGTCGCGAACTCTGTCGAAGCGGTGATCGGTGCGCTCTATCTCGATCAGGGCTATGATGCCGCGCGCGACTTTATCCTCGAGCACGTGATGAGTCATCTCCCAGAAGTATTTGAGCAGGGGCTCCACACCGATGCCAAGAGCCGATTTCAAGAGCTTGCTCAGGAAAAGACTGGGACCACACCGAGCTATCGCGTTCTCAAGGAGTGGGGGCCGGATCATGATCGTAATTTTGTCGCGGGAGTGTATTTGGGTGCCGAATTGGTAGCCGAAGGAACCGGCAACTCCAAACAAGAGGCTCAGCGTGAGGCTGCCAAGCAAGCCCTCCTCGCCAAAGGCTGGGCGTAGACGTGAGTGTAGCTTGTAGCGGTTAGCTTTGAGCAAGAGTCCTCTGGATAATAGAGTTGAATTCAAATTGGAGAGAATCTCGTTTTAGGCTAAAATAGCAATATGTTTGAAAAACACCCTCTCCATCTCAAGAACCCAGAACTTCAGAAATCTCCTGAAGTCCAGCGAGCAGTGGTGCGCGAAGAGCGTCATAGCGGTGAGAAAATTCCCAATAATCCGGGAGCTCGTATTGAGGCCTACGCAGGTCGTTTGGAAACTGTCTTTTTGAATCCCGATGAGCAAACTAGAGAACGGAATCTTGACATGTTCCGCGATAAAATATACGACGCTCTCATCATCAAAAAAAGAAACTTCCCTGATTCTTACTTTGAGCTTCAGAAGCGAGTAGCTAGAGAACAAGGCCATGGAGACGTTGAAATCTCTCCAGAGATGCGCGAACAGATGATGGATACTGCCATTGAGGATCAGAAGCATTCGCTTGATGCTTGGATGAGCTACCTTTCTTCCAACGATGCTACTTATCCAGCTTGGTTCAAGTACTACGCTTGGACACAAATAGCCAAACTCTCTCAGTTTGATAAGGAACGAGGCGAATTCAAGAAGCGTACCGATAGCACAGTTGCGCCTTTTCCTGACATTTACCGAGAACCGCTGGCTCAGATAGCTGATCTGTACGAAAGAGTAAAGGATGATAACAGGGACTCAGAAGCGAGAGTGGGGTTTGATAAAAAGTTCCCAGCCCTCTACGCTGAGCTCATTCAGAAGTCCCTGGCCGCTTCCATGGAAAATCGCGAGGAGATCCGTGGTCAATGGGTAAAATACGAACAGGGCGACAGTGAAGCAGCACGGAAACTTTATGAGTCTCTCGAGGGCAAGGGAACTGGCTGGTGTACCGCAGGAAAATCTACCGCCGAAACACAGATTGAATCAGGTGATTTCTATGTATATTACACAAATGATTCATCAGGCGCACCAACCCAACCCCGTCTTGCCATTCGTATGGACGGAGACAGCAAGATCGGCGAAGTGCGTGGTATATTGCCGCACCAAGGAGTAGAGCCTTTGATGCAGGAAGCGCTTGACGAGAAGCTAGGTGAATTCGGCGGAGAAGCCGATGTGTACCGAAAGAAATCAACCGATATGCGGATACTGACTGCGCTCGCAGAGAAGTATGAAAAAGGACAGGTCTTTAGCAAGGAGGATCTCGTATTTTTGTATGAAATTAATGGAATTATAGAAGGTTTTGGTTACGAGGAAGATCCGCGCATCAAAGAACTACGTGCTGATCGGAATGCTGAAGAAGATATGTTGGTCATCTTCGACTGTACTCGTGATCAAATCGCCCATGTGCCGAGCGAGATATCCGAAAACACCAAGGCCTATGTCGGTCAACTTGAGCCAGGCATTTTTGGAAAACTACCAGGCACCCTTGAACATATCTATACATCATTCCCCGAAAAGAAAATCCGCAGAGAAAGCGTCGAGATTGGCGGTAAGTCCGCTCAAGAGCTCATTCGCGAGATGGAACAAGCTCATATCAATATTTCCAATTACGCCAAGTCCATGCTCGAGAATCGCGAGTTTGTACCAGGCAAACAATCCGAAGAGATGACCCTCATTCGGTTAACCGTAGCCGATCTTGGTTTTAGAACGGGTGCCACGACTGAAAAGATTTATGAACGAGCCGAGGCTCTTGGTCTAGAACTGGTTCCTCCCGATGGGGGTCCTCACTATCGATTGAAATATCAAAACCAACCTCTTGGAGAGTGGGTCTATATGGGTATGAAACAAATGGCCGATTCCGGCGGCAATCCCTACGTCTTCGGGCTGGGACGCAGCGATGACGGCTTGTGGCTCGACCACGATTGGGCGGGCGCCGGGGACGGGTGTTCTCCGGCCGACGAGTTCGTATTCCGTCTCCGCAAGTCTGAGGCTTAGAAACTTTGTTTCTTCGCCTTAATTTTCTCTCTTGATCCTTGGATTCTTTGGCAATTTGATACTTTGGAGCTTAGCTTTTCAGCGGCGTAGCCGCTTGGCGCGATTTTTTCTGCTATACTTTTCTATAAGCTGGTTACGTTGAACGGTTACGGCTTTTCAAGACCAGCCCGGCTCATGCAGATTGAGAGCGTGGACGGCTACGGTTTTCCACGGAGGATTTGCATGGAGTCAACAAAAAAGAAACACTTGGTGCGGTGCGCTTACTGATTTTCGATCAGAGATAAAATACAGCACGACCCCTGACATTCTCTATGTGCTTAGGTCGGCAGTGATACAGATGGCGCGCCGCACAAATAGCCGATTCCGACGGCAATCCCAACGTCTTCAAGCTGGAACGCAACGATGACGGCTTGTGGCTCGACAACAATTGGGCGAACGCCAGGAACGAGTGGAATCCGAACAACAAGTTCGTATTCCGTCTCCGAAACTGCTTTCTTTCCGCGGCTCTACAGCTTTTGTTGGTCGCGGTTTTTCTTTTCTGGGTTATCGAGGTTTTTCTTCCAGCCGCCAAACATCCGACCGATTTCCTCAAGCTTGGAAGAGACATTTTCGCAGTGGGTGTTGGAAATGAGCTTGCCTTCCCAAGCGACTGAAACGAGAAATTTCAGCGTATCAAGGAGGAGAATACATTCAGGAATCTTTGCAGTCTTCTCTTCTTTTTTGGTAAAGTAGGCAGTGTAGGACAGTTCAAGCAAATCAAGAAACCTATTCTCAATGCGAGAACCGATAGTGTATTTTGCCCCTTTAGGAATATGAGGAACAATATTCACCCAAATCAAATATCCCTCTTTGATGCGAGCGAGGATTGTAGCCTTCGTATTCCCGAGCGAAGCTCGGGGGGGGGATTGGAAAAAAGGAGTTGCCATATCTACAATAGTATCATTTCCGTAGATAATTTGCTCTCTGCTTGGCGTGAGTTTCTCAAAAACAAGCGTCGTCGCAGAGACATTGAGCGGTTTTCGCTTTATCTGACCGACAATATCCTCTCGCTTCACCGAGAGCTTTCGGACAAGACGTATCGGCACGGTTCATACCGAGCTTTTCGGATTAATGATCCAAAACCACGTGATATTCACAAGGCAAATGTCCGCGACCGACTGCTTCATCATGCCATCTACCGGATTTTGTATCCTTATTTTGATACTAAATTTGTTTTCGATTCGTATTCGTGTCGTCTGGCTAAGGGTACGCATCGAGCCATCAACCGTTTTCGGGAATATGCTCGCAAGGTTTCACGAAATCATGCACGCACTGCCTGGGTGTTGAAATGTGATATCAGGAAGTTTTTTGCCAATATCGATCATTCCATTCTGGAGGATATCCTCAGATTGCGTATCAAAGATGAGGAAGTTATTAGGCTTCTTGGTGAAGTGGTTGGTAGCTTCCACACGAAGGATGTACCAGGCGTTGGATTGCCGCTTGGCAATCTTACGAGCCAGCTTCTGGTCAATATCTACATGAACGAGTTTGATCATTTCGTTAAACGTGAGCTGAAAGTCATCTACTACATCAGATATGCAGATGACTTTGTGATTCTTCACGAAAACAAAGAGTATCTGGAAAAGTTATTACTGAAAATAGCGACCTATCTCAGTACCAGACTTCGGTTATCGCTTCATCCTGATAAGGTGTCTATTCAAACGATTGCTTCGGGCGTCGACTTTCTCGGCTGGGTGCATTTTCCTCATCATCGCGTTCCGAGAACATCCACCAAAAGGAGAATGTTTAGAAATCTGGAGCAAAAGCAGGTGGAGGCAACGGTAGCTTCCTATCTCGGTCTCTTGAGTCACGGGAATACCTACAGTTTGGCTAAGACGGTGAAGAGAAACTTCTCTGGAAAATCAGGCGAAAATAGGTCTTTATAAGTGAGTTCCGGAAAATGTCCGCCACCAGTGGGAGTCTCTGCTGTATATAATGCTGTATCTTGTTGCTTTTTTCTTTTGGCTTGAAATGCGATATACTGGGGGTGACAGAAGAATTATGAGGCATGAGTCATGAGCAGAAGGCTTATGAATTTTTCATACTTCATACATCATGATTCACGATTCATCTCCGAGCATGTATTTGAAGAAACTCGAAATTAATGGTTTCAAGTCGTTCGCCAATCGGACGAGCTTGGATTTTTTGCCCGACTGTGACCTGGCCAATGGGGCCAAGTGTGGTATCACCGCAATCGTGGGTCCGAACGGGAGTGGCAAGAGTAACGTGGCTGATGCTATCCGCTGGGCCATTGGGGAACAATCCTCCAAGAACCTTCGGGGCAAGAAGTCTGAGGATGTCATCTTTGCCGGGACTGACAAAAAGGCTCGCCTCGGTACAGCCTCGGTGACGCTTCATTTTGATAATTCTGACAAACGGATTCCGATCGAATTCGCCGAAGTCTCTATCGCCCGCAAAGTGTACCGGAGTGGCGAGAGTGAATACCTCATCAACGGTTCACGTGTCAGACTCCTAGACGTCGTCGATCTCCTGGCCAAGGCCGGTATCGGCAAGGATAGCTACTGCGTCATCACCCAGGGGATGTCTGACGCGGTCTTGAATGCCACTGCTACTGAGAGACGGGCGATATTTGAGGATGCCGCCGGGGTCAAGCAGTACCAGATCGAAAAAGAACGGGCTCTCCGGAAGCTTGAGAGTACGCGAGAGAATTTGGTGCGCGTCGATGCCCTCTGTCTCGAGATCGAACCACATCTGAAGAACCTCCGTCGCCAGGCCGAGCGCGCCTCACAGGGCAAGGATATTGCCGGAAAATTGAGAGACAAGCAACTCCTCCTCTATAGCTACCTCTGGGACAACTTTCAGGGTGAGCGGGGCAAGCTCGCTGCCGAGCGCGACGTCCTCGAGAAGTCCGTCTTTGATATCGGTATCGAAGTGAACACCCTCGAGCGCGAAGTGACCGAGGCCTCGGCCACCATGGAGGACCAGAGCAAAGAAGAAGTGATCGGGCGCGAGCTCACCACTCTCCGCGATGAAGCCAATGGACTCCTCCGAGACCGGAGCGTCATCGAGGGCAAGATCGAGATTGAACGTGAAAAGCAGAAAGTAGAAGAGGTGATCCGGGTTATCCCGGTGGACTTAAACTATGTGAGGAAGGCCCTCGAAGAAATCCGTACCCATCAGGCACAGCTCATCGAACGGCTCCAGAATGTCGAGAAGCTTGAGGACATCCAGGATATCCGTGAGTTTGCCCAGGTCATCAAGCAGAAGATGCACGACCTCGACGAGAAAGCTGGTGAGGGGAGTGTCAAAGAGAAGAAAATTATCGCGCTTCCTGATGATGAGAAGCGAGCGAGCGATGCGCGCCTCGCTGAGTATGCCACGACCAAGACCGAGCTCAACCACAAACTTGAGGCACTCCAGAAGCGTCTCGCCATGAAAGAGGCCGAGATCCAGTCAGTGCGCGAGTCGAGCCGGACCAGTCGTGAGACATTTTTTACCAAAGAAAAGCTGTGGCGAGAAAAGGATCGCCAGTTAAACGTACTCAAAGACAGTCTGAATGAAGTCAAAGTCCGTCTCGCTCGAGTAGAAGTGCGCGAGGAGGACCTGGTCAATCTCGTCCGTGAGGAGCTCGCGATGAGTGTCGACGACCTCCGGCATGACGGGACTGAGGTAGAGCGTGACAAGCTCGAGCGCGAGATCGCTCGGCTCAAAGTGGAGGTGGAGCATATCGGCACCATCGACCCGCTCGTGGTCGAGGAATACCGCGAGACCGAAGACCGCTATGCGTTTTTGACCCGAGAGTCCGCTGATCTCAAGCAAGCCATCGACTCACTCCGCGTCGTGGTGAAAGAAATGGACCAGAAAATTGATGGCGTGTTCGAGGAGGCTTTCAAGGAGATTCGACGCAAATTTGAAGAATATTTCAAGATTATCTTTGGGGGAGGCAAGGCCGAACTCTCGATGGTCAAGATTCGTCGCCGTGTCCGTCAGGGCGATGAAGACGGCGAGCCCGGTGATGAGGAGGATGAGACCGTACCCGAAGAAGTCGGTATCGAGATCTTTGCCTGCCCGCCCGGCAAGAAAATCACCAACCTTTCGATGCTCTCCGGTGGCGAACGCTCACTCACGTCTCTCGCACTTCTCTTTGCTATCATTTCGCACAACCCGCCTCCGTTTGCTGTCCTCGACGAGGTCGAGGCTGCCCTCGATGAGGCCAACTCTCGGCGATTTTCCAAAATGCTCCAGGAGCTCTCGGACCACACCCAATTCATCGCCATTACCCACAACCGCCAGACCATGGAACAGGCTGCACTCCTCTATGGCGTCACCATGGGAGCCGATGGTGTCTCCCAGCTCCTCTCCATCCGTCTCGACCAGATAGGCGATGGTGGCAAGGTAGTGAAATAGAACCTCGACCTCGCCCACCCGGCGGGGTTTTGTATAATTTGACAGTGGTGGTATACTTTTTGCATAAGGAACTGCATATTCATAAAAACTTAACTTTTTCATACAAGAGTATGTCAAAGAGAATAGTGGGGGTGCTCATCGCTTTGGGTGCGCTGATTCCTTTCTCGAGCGCTTCCGCTAGTGACCCATGGACGGACTATGAAAATTACACCGTCATCGACCAGGACACGACATGGAGTGGTCACCTCACTCGCGCTGACATGCCTCAGGATACCGTGGTGGTGAATGGCGCGACGCTCACTATCCTCCCTGGTACCGAGGTGGAAGTGGGGATGCTCTCGGTCTATGATGGACGCATCGTAGCTCTGGGCACGGCCACAGAGCCTATCCGTTTCACCAAGCAAACACCTGACTATTCCAATGTGCCTGCAGATTACGCTCCCTATGATAGGGAGTGTTATTTTTCTCCCGAGGCAGGCATGATCGAGTTCGCTACCTATGTCGAAGCAACGACCGAAGCTTCGGTCTTCCGTCACGTTATTTTTGAAGGCATGGGGACATCTGAATGGGTAGGGAGCGACAACTGTCCCTGGAACATGGGAATGAGGAATCCAATTCGTGACTGGTTCATCCAAACGGCCCATGCCTCCGAGCGTCGATTCGTGGAGTATCCTGCTCTGAGAGTTGATGGTGGGAAGTTACAGTTGGAAAGCGTATCGTTCCGAAACAATGCTCATGCAGATATTGAGGCCAATCACTACTTCGGTAACGATTGGGAAACATACGATTTCTTGCATGTGACAGATTCCAACTTCGAAGGTAACACCGCTGGTAGAGCCGTTATATCCTATATGTTCTATGACGAGGGCATGACGCATAACCGTTGGGGTGCCGTACTCCTCCGGAACAACTGGTACGGTGATGCGAGTGGACCGACGACTACGAGCAATCCTGGCGGAACGGGAGAACAGTTGATTGGGGAGTTCGAGCTCGATGGCTGGAGTGCTATCCCGTTTTCTTCGGCCTGCACGACAGATTGTTTCTCGAGTGTCCTCTTTCTCCCAGGACTCGAAGCGAGCCGGTTGTATGATGACCAAAATTCATCATGTGTCGCAGACAAAGTAGATCCGACGAGGATATGGGAGCCGAGTTGTAACAACGATGCCCGCAAACTCTATCTTGATGCGTCAGGGAAGAGTATTGATCCCGACATTCATACCAAAGAGGGAGACGTGTTGGATGAGACCCCTACGGGAGCCAATATTTACCAGTCTTTTCTTGAAGAACTGGAAAGAATGAAGAACACCGACCATCTTATTAATGATTGGCAAGCGGTGGCGTATGATTGGCGACTTTCTTTGGATGATATTCTGGATGATGGAACTGTGGCTCAGCGACTTCGTGAGTTAGCAGGCACTTCAAAGTCAGGAAAAGTGACAATCGTGGCTCATTCCAATGGTGGTCTCTTGGCCAAGGCATTGATGCAAAAAATTGGTGATACAGAAGTGGGGAATCTCGTCGACAAGATAGTTTTTGTGGCGGTGCCTCAGGTGGGTACCCCGGCTGCCGTTGCCGGGTTGCTTCATGGGTACAAGCAGAATTTCTTTCCTGTCCTCGATACTCCCACGGCGCGGGGGTTGGCAGAAAATATGCCGGGAGCCTACCAACTCCTTCCAACAGCCCAGTATTTTTCTTCTGTCGAGACTCCAGTAGCGACCTTTGATACGGATGGTTCATCAGACTGGCATCAGCGCTATGCTGACACAGTGGATTCTCAGGGAGAGCTCTATGATTTCTTGTCAGATACATTTCGGCGAGTCACTGCGACCAACACTGATACAGAGACATTGGCCGATTTGAATGAGACACTTTTGAATCATGCAGAACAACTTCATGATGATCTGGATACCTGGGTCGCTCCGGCAGGCGTGCGGTTGGTGCAGATAGCCGGGTGGGGAGTGCCAAGCACGCTCAGTAGCACGGAGTATACACCGGAGAGGAGAGAGCTGTGCGATGAGTTGCTGTGTCAATCAAATATCGAATTGCTGGAGCCAAAGCACAAATTTACCATCGATGGTGATGGGACCGTCGTGACGCCGAGCGCTCTCTGGATGAAAGACGTTGAGCGGTATTGGGTGGATATTGGAAAATGGAATAAGGACCATCCTTTTTCTACAGCATTAGGCGTATTTGCACGTGAACACTCAAGCTTTCTCGAAATTCCTGAAGTACGGATACTGATTAATAATGTAGTTAGAAATGAAATTGATGACCAGCCATATATTTATAATCATGTTCCAGATATTGAAGGCAATCTAAAGAGACTGCAATACTCACTTCATTCTCCACTGACGCTTAGTCTCTATGATGATGAGGGGCGACACACGGGGATTTCTCCAACTGGCGAGATAGAAGAACAAATCCCCGGGACGTACTACAAGCAGTTTGGTGAGGTGAAGTATATATTTGCTGACGCGGGGTCTGCCGGACACATCGTGCTTGATGGATACGAGACAGGGGACTTCACTTTTGTGGTAGAGGAGTTCGAGGGTGATACTTCACTGGGGAAGGTGACTTTCCAGGATATGCCCACTACGCCCGAAACAAGGGTGACGTTTGATGTGCCGAGTGACCTGGCCAGTGTTTCGCACCTGCGGATCGATCGTGATGGTGACGGGACAACTGATATCGACCTAGCACCCAAGATTGGTGAAATAGTAACGTATGATACGACTGCTCCAGTGACGACGGCTGTTGTGACGGGCATACAGGGAGCCAATGGTTGGCATGCAAGCGATGTGACGGTGACACTGACTGTTACTGATGAGGGGAGCGGGGTGGAACAGGCGGGGTACTCGCTAGACGGTACTACGTGGCATGTCTATGGTGGACCTATTACTCTCTCGACTGAGGGCACGACGACACTCAGCTACTTTTCTATTGACCAGGCTGGTAACCAAGAAGAGAAGAAAACAGAAACGATACGGATAGACAAAACCGCTCCGGAGGGCAAGATCTCTTTTAATCCCATGACCCAAAAGCTTGATATCACTGGTACCGACAACCTAGGTGGTGCGGTTACGGTAGTTATCGTCGAGCAAAAGAAGGATTTGGTTGCGACCAATACCAATCTCAATAAGATTAAGCCATGGTTTGATCGCTGGCTCAAACAGCACAAGAAGAACTTGCCGGATATGTTGGCCACGCTCACCGATGAAGCGGGACACACGACCAGCATCAGTTTCGAGAAAACCAAGGATCGCCAGGGATACGTCTTTGTCAGAGTACGCTCTCTCGGCTATGATGACAGTGAATGGTCTCTCGCGGATGCGCGGGCTCAGTACAAGTGGCGAGTAGATCGTAAGAATCAGTATAAGCAACTGGCGAGCTCTCTCAAAGTTGGTGATGTTCGTCTCGAGTCGCGCTACATGCCACTAATCGATGAGACCTGGATCATGGAGCGACCCCAAGACTTGGGTGATGACGAAAGGGGCGATGAGAGTGAGCGACCAGTCAAGAAAAAACTACCGGGTATGATGGTGCCGTATATGCAAACAACAAAGGGGATAGTCGAAGTAAAGTATTAATATAAATATATGACGAAGAAAAGCGTATTGATTTTGTCTGGAATTATTTCAGGATTATTGTTGATGATTAATTTTTTAGGAACTTATAAAGTATGTAGCAATGTTTTTGAGTGTACCGAATTATTAGTGGCTGTTATGTTTGTTCTTTTTCCTGTTTTTCCTATCTTCCTTTTCTCTCTCATCACGTACAAAATGTCAGAAGGGGTATTTCAGGCTTGGTGGTGGTTCGCCCGTGTCTTTGTTCCGCTGGCGATGTTCCTCATCCTCATTACTCCAGCCTATACCCATAACTGGATGTTTCCTGTCACCAAGGGTACAGTCGCTGTCGCCCTCTCAGGACTTTTTGTTCTCGCTTCCCTTGTCCGCATCATCTTCGCCTATCGTCGCTCCAAGTAGAGAAAATATTTATATTTGGTACTAAAAGCCAGTCGAAAGTCTGGTTTTTGGCTTAAATTTAGGGTAGGTGATAAAATGGGTCTAACTATTTCTCATAAATTTTAGGTTATCGAAGTAAGCAGGCGGTATATCCCATGAGATTGGGAGGCACCGACCGAGTCGGATTTCATTGGGAGGGTTTGGTAATCCGAGATTGGAAAGTGTAATTAAAGGAATAGAGTATTTAACCCGCTTGAAAAGCGGGTTTTTTGTTAATTCCTGCCATTTGATCGGGTTGCTACTTGGTGCTACCATGAAAGCAATACTGTCAGTGACTTGTATTATGAATACAGAATCAAAACTCAAGATAATTCAGGAGACGTTCGATATAAATGCGATTTATGCGCGGACAGTTTTCTTGCGCGTTCAGAGTTCGAAGGATTATCTTGATGAGGTTGGAAAGATAATTGCGGCCAAGCCAAAGCCATTTGTGAAATGGGTAGGTGGAAAGCGACAGCTTCTGAAACAATTTCGTGATCTCGACCTGTACCCTCCAGAAGGATTTGATTCCGAGAAAAACAGATACTTCGAACCATTTGTTGGCGGAGGGGCAGTATTCTTTGATTTGCTACCGAACAAAGCCTATCTCTCAGATTTAAATGCAGAGCTTGTTGCAACTTATAATGTTATTAAGAACGATGTCGAGAAATTGATTATTTCTTTGAAGAAACAGAAATACGACAAAGAATATTTTTTGAAGGTTCGCGCTAAGGACCCCCAGAAGTTAACCGATCTACAAGTTGCCACGCGGTTTATATTTTTGAATCGCACCTGCTTTAATGGGATGTATCGCGTGAACAGTAAAGGTGGATTCAATGTGCCTTTTGGTAAGTATGAGAATCCGCAGATCTGTGATGAAGATAATCTCCGAAAGGTTTCCCTGGTTTTGCAGAATGTCGAGATCGAACATCGTGACTATAAGGCGGTTTTAAAGAAAGCCAGGAAAGGCGATTTCATTTACTTTGACCCACCATATCATCCCGTGAGTAAGACGGCGGCGTTTACATCGTATACGTCACAGGGCTTTGGTGAAAAAGAACAAATTGAGTTGCGAGATACCTTTCTCGAACTGCATAAGAGAGGGTGCTTTGTTATGCTTTCGAATTCTGACGCACCATTTATTAATAAAATATATTCGGAACTTAAAAAGTACGGAATCAAAATTCACAGGGTATCAGCTGGGCGAGCTATTAACTCAAAAGCAACAGCGAGAGGGAAGATTTCTGAGTTGCTTGTAACGAATTATTAATTATATGGAGCGAGAATCCATTGGCACAAATAAACCAAATATTGACGAGTTTTTCACGTCTAGACAGTATATTATTCCGAAGTTTCAGCGTCCATTTTCTTGGGATGTAAATAACGCGGACAGATTTTGGGACGATGTTTTTAGTAATTCCGACAAGGGGTACTTTTTTGGAAGCGTAGTGCTAAGTAAAATAGATGAAGGAAGCTATGAAGTTATAGATGGCCAACAACGCATAACAACTCTATCATTATTCTTTCTCGCACTGTATTTATTTTATAAAGACAGGGTTGATGCCGGGGATGCAAAAGACATATTTAAATACCTAAAAGCTGGAAATTTAGCTAGTGGGAATTATCAAATTTTAAGATTGAGTAAGGTTAATAGCGAATATTATGATGCCCTATTAAATACCAATACTCTATCAGAACTCGAGACCTTATCCATAGAAGGCGAGACAAACAAAAATATCCTTGCCGTTTTAAAGTTTTTTGTTTCAAAGTTAAAAGATGGGTCTTCTACTGATGTGAACATGGAAAAAATAAGACTTGTTGAAATCTATAGAAAAGTCATCAATGAGGTATTCTTTATGGAAATTGTGGTTTCAGGCTATAAATATGCGTCTAAATTATTTGAAGTATTAAATGATAGAGGAGTTGATTTAGCCGAAGGTGATTTAATTAGAAACTATTTACTTTCTGAGGCTGAAAGACAAGGGTTCAGTAGTGTTGATGAAAGTTGGATGGAATCCGAGAGTATTGTTGGCCTCGATAATTTAGATAAATTTCTTAGATACTCAACTATCTTAGTTTCTTTAAAAAGTGGTCTATATGATAGAGTCATCGATTACACTGAAAGAAACTCATCAAAGACAACAGTCGATTATCTTTGCAGGATAGCGCCTTATTATCGAAGGATGTTAGACCCTGATTCATTTTCGGAAAATGATGAAGAGAATAAAGGTTTAAATGAACTTAAAATTCTTGGATCAACTCAATTGCATTCCGTACTAATGGCCGCTTATCTTAAATTTAATCCCGAAGATATTAAGAAATTAATTAGATTATTAGTAAATTTTACGTTCCGATATTCAACCATCTGTGGAAAAAATCCTAACAAATTGGAAAAGGAGTACGCTAATATTGCGTATGCTGTTTATTCCTCGGGTAAACCATATGAGAGTGTCAGGTCGGATATTATAGCTCTAGACCCTTCAGAACAGGAGTTTCGAAAATCGTTTATCGAGAAGAGTTTTAAGAATGCAAAAATAGCGAGGTATATCATTGGAAAAATCGAGAACTTTGTATCTTCTGAAGAAAAGATCGTTGATTTTTCAGCGGTTCATCTGGAACATATTATGCCAAAGAATATTGAGAAATGGAAAGCAAATGGCTTTAATCAAAAAATTCACATAGAACTGTTGAATAATATTGGTAATATGGTTCTTTTGTCAAAAACTATTAATACTCGGATTAAAAATAGCGTCTTTATTGATAAGAAGAAGGAATATGATAGTAGCCAAATTAATCTGATAGGAGAAATTCTTACTAAGGTTTCATGGGGTTCTGAGGAGATTAGGTGGAATCAGAGTCGATATGCTGATATATCTAAACAAGTGTGGAAGGTTGAATAACTATGAATAAGGATTTTAAAAACTTAGTTGATACATTGAGAAACTCAATTAAGACGTGGGATTATTTTGTCAATTGGGAAAAGGTATTTGCAAATAGCTCGGAGCTTGAGATTGTCTTAAATAAGTTGAACTACCTTCTTGGCAAAGAAGATTTGCATTCTGAGTTCCGTAGGCTCTTCATGAGCAATCCGGACATTGTGAAGGCGTTTCCGGTTTTGCTTGCGGTACGCGAGAACCGACTTGAAATATTTGAGTTGGAAGACGGAAGCACTGAACCTTTTAATTTTGAAGCGGTTTCGTCTTCTGATGTCGACAAGTACTTTAGATTTCTAGAGAAAACTGGATTGGTTCGACTTTTCCAAAAAGAAGGGATTAAAAATCTAGTTGATTATGTCGTAGGTGTTGAGGTGGGATTGGATAGTAATGGTCGTAAAAATCGCGGTGGTACTTTAATGGAAAGTATTGTTGAAGCTCATATTAAAAAGTTGTGTGACGCAAACGGTTTTGAGTATATTGCTCAGGCACGGGCGACGGATATTCGTAATCAGTGGGGAGTAGAAGTTCATGTTGATAAATCTGAGAGAAGTTTCGATTTCGCTGTTTACAATCCTGAGAATAGAAAAATTAAGTTGTTTGAAGTTAATTTTTATAACGGTGGAGGATCAAAACTAAAGGCGGTCTGTGGTGAATTCAAAAGTCTGTATGACGAATTAAAAGCTCAAGAAATTGATTTTGTTTGGATTACTGACGGTTTGGGTTGGCATATTTCGGCGCGACCCTTGGAGGAAACATATAATCATAATGAATACGTGTTCAATTTACACATGCTTGAGAACGGAATTCTTGATCAGTTAAGTTGGTAATTTGCCATTATGGCGAGTAAAAAGGAGGTAAAGCTCCATCCCGAAGAATTCGAAATGGAATGTACCACTGTGTGGGCTTTTCCACGTCGGGGCAATTGGGCGACACATAAATCTGATTGGCGTGGAAATTGGGCGCCAGAGGTGGCTCGCAATTTGATTCTGCGTTACTCGAAAGAGGGAGATCATCTGCTCGATTGCATGATTGGTGGCGGGACAACGGCTATTGAGGCCAAGATTCTCAATCGCCATATCACCTGTGTTGATGTCAACGAGGAGGCACTGGAACGAACCAAGAACGCATTGAGGTTTGAGGTAAAAAACAAAGCCAAGCAGCGGTTGGTAAAGTGCGATGCTCGTGGTATGAGTTTTATTAAGGATGAAGAAATTGATTTTGTACTGACTCATCCTCCATATGCCGATATCATTAAATATAGTGACGGGAAATTGAAAGATGATCTCTCGGGGATTCATGATATTGATGCTTTTGTAGATGAGATGGAGAAAGTTATTAAGGAAATGTACCGTGTTTTGAAACGAGGAAAGTACTGCGCTATCCTCATGGGTGATACAAGACGGAACAAGATGTATCAGCCACTCGCTTTCAAGATAATGGATCGCTGTTTGAAGTCAGGTTTTGTTTTGAAGGAGGATATTATTAAGCGGCAATTTAATTGTAAGGCGACTGGTTTTTGGGTGAATAAATCAAAAGAGAACAATTTTCTTTTGATTATGCATGAGCATTTGTTTGTTTTTCAGAAGCTGTAATTACGTAACAAATTACGTAATTAATGTGTGGGGGCATGGAGAGCGGGTTAGTATTGGCTCAAATGTAGACTACTTGTGTATAAAAAAAGCCCGGCGCGATGGTCGGGCGGATGCCTGTGGCAAAAATGGGCTGTGGGGATGTTCGGAGTTTGGTCAGCTGGGCTCGATCACCGCTTTGGCTGTGCCCACGTCAGATTGGGCGGTCACGTAGAACCGCTCCTTGCCGAGGGCGTACTTGATCCCTTCGATCTCGGGCTGATCAGCGAGCAGGGCTGGACGATTGATGCTTTCCTTCGTCCGGATGTACTTCTTGGCGTAGGTCGCGCTGATTGCCTTGATGCGAGCAATGATGTCCTCGGCCTTGCCACGGAGGACGACGGTGCGCTTGCCGATGCGCCAGCCGAGGTCGCCTGTCGAGAGCCGGATGGTTTTCTGACCGGCGGAGAGTGTCGGACGAACGCTTTTGGCATAGGCCTCGAGGCCAAGGAGCGTCGTCGTGAGCTCGGTCTGGAGTGGCGCAATTCTCGCGTCGGCATCTTTGCGCAACTGGGCGACCTGAGTGGCCAGTTCGTTTTCGATCTGGGCGATCTCACGATCGAGTTCGCCATAGCGAGCGAGGCCGGCAGTGGCCTGGTCGCTCGTCTGGAAAACAGTGATGACGGTGGACTTTTTCGAAGGCATGGAGAGCTCTCCTGTGAATGAACCAGAGTGGTGGTGTATCTACTAGATATCAAATGACGCGATTTGTCAAGCCAAATGAATCAGACAGTAGTCAACATGGTGTAGAATAGAAATAGAGAGGAAAAAGAATTACGTTACGTAATGAATTACGTAATTCGGTACGTAACAAAAGCGATATCAAAACTATGGTCAAAAAGTATTTCTATATCGGGGCGTTTGGGTTCTTGGGGTGGCTCCTGTCGATGCTTGTCCATGCGGGGATCGAGATACCGACTCTTGGATGGATCACGGGGGAGGTGGGGCACTATGGTGACAACTGGGTGTGGCGTCACTGGAGCGCACTCCATGGGACGGTCGGGCTCCTCCTCTCGCTTGGTGGGGTGGTCCTGGGACTCCTCCTCGGCCAGCGATTCTGGCAGATCCTCTATGTCGAAAAGCGCTACGGCACCCCTCGGTGGTAAGCTTAGAAGGGAGTCTTGCCCCGTTAGAAAAAAGTCGCTACCAGCGACTGAAGTCACGCCAAAGGCGTAGCGTTCTCTAACGGGGTTGACGCACTAGGGGAAATGGGCTAGAATGGGTTTTGTATTCGTCTAATGCATTTTTTCCGCTATGTTGGCTATCCGTCTCAACCGTACAGGCAAGCGAAACCGCGCGTATTTCCGTGTGGTAGTTCAGGAGCACACCAAGGCCCCAGGCAAGCGCCATGTGGAGATCCTCGGGAGCTATGATCCGCACAAGAAAACGACCATTTTGAAGAAGGACCGTATTCTCTATTGGATCGGCCAGGGTGCCCAGGTATCGGACGCTGTCCACAATATGCTCGTTCGTGAGAGCATCATCGAAGGCAAGAAAGTCGCCAAGAAGATGCCTCGTCCAGTAGCCAAGGAAGAGCCCGAAGCCGAGGCTACGCCTGTAGCTGAAGCGGCACCGGCTGAAGAAGTAAAGGCCGAAGAAGCCGTAGGAGCTGAAGCGCCTGCAGAAACTCCAGTAGCCGAGGTAGTGGCCGAGGCACCGAAGGCTGAGGAGACTCCAGTCGAAGAACCCAAGGCGTAAGCAGTATTTCCCTTGACGTTAGCTCGGGGAAGGAGTAGAATAGATTCACAATAGAATACTCCGTAGACATGAGGTTTGGTTGGTTCCGGTCACATCTGAGACTGGAGAACCTATCAGTAACATCCTCACGAGGAAAACGAAGAGTCACCCGATGATTTCCAAAAGATAGCATCAGGAGCTCATCACATGATTTCTCAGGTCTGCGGTTCGTCCCGCAGATTTTTGTTTAATACATCTTTATGCAACAGACCAAACAACAGAAGGAAGCCCTCGTCGCTGAGGTCGCCGACAAGATTAAGGGATCCAAAGCCCTCGTCTTTGCCAACTTCAAGGGCGTGTCGGTGAAGAATATCACCGCCATTCGTCGCGAACTCCGCAAGAGTGGTTCGAGCTGGCAGGTGCTCAAGAAGACCCTCCTCAACATTGCCTTGAAGAACGCTGGTGTAGAAGTAGATGCCCGCGCACTCGATGGTCAGGTTGGTGTCGCGTTTTCGCAGGATGAGGTGGCCGCTGCCAAGGTAATCGCTGATTTTCAGAAAGCCAACAAGGATGTAACGCTCACAATCGAAGGTGGAGCCCTCGGTGCCAAGTCCCTTACCGCAAATGAGGTCAAGGCCCTGGCCAAACTGCCGAGCCAAGACGAACTGCGAGCTCAGCTCGTGGGGACTCTCCAGGCTCCAATCGCTGGTTTTGTCCGGACTTTGTCAGCCAATTTGAGTGGATTGGTACAGGTGCTCAAAGCCATTGAAGAAAAGAAAGCCTAACTATATTGTCACCAATTAAGTAATCATAATTCTAACGATATGTCAGAAGAAAAGAAGGAAGTCGTGGTGCCGGAGAAGTTTGAGAAGCTCGTTGCTGAGATCGAAAAAATGAGCGTGCTTGATCTCTCTGAGCTCGTACACGTGCTCGAAGACAAGTTTGGTGTCTCCGCTGCTGCTCCTGTCATGATGGGTGCTGCCGCTGCTGCCCCAGCCGAAGCTGCTGAAGAGAAGACCGAATTCGATGTCGAACTCTCAGCCGCTGGTGCTCAGAAGATCAACGTCATCAAGGTGGTCCGCGAAGTGACCGGTCTCGGTCTCAAGGAAGCCAAGGATATGGTGGACGCTGCTCCAAAGGTTATCAAGGAGAAGATT
This sequence comes from uncultured Bdellovibrionales bacterium, assembly GCA_964500505.1. Classification (GTDB taxonomy): domain Bacteria; phylum Patescibacteriota; class Minisyncoccia; order Moranbacterales; family UBA1568; genus UBA1568. The sequence goes on along the minus strand of CAZCNN010000006.1, from coordinate 16,989 downwards.
GCCAAGGCCGATGCCGAAGCTATCGTCAAGAAGCTCGTCGAAGCTGGTGCCACTGCTGTCGCAAAGTAATTTGCCCACAGTTCCCAAACCCCGCCCTCTGGTGGGGTTTTCTTTTTGACAAGAAAGCAAAGAGGAGTAGTATAGAAAAGTACTAGGCTCGCCTGAGCCTCTTTTGTTTGCAGTAATATTTCACACTATGTCACTCGAAACAGTGTTGTCGTTCTTTATGCTCATGCTCATCTCGATCGGGACGTATTTCGTTTCGAAGCGGATCCGCGCACCCTATACAGTACTCCTCGTCTTGGTCGGGTCGCTCCTCGTGCCACTCACGCATATCCCACTGTTTCATTTTCTCCAGGCATTTCAGCTCACGCCGGAGCTCTTGTTTTATCTCTTCCTCCCGATTCTCATCTTTGAATCGGCCTACAACATGCGGGCCCGGGATCTGAAGCAAAATATCCGAGCGGTCTCATGGTTCTCGGTCGGGAGTCTCGTCATCTCGATGTTCTTTATCGCTGTGGTACTCTTTTTGGTCCTCGGACTCATCGGGATGGAGGTACCGTTTATGGCCACTCTCCTTTTTGGAGCCCTTATCTCGGCGACTGACCCGGTCGCTGTCCTCGCTCTCTTCAAAGAATTTGGTGTGCCACGTCGTCTCGCCTTTCTGTTTGAGGGGGAGAGTTTGTTCAATGATGGGACGTCTCTCGCGGCTTTTTTGGTGGTACTTGAGATTATCCTCGCCGGTTTTTCGGGTGTGTCGACCGTGCTTGAAGGCCTCTTTACCTTTTCGACCATGGTATTTGGCGGTATCGTTTTCGGTATCGCTATGGGATTCCTCTTTGCCAAGCTCATAGGACGCGTGGAAGACAACGAACACATCGAGATCACTCTCACCATGCTCGTGGCTCACCTCACCTTTATCCTCTCCGAAGTGTTGTCACACCACCTGGTCATCGGCGGACAGGAGATCAAGCTCTCGGCTATCATCGCGACCGTCATGGCCTCGATGGTGATCGGGAACTATGGTCGCTCCAAACTCTCTATCTCGACGCATCATTTTATGGAGAGTTTCTGGGGGTACTTCGCGTTTCTCGTGAACTCACTCGTCTTTATCACCATGGGGTTCCTCTTTGCCAGTCTCCCGATTGAACTCCATGTCTTTATCCTCCCGATGCTCCTCACTGTGATCGTGGTTGCCGTGGCCCGAGCTGTCTCTATCTACCCGGTCGCGTGGTGGCTCAATCGGAGTAAGAAGGAAGAGTCAATCCCGATGACCTGGCAGCACCTCTTGTCGTGGGGGAGTCTCCGTGGGGCCCTCGCCGTCGTCATGGTCCTCCTCATCCCAGACACCCTCACCATTCCGGGGTGGCAGTTTGATTTCACCGTCAAGGAGTTCATCACGGCTCTCACTATCGCCTGTATCTATTTTACCCTCTTTGTGAAGGCACTCACCATCGGCACGCTCATCCGTCGCTTCAAACTCGATGCGCTGACAGGCGTCGAGGAGGCCGGGTATCACCAGGCTAGGTCATATGTCCTCGCTTTTGGGCAGAGCAAGATCGATGACTTTTTCGACAAGCACTACATGAACGAGGAGACCCATGTGAAACTGACTCGGGAGATCGATCGGAAGCGCAAGAATGAACAAGGAGAATGTGAGAAGGCGATCGCTCATTCCGGCAATGACTTTGAGGAGGCGCTCCGCGTGTATGCTATCGGTATCGAAAAGCACTTCTTGGGACTCTTGTTTCAGTATCGCGAAGTGAGTGAGTCGGTCTACAAACGTATCCTCACCAAACTCGATGTCCAGCTGGAACGTGTCGAAGTCGGTGGCAACCAGATCCAGTCCCTCGACGAAGCGTTTGAGCCTGATTGGTTCGAGCAGTTGGCGAGTGGCGCGAGACGGCTGTTCTTGATTCGTCAGGATCGAGAGACCGCTCTCCACGAACAGTATATGTACTATCGGGCCCAAGAGATTATCGCCCGCAAGGTTGTCAAAGAATTTGATCGGCTGAAACAACATCCGATGTTTGATTCTCCAGCCTACGATGCGCTCCTCGACAAGGTGCTTGCTGCCTACCAGGTTTTTCGTGAGGATGCGTCCAATCGCAAACAGGCGCTTTTTACTGAGCATGAGTCGGTGCTCATGCCGTTTGACCAGTCGTTTGGGAGCGAGAGTCTCCGCAAAGCCTATGCGGATGGCCTCCATCACTTGACCCGCAAGAACATGTTGCCAGCCAAACTGGCTATTTTGCTCGACGAGGACCTTGCCAAGCGGGAGTTTTAGCTAGCGGGCGAGATTTGAGCGAGTGACTCAATTAGGGTATACTGAAGCGAAGTGATAATCTTTTTGCTTTTGCTATGGAGTTTTTTGGTATCGACCTCATCTCGCTCATCAAAACTATCGGGTACGTCGGCGTCTTCGGTATCGTTTTTGCCGAGACGGGTCTTTTTCTTGGGTTTTTTCTCCCTGGGGATAGCCTCCTCTTTGTCGCTGGATTCCTCGCCTCGGATGACTACTTCTCCCTCCCGCTTCTCCTCGTCGGTATTTTCCTCTCGGGGGTTCTCGGGAACCTCTTTGGGTATGAGTTCGGACGCCGGATTGGTCCCAAGATATTCAGTCGTGAGGATTCGCTTCTTTTCAAAAAGGCTCATGCCCTGAAGGCCCAGGCGTTTTATGACAAGCACGGTCCCAAGACTATCGTCCTCGCTCGATTTATGCCGATAGTGAGGACCTTTGCACCGATTATCGCCGGTGTGGCCAATATGCACTTTCGGACGTTCTTCATCTACAATCTCGTCGGCTCACTCCTCTGGACCCTCGGCCTCGTCCTCATGGGGTACTCCCTAGGGAGTGTCATCGACGTAGACAAGTACCTTCTCCCGATCATCCTCCTCATCGTGTTTCTGTCTTTTCTCCCGGCTATTGTCGGATTTCTCAAGGAAAAGTACGGGAAAAAGGGAGATTGACCACCGTCGTTACGCGAACGATGTGGTTTGACAAATATGGGCAAAAGAGTAGTATAGGGATGTTTAGAGAGGGAGGATAAGGTCTCCTTCTGGTTCGTGGTTTTTCATGTATTGGTGATCTTCTTGTTTTTGTATGTATCGTCTGCTCCGAAAAATTTGGACTACTCCACGACTTACTCTCACGACGGAGGATCTCCGCGCGAAGGAGGTGACTGTCCTCGGCAAAGAGGTAGAGGCCCAGGTCAAAAAGCTCTTTGGGGGATCACTCGCTATCCGCGAAGTGGCCGCTGGCTCAAGTAATGCTGAAGAACAAGAATTGACCGCCCTCGGCAACGTCTACTACGATGTCGAGCGTTTTGGTATTCACTTTGTCGCGTCGCCCCGGCACGCGGATATGCTCTTTGTGACTGGTCCGGTCTCACGCAATATGGCCGAAGGGTTGCGTCGTACCTATGAGGCGATGCCGACACCTCGCTACGTGGTAGCGGTCGGCGATGGAGCCATCGATGGGGGTATCTATCGAGACTCGTATGCTATCCACAACAGCGTCGAAGAAGTTATCCCCGTTGACTGGAAGATCCCGGGTGATCCACCCTCGCCGCGGGTCGTACTCCAGTCGCTCCTCAAGCTGTTTCACGATATTGAATCCGGCAAACTCCCTAGGCCATAACGTATGGAATTCCTCCTCTCCCCACTGTCAATTCTGTTTTTGATCGCTGTGCTCTTTTCGGGTGCCGTCGGGTCGCTCTTTGTGGCTCGGTTTTTCAATGATGGAGGCAAGAGCGCCGGCTACTTCGCTCATGGCATGGCACTCATCGGATCGCTCCTGGCGCTTACGATAGCGGGGAGTGCCCTCTTTGCAGGTCAGGGCATTGTCTTTTCTCTCCCGGGTGTCCTCCCAGGCGTGTTTGATTTCCATTTCCGTCTGGATGGCCTCGCGGCGTTCTTTCTCGGTATCATCGCGCTTGTCGCCACGACTTCGTCCCTCTACGGCTTCTCGTATCAGAAGCATTTCTACGGCAAGTATAATCTCGGGACGTTTGGGTTCTTCTACAATATCTTTGTTCTTTCCTTGATGCTCGTGACCATGGCTGACCAGGCACTGTTCTTCCTCCTCGTCTGGGAGTGTATGTCACTTGCCTCGTACTTCTTGGTGATTTTTGAACGAGACAAGGGAGCCAATATCAAAGCAGGATTTCTCTACCTCTTGATGACTCACGTGGGGACGCTCTTTATCACACTCTCGTTTTTCTTGGCGCACAAGGCGACTGGTTCCTTTGACTTTGCTACTTGGCGGGCGGCAGCGGGGACGATCGTACCGACGCTCCAATTCCTGATTTTTCTCTGTGCTCTCATCGGGTTCGGTATCAAGGCTGGTATCATCCCGGTCCACATCTGGCTCCCCGGGGCGCATAGCGCCGCTCCGACACATGTCTCGGCACTCCTCTCGGGCGTGATGCTCAAGACCGCTATCTTTATGTTCGTGCGCTTCTTCTTTGATTTTTTCCCAGGTGCTCCCATGGAGTGGGGACTCGCCTTTATCGTATTGGGCGGTATCTCGTCGCTCCTCGGCGTGCTCTACGCTCTGTCAGAACACGATATCAAGCGCCTCCTCGCCTACCACAGTATCGAAAACATCGGTATTATCCTCCTTGGTCTCGGCTCTGGCATCGTTTTCTTTGCTCTGGGACTTGAGACGTTTGCGCTCTTTGCTCTCGCGGCCGCGCTCTACCACACGATGAACCATGCCATCTTCAAAGCTCTCCTCTTTCTCGGGGCGGGATCAGTGGCGGCTGCTACCGGGACCCGTCATATGGAGCACTACGGGGGACTTATTCGAGTGATGCCATACACCGCATTCTTTTTCCTTATCGGATCGCTCGCTATCTCAGCCTTCCCACCGTTCAACGGTTTTGCCAGCGAGTGGCTGACGTTCCAGGCGATGTTTGTCGGTATCGGCGGGACGGGTGTACTCGTCAAATCAGTCTTTATTTTTGGCATTGCGAGTCTCGCCTTTACAGGGGGATTGGCCGCAGCATGCTTTGTCAAAGCCTTTGGGACGACGTTCTTGGCTCGAGCGAGACATGCGTTTCCCGCCGTACATGAGAGCGGTCTCTCGATGCTCATCGCTATGGGGATACTAGCCCTCCTGACCCTCGTCCTCGGAGTGTTCTCTGCTCTTGTCATCGCCGGTCTCATCGGTATCATCGCGAGTATCGGTCTCACTGACCCGGTGACACTCCAGTTCCCGTTTACCCAGTTTATTGACGCTCGGCTCGAGTTTGCTGATATCCTCCCACTCGACCAGGTCGCTATCGTCCTCGCGATAGTCCTCGCCTTTGTGGCTGGTCTCGTCACCTGGTTCACGCGTGACCGTCAGGTGGTCATCGCCCGGACCTGGGACTGTGGGACCTCACTCACACCACGGACCGAGATCACTGCGACCAGCTTCTCGCGTTCTATCGTCACTATCTTCCGTGGCATCCTCCGGCCGACCAAGCAGACCGCCATCGAGTATCACGATGAGAACATGCGCTACTTTATCAAGTCACAGGAGGTGACAACCGCTATCGAGGATCCGTATCGTAAATTTATCTATCACCCGATCAATAGGGGACTGAGTGCTGTCTCTTCGTTTATGCGTCGCATCCACGGGGGCAACATCAATGTCTACGTCCTCTATGTGTTTGTGACCCTCCTCGTACTCCTCTTTGTAGCGGCCCGCTAATACCCACTCACTATGGAAATTCTCTTGTTTCTCATCCAAATCCTCGCGCTGCCACTCATCGCCCCGCTCCTTGTGGGTGTGATCAGGAAGCAGAAGGCCCGCCTCCAGAATCGGGTGGGAGCGAGCGTGTTTCAGCCGTACCGTGACCTCTGGAAGCTTTTCCATAAGGATGAAGTAATCTCGGCAGATGCCTCATTCATCTTCCGGTTTACGCCGTACCTCGTCTTTGCGGTGATGGTCCTCGTGGGAGCGAGCGTGCCGGTCCTCACGACTGTGGCACCATCGCTCTTTGAGGGTACGGGACTGACATTTTCGTTTCTCGGCAGTGGTGACTTTATTACCATGATCTACCTCTTGGCCCTGGCTACGTTCTTCCTCGCTCTCGCAGGCATGGACACGGGGAGTGGTTTTGGTGGTTTTGGATCGAGCCGGGAGATGACCATGGCGGCGCTCGCCGAGGGCGGACTCTTCTTCTCGCTCTTGGTGGCCTCGGTCATCGCGCAGTCTGGCAATGTCTTTACTATGGCCGAGAGTCTCGGTAGCATGCCGTTTCAGTCGTTTATTCCGCTCGCGATTGCCCTCGTCGCCTTCTTCATCGCGCTCCTCGCGGAGAACTCGCGCTTTCCAGTCGACAATCCGGCGACCCATCTCGAGCTCACCATGATTCATGAAGCGATGATCCTCGAGTACTCGGGGAAGCGCCTGGCCCTCATCGAGTGGGCGAGCTACACCAAGCTGGCCCTGTTTATCGCCATGGGGAGTAGTATCTTTATACCCTTTGGCGTGGCGACGTCGTTTCTGCCGGAGATGGTATTGTCAGCAGCGCTTTTCTTTGCGGTGAAAACCGTGTGTTTCCTCGGAGCGATCGCACTCATCGAGTCGACTATGGCCAAGTTCCGCATTTTCCGTGTCCCAGATCTCCTCTTTACTTCGTTTGTCCTCTCGGTCATCGCTCTCGTCGTAACGATTACACTCTGAGTCTATGGAACATTCACGCGAACTCTACTTTCTCCTCGATCTCGTCGCCTTTCTCGCGACGATAGCGCTCCATCTGGTCAAGACCAATCGGAGTTTGATTCGCTTCTACTTGATCCAGTCATTGGCGGTGGTAACATTTCTTTTCTTTATCGGACTCGCCGAAGGGGATAAGGGACTCATCATGGTCGCTCTCCTTTCTGGCCTCATCAAGGTCGTGATTGCTCCGATATTCTTCTCGCGTCTCATCCGACGCTACGGCACGCGGTTCACGGTCAACAACTATCTCTCGACCCCGCTCACTCTCACGGCACTCATGGGGCTGGTCCTCTTTTCATACTCGAGCATCTTTCTCCCGCTTGGTGTCTTGGTACCTCAGGCCTTTGGGGTGTTGCCACTGAACCTCGCAATGATCCTCATGTCGATATTTATGCTCATCAATCGGCGGGGGGCATTCTCTCAGATGCTTGGTATCCTCTCGCTTGAGAACAGTATCCTTCTTCTCGCGTCGTTCATCGGGATCCGTCAGCCGGTAGCACTCGAGATCGGCATCGTCTTTGATATCGTCATCTGGATGATTATCGCTCAGGTGTTTATCTCTATGATCTATCGACAGTTCGGTACGCTCAGTGTCGACAAGATGAAACGACTTATTGAAGATTAATGACTATGATACTTACTTTCCTCATCGCGTTGCCCCTCCTCGCTGCTTGCTTTATCGCGCTCCTTGAGGCTCGTCATCGTCGCATCATCGAGTGGGCGGTCATGCTGACTGGTTTGGTGGAGCTTGGGCTCGCGCTTACGCTCGTACCGATGGTCCTCTCGACTGGAACCGTGCAGGCCTCGGCCCTGTTCTCGCTTGATGCGCTCGGATCCTATGTCTCGCTCCTCATAGCTCTCGTCGGTGCCTTTGCCAGTTTCTACTCTGTCGGATATCTCCGAGCTGAGACTGACAAGGAGATCGTCGGTCCGAGTCGCGTGCGCCAGTACTTCCTCCTCCTCAAGCTTTTCTTTTTTGCCATGTTCCTCGCGGTCGCGACCATGAGCCCAGTCGTGATGTGGATTGCTATCGAAGCGACGACCCTGTCGACCGCCTTCCTCATCAGTTTCTACAACAAGCAGTCAGCCACCGAAGCAGCCTGGAAGTACCTCATCCTAAACTCCTTGGGACTCCTCCTCTCGCTCTTGGGGACGCTCCTGTTTCTCGCACTCCCAGAGCTCCGCGAAGGGTCACTCACCTGGAATGAACTGCGCCTCAGTGCCGTGACCTTTGATCCACTCATCGTCAAACTCGCTTTTGTCTTTGTCTTGGTCGGCTATGGGACCAAGGTCGGGTTTGTCCCGCTTCATTCGTGGAAGCCTGACACCTACTCCAAGGCACCGACCCCGATCGCCGCGCTCCTCTCGAGCGTGCTCTTGAATGTCGCTTTTCTCGCCATCCTCCGTTTCAAAGGCCTCACAGATACGGCGATTGGCGCCACCTTTTCGTCCGAGCTCCTTATGTTCTTTGGAACACTCTCGATTGTCGTCGCAGCGCTCCTCATCTTTGTGCAGAAGAATTTCAAGCGTCTGCTCGCCTATTCAAGCATCGAGCACGCGGGACTATTGGCGCTCGGGTTTGGATTCGGGGGAGCTGGGACGCTCGTCTCACTCCTTCACATGCTCTACCACACGCTCGGTAAAGCCCTGGTATTCTTTGTGGCAGGCAATGTGTTTCTCAAGTATGGTACCACCAAGATGCACCAGGTGACGGGCGTCCTCCGCGCCCTCCCACTCTCTGGTCCGGTCTTTTTCGTGGCCCTTCTCGCACTCCTTGGGTTGCCACCGTTTGGTATCTTCTTTACCAAGCTCTCGCTCCTCGTCGCAGGGATGGAAACGATGCCGTACGTGGTAGCGCTGGTCCTCCTCGCACTGGCGGTCATCTTCTTTGGATTCTTGCGCCATGCACATGCGATGCTCTTTGGGGCGACGCCTGAGGGAGTCGTTGTGGGCGAGTCCAATATGCTCACGGTCTGGCCGGTAGTACTCCTCCTTGGACTGTTTCTCGTTTTGAGCTGGTACCTGCCGACGCCACTCTCCGAGCTTATGTCGACAGCGGTCGCTAACCTCTCACTCACTCGTTAGTGCTTATCCTATGACAGAAATGTTACTTCATCGCTACGGTCTCGCCTATCCTGTGAAAGAGGAGGGGAATCTCCTGACTTTTGAGGTCCCTGCTAATGAGATCAAAGGAGTATTTGAAGCGCTCCGGATAGAGCACATGCTCCCGCTCAAGACCGTGGTCGCGACTGACGAACGAACTACCCGCGGGGTATTCTGCATCCGCTATGTATTTGCAGTGCCCAAGGAGAACTTCTGTATCGTCCCTATCCTCTCCGTTTCGCCTGAGACGCTCGAATTTCCATCACTTACGAGTGTCGACCATCAGCTCTCGACCTACGAAGAAGAGATCAAAACGTTCTTTGGTCTCACGCCAATCGGCCGTCCCGAGGCCAAGCGCATCATCCTCCATGGGGAAAACTATGGGGCCGATGTTTATCCGCTCCGCAAAGACTTTGCCTGGGATACCAAGGTGGTCGCCCCAGCCGAGCCCGTTTACCCGACTTTTCAAGAGTACCAGGGCGAGGGAGTGTACGAGATCCCTGTGGGACCCGTGCACGCTGGCATCATCGAACCGGGCCACTTCCGCTTTAGCGTCCTCGGCGAGGAGATCCTCCGACTCGAGCCTCGTCTCGGCTATGTCCACAAGGGAACCGAAAAGCTCTTTGAACACCTGCCACTTGAGAAGAAATTGACTCTGTCGGAGCGCATCTCTGGGGACAGCTCGTTTCATCATGCCCTCGCACTGGCAGAGGCGGTGGAGCGTTTGGCTGGAGTCACCGTGCCGACTCGCGCCCGGCTCCTCCGCGTAGCTTACGCAGAGCTAGAGCGCTTGGCCAATCATTTCAATGACCTCGCTTTTATCCTCCTCGATACCGGTTTCAGCTTTGGTGGCAGTCACGGATCACGTCTGCGTGAGCGTATCATGCAGTGGAACGAACGTCTGACTGACAGTCGCTTCCTCCGGGGAGTCGTCACCTATGGTGGGGTAACTCGTGATATTGATGCGACGACCCTCACCGCGCTCCATGATGATCTCGAGCTCCTCGAGAAGGATTTTATGGAAGTAATGGCTGTAGTGAAAGAGAGTGACTCGGTCGCCAATCGGCTCAAGGGGACGGGCCGTCTCGACGCTAGGGTCGCCAAGGATCTCGGGGCGGTTGGTATCGCTGCTCGAGCCTGTGGTGAAGAGATTGATGCACGCGCCGACTATCCGTATGCGGCCTATGACATGGTCCAGTTTGGAATCATGACCGAGAAGTCAGGTGATGTCTATGCTCGTTTTCGAGTGCGCGCTCGCGAAGTGACCCAGTCCTTCCGACTCTTGAATCAAGCGCTCGCCCTCCTCGTCCACGAAAAGAGTGCTCTGTCAGTAGTGCTCGGGTCACTTCCAGCCAATCGTGAGGCCGTCGGCATCGTCGAAGGGTGGCGGGGCGATATCATCTATTTCGTCATGACGGGGAGCGATGGACACATCTCCCGGGTCAAAGTACGCGACCCATCGTTCCTTAATTGGCAACTTTTCCCGCACGTCATCGGCCAGGACATGGTGCCGGACTTCCCACTCATCAACAAGAGTTTCAATCTTTCCTACACCGGAAACGATCTCTAGTCCTCGTCACATTCATCGATACAAATAAATGGCTCTCGAATTCGCGGTCGCGAAATGGGGAGCCATTTTGTCTTTCTTGTCTTTTTGGGGTTACAAGGCGAGGATCAGGGCGAGGAGCTCTTCGCGAGTATCGACGGTTGGGGCTCCGGTTGCCATGAGCGCTTCCTTACTATTGAGGCCCCAGGTGACAGAGATGATATCGAGACCGACCTGGTGACAGGCTTCGACGTCACGGACTTCATCGCCGATGTAGAGTACCTCGGAGAGTTCGAGGCGTTCATTCTTGAGGGTATCCCGGAGGGACTGCGCTTTATTGAAGAGTTTGCCTGAAGCAACAAAGTCGACTGGAAGCTCATAATGACTGACAATCGCCTCGATGGTGTCCTGTCGACTGGAAGAGACGATGCCGAGTCTGTACCCCTTGCTCTCTAGTGTTTCCATGAGCTCTGGTATGCCAACGAAAAGGCTCACGTCCGAGATTCGACGATGGTATTCTTCTCGGCCACGTTTGAGGATGAGCGGGAGATAGATGACGCGCCAACCGAGGCGTTGCCACATCAGTTTTTTGAGTGAGACGTGTTTGAGTGCCAGGCGCTCTTCGGGGAGAATTGGAGCAAAGCCAAATTCTTTGGCGAGGGTGTTCAGTATTTCGAGAAACAGGGGTTCGATATCGACGAGCGTGCCATCGAGGTCAAAGATGATGGTTTTCTTCATGACAGGATAAGAGAAGGGATGAGATGGCGGACGAAGACGATGAGGCTAAGGGCGAGGTAGATCCAAAAGCTCCACACAAAGAAGCGCCGCCCCCGTGCCTTGATCTCGAGGTCCATACAGATTTCTTTGGTGCCGAAGCCGCAGTTTCTGAAGAGAAAGATTGATTCGTAGAGACGAATAATGACTACCCAGGTGAGAAAAAGCGTGACGAGCAGGCCGAGCCCTGGGATTAGAGGGTGAGCCAGTTCCTGAGTGACAGAACCGCCTTGCTGCCACCATTTCACCCAGCCGTTCCACTTCATGACGTAGACGTGTACCAGGGTCGCGACGATGACGGCTCGCAGGCCCCAGCGTTGCAGGAACCACCAGATGCTCCCATTCACGGCTGCGATGATGGATTTGAATGAGAGGATGAAGAGAAAGACGAGGAGAAACACTCCTACGACACCGGCGGCAAACTCCGGAGAAGAAAGATTGATCCAGGCGCGGGGGAACTTGAGAGGAAGGTACCAGTACGAGATGACGGCATGGGCAGCGGCTAGAAACCCTCCGACGATACCGATTTCCTTGCGGTACGAGAGCCATTTATCAAAACGGTCGAAGTAGCGCACGATGGGACCAATGAGGAAGGTGAAAGCGAGAAGGACGGTGCCGGCCCCGATCAGGACTTTATTGAACACATAGAGGGTGTCGGCCGTCGGCGGAGCATCGAAGAGGTAGCCGCGCCGGAAAGACAGGTAAAGACTGAAAAAAGCGATGAGGCTCGCTGCCATGAGGGTGGCGATCAGGTAGTCTTTCAGGCTTGATGGCTTGTGCATAGCTGTTTGTTTTAAATCTTACCGTAAAGGTAAACGTTTTTCCTTTTGAAAAGGTGTCATTTGATCTCCCAGAGGACGGAGCGGAAGTTTTTGACCCGGTCCTTGTCATCGAGCTCGATGCCCTCTTCTTTGTATCGTTTCAAACGTTCCTTGCGGTGTTTGGCATCGACCCAGATGTGACCATCAGCGTAGACGATACGGTGGAATGGAATGTTTTTTGCTCCATTGTCCCAGGCTTTGGCGAGGATACCGGTAATGCTCTGAGACGCCATCGGTCCTGCACCGGCGGCTCTCGCGATGCGACCGTAGGTGGTTACTCGACCCGGCGGGATCGAGAGGGCGATTTTGACGACGCGCTCGCTAAAGGTGAGCATAGCTATTATGGTGTGACTAGGCCTGTGATTTCCGGTGGGCTAGGTAGGAGAGCCAGATGAGGGTGATAAAAACGACCAAGGCCATGAAGGGGATGGTGATGAAATCAAAAGTGACGAGAGGTGCATTGGCACAGGACGCTTCACCAGGAGCGACTGAGCAAGGGATATAGAAGGGGTTGCCCATGACGTATTTTTGGTAGTGAGCGTAGTAGTGGTTCATGGCAAAGAGTGATCCGATGCTAGCCATGATCCCGACGATGAGGTGGTTTGCTTTAGCCTTGGTCCAGAGCGAGACCAAGATGATGATCTCGATTGGAAACATAAAGATGCGCTGCCACCAACAGAGTGGGCAGACGGGGAGGAGATAGACGTACTGGTAGGTGAGGGCGCCGAGCGTGGCTAGGGTGGCAAACGTGCCAATGAGCTTGAGCCAGGTTTCATATGTGATAGTAGCCACCCAAGCGCGAGTGAGAGGTGAGAAAGAGTAGCTCACAATCGAGAGGAGTGTCGCGGTACCGAGGAGGAGCACCAACACAGACAACACGGTCGAATACTGTTCGAGATTCATAGCGAGATAGAGCAGATTATTCCCCTATTATAACGGTTTTTTGCTAATAATAAAAGTGCTTCCTGGTGTTTTTATCAGAAATGTGGGATAGTAGTATTTCTGTGTATATACCTATGGACTACGATGTCATTGTGATCGGAGGGGGGCCGGCGGGGATGATGGCGGCCGGACGAGCTGCCGAATGTGGCGCTCGGGTGGCACTCCTCGAGAAAAACGCATCCCTAGGGCAGAAGCTCCTCATTACTGGCGGTGGACGCTCGAACGTCACCAACGCCGAGTTTGACGAGCACATTTTTCTCAAGAAGTTCGGCATCGCAGCCAAGTTTCTCTATTCGCCCCTTTCGCAGTTTGGGGTGCAGTCGGCACTCGATTTCTTCCATGGACGTGGCATGCCGACCAAGGTAGAGGCGGAGAAGCGCGTATTCCCGGTCTCAGATAGCGCCCAATCGGTCTGGGATGCACTTGTCTCATATATGCGAGCAGGAAACGTCACGATACTCACTGGGATGGCCGTGACCGGACTTGAAGCGTCTCACGGGGTGCTCAGTGGCGTACGGATGAAGAATGGCCAAATTCTGACTGCGCACTCATATATCCTCGCGACCGGTGGACAGTCACGACCAGAGACGGGCTCGACGGGGGATGGGTTCCGCTGGCTAGAGACCATCGGCCATACGATCGTCGCACCTCGACCAGCCCTGGTACCGCTCCGGGTGCGTGAGTCTTGGATAGCTGAATTGGCCGGGGTGAGTTTTCCTGATGCCAAGATGACCTATTTTCAAAAGGAGAAGAAAATTGAAACGAGCGAAGCTCGCCCGCCACACTCCTCAGTCGTTGAACATGGGCGGGCCTGCCCGCCTAGCTTCCCAGTATTGGGATGTGGGCGGGGGAAAATGTTATTCACACATACTGGGCTCAGTGGACCGCTCGTTCTCAACATGAGTCGTGGCATCAGTGAGTTTCTGGAGTACGGCGAGGTCGTGGTTTCGTTTGATTTCCTGGCGGAGCGAAATATCGGAGAAGTAGATCAAGATATCCAAACACTGTTTGAAACGCAAAAAAACAAGCAGGTGAAGAATAGCCTCGATGGCTTGCTCGTCCCTGCTCTCATCCCGGTGCTTCTCAGGCTCGCGCGCATCAATCCTGAGACGCCGGTCCACAGCGTGACGCGCGATGAACGTATGGCTCTCGCTCGATTGGTCAAAGACTTTCGTCTCACCGTCACGGGACTGCTCGACGTCGACAAAGCGATTGTCACCTCTGGTGGCGTGCCCCTCGAAGAGGTGGATTGCAAATACATGCGCTCACGCAAGTTCGCCAATCTCTATCTGGTTGGCGATGTCTTGAACATTGACCGTCCCTCTGGTGGCTATAGCCTCCAGCTCTGCTGGACCACCGGCTACGTCGCGGGTACTTCTGCCCTTAGAGGAGTGATTGTAGTTCATTGAGCAATGTCGGAAATTCCGTGTAGCCATTGTTGGCATTCAAATGGCCACCATGCTCAATAGTGATGAGCTTGGCCCCGAGCTCATCACGAAGGAGTATGCCGTTTTCGAAGGGGACGTAGGGATCGTCCTGAGATTGGAAGGCCAGGATACTTCCGGAGATGTGACTTTTTACTGCGGCATAGTCAAGAGATGTCTCAAAAAATGAGGCGAGCTCCGGGATACCGACGGACTGTGGGAATGAGGCGACGAGGGCAATACTCCCAACTTTATCCTCGGGAGCGAGACGTTCGAGGTAGCGGAGGATAGCGATACCACCAAGGCTGTGTCCTATGAGGATGGTATCAGTGTCAGGAGTGCCAACTGACTTTTTGAGATGTGTCACCCACTCGTCTTGCACAGGATGAAACGCGTTGGGCATCTCAAGTGCAATGACGATATGGCCCTGCTTTTCCAGTGCTGACTGAAGCCAAGGAAACCAGTTGCCTGTCGGACTACCTTCCCAACCGTGAACAAGAGTGAATTTTTTCATAGGAGCGTCGGCATTTTCTGGACTTTTCGGATAGTCTTCGATGTGGAATGAACTTTCGGCATGGAAAGTGCTTTGAGTGAGATACCCAGACTTTTCAATTCCGCTTTCAAGGGTAAGTAGGCATGATTCTTTTCTTGGCGGAAGAAAACATTTGGACGAAGACTGCGCAAGACATCCAATGAAGGGTACGGTCCTTTCAGATACGGAGTCAGGATGACATGTGTAACCGGCTTAAGAGCCTGAATGATTTTTGCTCTTTGTTGTTGAGTATGAACGGCCTGTCTTTTCTTTTTTGCTCGTATGTAAGAGTCAGATAGTACTCCAACTATGAGCGTATCGCCTAGTGTTGCTGCTTTTTCTAGAAACTCAATGTGTCCTGGATGAATGATATCAAAACATCCGGAGACAAATACCGTTTTTTTCTGGCGCAATGATTTCCGAAGATTGTCGATACTACTATATGGGCAGATCATAGCCTGCGTAGACTAGAAGAAAAACAGAAGTTCATCGATTTACCCACCACTGTCTAAATTCAATCGCCTTCCTTTGATCGTCCAGTTTCACATAATAAGCTCCCTGAGAGCTATGGGTGTTTCCCTTGGTATCTTTGTAGGAAAATTCGTATGACGCGCTTCCCTCATTTTCTCTTGAGACAAGTGGGCTTATTTCGAGCTTTATAATATCTTGATCGGAAACTTCTTTCCAAGCGCTCTTAATTTCATCTAAGGAAGTAAGTGGAGGCTCGAAAGGATTTTCATAGTATTGAAAGTTAGAAGAAAGTAAACTCCCAACATGCTCAATGTCCTTATTGATCCAGATACTCTTCAGGGATTGAAACCAATTTTCAGCTGCAGTATTTTGCATAATGTTAGTGGCTGGGGAGGATGGGATCGAACCATCGCATGGAGGCTTCAAAGGCCCCTGCCTTACCGCTTGGCTACTCCCCAAGATGCCTGAATCACGGAATATGAATCATGAATCAGGGTTTAATACTTTTACTCAAATGCTCATGAAGCATTTTCCATTTGTTTCCAATCTTTCCTATGACATTTGTTCCTCTACCTATGCCTGATAATTTCTTTCCGTTTACTTCTCCTTTCCATTCGAACTCATATGTGCAGACGGCAAGTTTTTCTTCGGCACCTATCCATTCAATATTGCGAATCTGATACTGTTCGTTTTGAATTTTTCCCCAAGTTTCTGTGAAGGCTTGCCTGATGGCATCGATACCGATGAATGAACCATCAGAAAACCAGTAGATTGCTTTTTCGTATAAGAGAGGTGCTACATTGCCAAAGTCGTGGGTATTAGTGGCAAATTCGTATTCTTTCAAAAACTGGTTTAGCTCACCATTCATAATTCGTACGTCATAATTTATGTCTCACTCACGACTCGGCCGCCGAGCATACTCAAGGCTTGGTTGATGAGAGGATTGGCGTTTTCTGAGGGGGCGCTTGA
Source organism: uncultured Bdellovibrionales bacterium (assembly GCA_964500505.1). Classification (GTDB taxonomy): domain Bacteria; phylum Patescibacteriota; class Minisyncoccia; order Moranbacterales; family UBA1568; genus UBA1568. Next base: position 695 of record CAZCNN010000006.1, on the reverse strand, counting down.
TGGGTTCTCGTCGACGCGGATCACAAGCTTCATTTTGGCTCCTAGGATGGTATCAAAGGCCTTTTCTAGTGTCAATTGATTGCTGGCTTCCTCGAGGCGTTCCTTGTGAAACGGGTATTTGACGGCAATAACAATCGTGTTGCCACTCACCTCGCTCGGGCGGGCAGTGGAGAGCCCGAGGCTGATAGAGGCATTGAGTTCTCGAGCGGTATTCAGTATAGACGACCATGATTCTCGGATTTGCTCCAAGTCAAACATTTTTCCAGAGTGAGTGTTTTCTGCTTGAGGTTGGGTCGAATGTTGAATATCGAATGTTGAATCTAGGGGTACACTTGCTTCTTGTTGCTTACTACTTACCTCTGTTTTCGTTGCTGCCCCAGTACCATTCGACTGTGAGTCGAAGCTACGGGGTAAATTTTTGTCAGGAAGGGGAACTGTATTTTTTATCGATTCTGCATGGGTATTACTTTGTATTTTCGGTACTTCTTTTTTTTCGTGAGCATGAGTCGGAGGAGTATTTGGTGGTTGGTTGTGCGTTGTCGGTTGTGAGTTATGAGAGAGTATCTTGACGATAGCAATCTCGAGGGGGAGCTCGGCCACGACTGCGGTCTTGGAGCTCACTTGGGCCACCTGGAAATGTTCGAGCATGGTGACGATGTCGGTCGCCGTGAAGGAGGTGGCAAGTTCGGTGAGGC
>CAZCNN010000005.1:0-50199 GCA_964500505.1 uncultured Bdellovibrionales bacterium | reverse complement strand
TCTTCCCGCCGGAGTCGATGTGGAGATAAAGATGTAGTGACGATCGTTCAAGTCCTGCTTCATTTGAAGGTGTAGAGGTGAGAAGCGGTGATACTAAGCGAACCAAGTTTCAGAAAGTCTGAAAAACTGGCGCGCTTTACAGCCCAGTTTTTTGTTTACCCCGTGAGGAGTGTTCAAAAAGCACTGAGCGAACGAAGAGGTTTACGGGGTGTAAAAAGGTTATCATACGGCGATGAAATTCATTATCGGAAAAAAACTTGGAATGACGACCCTCTTCGATGAAGAGAAAGGTGCTTTGAACGTGACCCTCATCGCCTGCGATGCGAACACGGTGACGGCTACTCGTACGATTGAAAAGGATGGCTACTTGGCTGTTCAGATGGAGACTCAGAAGACCGCCAAGAAAACGGTCCGTAAGGAGTTCCGCATAGACCGCGCCATTACCCTCGAGAACCGAGCTGAAGCCAAGAAGGAACTGGCCAAGGAACTTGAGAAGTTCCCAGTAGCTGGCGCTATCACAGTCTCGCAGTTTGCGGTCGGTGACAAAGTGAATGTCGCTGGTATTACCAAGTCTAAGGGTTTCCAGGGTGTCGTGAAACGTCATGGGTTCGGTGGTCAGATGACGAGTCATGGACGTAAGCACGATATCCGCAAGCCTGGAAGTATCGGGGCTACTTTCCCAGAACACGTCATCAAGGGCCGTCGTATGGCTGGTCGCATGGGCGGTGAAAACATGACTGCACTCAATCTCTCTGTCGTCTATATCAATGAGGCTGAGGGTTTGATCGGTGTTCGTGGGGCAGTTCCAGGAGTGAATGGCCGTGTCGTCAAAGTGATGGGTGTGAACTAACGAAACTGTATGTCCAAAGTTACTGTCAAAAATATCTCCGGAGCCGATGTCAAAGAACTCTCTTTGAACGAGTCAGTCTTTGCATTGCCATCGAATGATACGCTCCTCCATCAGGTGTACGTCGCACTCTCAGCGAACGGCCGTGTCGCTATCGCTCATACCAAGGATCGCGGTGAACGATCGGGATCGGGTATCAAGCCATGGCGTCAGAAGGGAACAGGCCGGGCTCGTGCTGGTGCTACTCGGAGTCCACTGTGGCGCAAGGGTGGTGTCACCTTTGGTCCGACCAAGGAACGCAATTTTTCCAAGAATACGACTGCCAAGATGCGCCAGAAGGCCGTCATGATTGCTCTCTCTGAAAAGGTCCGGGCTGGCAAATTGGTTGTGCTCGATGCTCTTTCTTACGAAGAGAAGAAAACCAAGCGTTTTGCAGAGACGCTCAAAGCGCTCGGCATCGCCGGCAAGAGTCTGACGTTTGCACTCGCAGTGCCAGAGCTCTCTACCGCTCTCATGTCGCGCAATGTCCCCAAGGTAGACCATACGCTGACAGAAAACTTGAATGTGATGCAGCTCCTTGATCACGAGTATATCCTCATGTCGGAAGCGAGTATCGCTGTCCTCGAGAAGCGCTTTGCCTCGTGGAATAATACGGGCAAGAAATAATATTATGGCAATTTTTGATAAGACAACTGAAGCCGGAAAGACGCTCCGCAAGCTCACCCCCAAAGAGAGCCCGCTTGCTACTCGTCTGTTGTCCCGTCCGCGTATTACCGAAAAGGCGTATGCCATGAACGCTTCAAACAAATATGTTTTTGAAGTGACCAAGACATCAACCAAGAAGTCAGTGAAGCGTGCGGTGGAAGAGGTCTATGGCGTCAATGTGGTGGCAGTCAATATCGTCCGTCTCCCAGCCAAGACTCGCATCTCCGGGCAAAACCGAACCGTCGGGCGCAAGGCCGCTGTGAAGAAGGCGATTGTGACGGTCGTGAAAGGACAGGCGATTGAATTGTTTAAGGCAGGCATGTAAGGAACTCCTATGGCAATCAAGATCTACAAAAAGAATAATGCTGGACGCCGAAATATGTCGGTGGTTAAGCCTGAGGGTATCACCGACAAAGCGCCGGAGAAGTCTCTCTTGGCAAGCTACAAGAAGCGTGCCGGTCGTTCTCATGGTAAAATTTCTACCCGGCACCAGGGTGGTGGACACAAGCGTCGTTATCGGGTAGTTGACTTCCGTCAGGACAAGTTGGATATTCCTGGAAAGATTGCTCATTTGGAAAAGGATCCGAATCGCTCTGGTCTTATCGCGCTCGTCCACTATGCTGATGGTGAGAAGCGTTACATCCTCGCTACTGACGGTATGAAGCAGGGTGGCACTGTCCTCTCTGGTGAGAGCGTCCCGGTCGTCAATGGGAACCGCATGCTTCTCAAGAACATCCCAGCCGGTACCACTATTTGCAATATTGAATTGAAGATTGGTAAGGGTGGCCAGATTGTAAGGAGCGCTGGCTCACAGGCCGTACTCATGGCACTCGATGGTCCGATGGCTCAGATCAAGCTCGCTTCTGGAGAAATCCGTCTCGTGAGCAAGGACTGCTATGCTACGCTCGGTCAGGTCAGTAACTTCGAACACAGTGCAGAGCGTATCGGGAAGGCCGGTCGCAGTCGCTGGCTCAACCGTCGTCCACACGTCCGTGGAAGCGCGATGAACCCAGTCGATCACCCACACGGTGGTGGAGAAGGACGTCAGCCGATTGGTATGCATCCGAAGACTCCATGGGGTAAGCCGGCACTCGGCAAGAAGACCCGTAGTCGGAAGAATCGGAGCAATAAGTACATCGTTCGTCGTCGCACCAAGAAGTAGTATTCTATTCTCAAGAAGAAATCTATGTCACGAAGTCTCAAAAAAGGTCCATACGTCGACCCACGGCTCCTCAAAAAGCTCGAGGGGAAAAAGCTCGGTGATCGCGAGGTCATCAAGACCTGGTCACGTGCTTGTGTCATCTCTCCGGAGATGGTAGGGTTTACCTTTGGGGTTCACAATGGCAAAGATTTTATCCCGGTGTTTACGACCGAAGAAATGGTCGGCCATCGTCTCGGAGAATTTGCAGCGACCCGCACATTCCGTCGTCATGGTGGAAAGATGCAGAAAGAAATTGAAATTGCTGCCAAGCAACGCGAGCTCGATGCCGCGAAAGCTGCTAAATCCGCTACTGCTGCTCCGGCTGGCAAGAAGTAATACTCTCTATGAAAGTACACGCAACCCTGAACAACCTCCGCATCGCTCCGCGTAAAGTACGCTTGCTTACTCATGCCCTCATCGGTGTCGACACTCGTGAGGCGCTCATCCAGCTCGACAAGCAGGTCAAGAAGTCGGCCAAGCCACTTCATACCCTCCTAACGAGTGCTATCGCCAATGCGACCAACAACTTTGGTCTGGATGCCGAGAACCTGTATATCCAGGCGATTCGGGTCGGCGATGGTTTGCGGCTTGAACGCTGGTTGCCTCGCGCCTTTGGCCGAGCGACACCGCTCATCCGTCGTGGATCCAATGTCATGATTGTTCTCGAAGAGCGCATTGAGGGGAAGAATCGGACCGAAAAGAAACAACCCAAGCCCAAAGCCGTCACCGTCGAAACCGTAGAGGAAGAAGAGGCAGACAAGAAAGAAACCAAGCCCCAAGTCGCTAAGCCGGAACTGAAGAAAGAAATGCTCCGAGGTGACAAGCCGACAGGCAGCAAGGTAGTAAAGAAGATGTTTCAGCGAAAATCCTCGTAAACTAAAGCACACGTAAAGCAATATGGGCAACAAAGTACACCCAACTGGCATTCGACTCGGTATCACGACCAACTGGCAATCACGCTGGTTTGGGAGTAAGAAGACCTATCGAGATCAATTGAGGAAGGACATCGAGATCCGCGAGTTCATCACGACCAAATGGAAGGCCGCTGCTATCGCGAGTGTGACGATTGAGCGCTCGGCCAACGTGGTACGTCTCGCTATTCATACCTCGCGCCCTGGCGTCCTTATCGGTCGTGGTGGTACGGGCATCGAAGACCTGACTCGCGTCATCAAGAAGCGTTTCTTTGCTGGCCAGAAGATGGAGCTCAAGGTGGATGTCCAGGAAGTAAAGAACGCCGAGTTGAACGCCATGCTCGTTGGTCAGCAGGTGGCTGAACAGCTCGAAAAGCGTATGCCATTTCGTCGGGTGCTCAAGGGTATGCTCGATCAGGTAGAAGGAAACAAGGAAGCTCAGGGAGTGAAGATCGAAATTTCTGGACGCCTCGGTGGTGCCGAAATGTCGCGACGTGAATGGCTCTCACGCGGCAAGATCCCTCTCCATACACTTCGCGCTGATATCGATTTTGCTCGTACTGAAGCTCGGACAACCTACGGAGTGATTGGAGTGAAAACGTGGATTTACAAGGGAGAAAAATTTAGTACCGCTCTGTAACAAACGCCTATGCTGTTAATGCCAAGAAAAGTTAAGCATCGCAAGGTCCAGCGTGGAGGCTGGTCAGGCAAGCCTGCGACGTCCGGAACCAACGTCAGTTTTGGAAGTTTCGGACTGAAGGCGATGGAAGAGGGGCTCATCTCTGCACGTCAGATCGAAGCTGCTCGTCGTGCTATGACTCGCTCTATTCAGCGTGGTGGCAAGGTGTGGATTCGAGTGTTCCCTGATAAACCAATGACGAAAAAGGGTGAGCAGACCCCGATGGGTAAAGGAAAAGGAAGTGTCGACCATTTTGTCGCCAAGGTCCAAGCTGGTAAAGTCCTTTTTGAGCTCGATGGTATCCCTCGCTTGGCAGCCGAGAAGGCGATGAGCCTCGCCGCCTACAAGCTCGCCATCAAAACCAAGTTTATCGTCAAGCAGTAGTCTCCAATTTTGAAAACAGTTTTATGAAAGCACGTGAATGGCGGGAAAAATCTGAAGCAGAACGGGACAAGGCTCTTATTGAGCTCTCCGATAAAGTACGCAAATTGCGTTTTGATTTGTCGACCCGCGAAGCCAAGAATCACGGCGATTATCGCAAGATGAAGAAAGACATCGCCCGCCTCCTTACGCTAGAGACGCTTGCCGAAGTAGAGGGAGTGGTCGTCGCTCCAGTCGAAGTGGAAGTCACCAAATAGCCATCATCATATGAAGACCATGGAATCAACAAAGAAAGTGAGCAAAGCCCCAACCATGCAGGGTGTGGTGGTGAGCAATGCCATGGTAAAGACCATCGTGGTGAAGGTCGATACTATCAAAGCTCATCCGAAGTATCAGAAGCAATACCGCTCCTCCAAGAAGTACAAGGTACACGTGGAAGACAGTAGCGCCTATGCCATCGGAACCCCTGTACAGTTTATCGAGTGTCGGCCGATGAGCAAGGACAAGCGTCACACCATCATCGCCTAAAGAGTTTTTACTAAAACGTCGTTACTATGATCCAAGCAGAATCCAGATTAAGAGTTGCTGATAACACCGGTGCTAAAGTCATCGAATGTTTCAAGGTGCTCGGCGGGACCCGTCGCCGCTACGCGGGGCTTGGTGATATCGTCGTGGCCTCAGTCAAAGTGGCTGAACCGCGTGGCATGGTGAAGAAGGGTGACAAAGTAAAAGCGGTTATTGTTCGCCAGGTCAAAGAATACCGACGCAAGGATAATTCCTATATCCGTTTCGACGAAAATGCAGCCGTTATCCTCGATACGAACCTCATCGATCCGAAGGGGACACGTATCTTTGGTCCGGTAGCACGGGAACTCCGCGAGAAGGGGTTTGCCAAGATTGTTTCGCTCGCGCCGGAAGTCCTGTAAGTATCACGTTTTCCATACACTTATGAAGATCAAGAAAGGCGACAAAGTACAGGTGATGACCGGCAAGAGCAGGGGTGTTCAGGGCGAAGTCCTCTCGGTGATCCCAGCTCTCGACAAGGTGATCGTGAAGGGTGCCAACATGATGAAGCGTCATGTGCGGGCCAAGCGCGATGGCGCCAAGGGGGAACGAATCGAAAAGGAAGCCCCCATCCATGTGTCGAATGTCATGGTCGTCTGCCCTCACACCAATAAGCCGACCCGTATTGGGTACAAGATTGAAGGTGGCGAGAAGATTCGCATGAGCAAGCGCGCCAACAAAGCCCTCTAAAGGAAGATGCAATTATGAAAACCCCATCAGTGAAGACAACTTATACCGAGAAAGCTGTTCCGGCCATGAAAAAGGATCTCAAGATTGAGAACCCTATGGCTATGCCTCGCCTGTCCAAGGTGATTGTGAACGTTGGTATTGGTAAGATTTTGAAGGACCAGAAGCGCGTCGACGAAGTAGTGGCGTCGCTTGAGGCCATCACTGGTCAAAAGGTGCTCCTCACCAAGGCTCGCAAGGCCATCGCTGGCTTCAAGATTCGTGAGGATCTCGAAATCGGAGCCCGGACGACACTCCATGGTAAGCGTATGTGGGAATTCTTGGATCGCCTCTTCCTCATTGCTCTCCCTCGTGTCCGTGACTTCCAGGGAGTGACCGAAACGTCGGTTGACCACGCGGGCAACCTAAACCTCGGTATCAAGGATCATACGATTTTTTCAGAAATTGTTCCAGAGAAAGTCCAGCACATTTTCAGTTTTCAGGTGAATGTGGTGACGACCGCAAGAAATACCGAAGAAGGAAAGGCACTCTTTCGTCATCTCGGTGTACCGTTTCGAGTGAGTGACACTAACGATAAATAAAGCATTATGGCAAAGACATCTACCCAAGCGAGAGCACTGAAGACGCCGAAGTTCTCTACCCGTATCGTGAGACGGTGTTGGAAGTGTGGTCGGAAGCGAGGATATTTGCGCCGGTACGACATCTGTCGTATCTGTTTCCGCGAGCTGGCTTCCACCGGTGAGATCCCGGGTGTGAAGAAAGCCTCCTGGTAGTATAAAAGAGCTCTTAAGTGAAAGAAGACTATGCTTGACCCAATCGCAGACATGTTGACGAGAATCAGAAATGCCCAGGCCGCCGGCCTGTCTCAGGTGGCATTTCCTGCTTCCAAAATCAAGTACGTGATCGCTCAGATTCTTGAGCGTGAGGGTTTTGTGGCGCGCGTCGAAAAGCAGACCGAAAATGAAAAGGACACACTGTGCGTTTGGCTCAAGTATACGACCGTTTCGCAGACCAAGAAGATGCCGGCTATCCGTGAAATCACCCGTGTCTCCAAGCAGGGTTGTCGCATCTATGTGAAGAGTAACGATGTGAAGAAAGTCAAAAATGGATACGGGATCGCTATTCTTTCGACTTCTCAGGGAGTGATGACTGGTGGCGAGGCTTTTGCCAAGGGTCTCGGTGGAGAGTATCTCTGTAAAGTGTGGTAGTTTTTAGAGCAATATACCTATGAGTAGAATTGGAAAAAAACCAGTCGTTATCCCAGCCGGAGTTGAGGTCACACTCGACAAACGCATGGTATCGGTCAAGGGCCCGAAAGGAACACTCTTGTTTGAGCATCGTCGTGAAGTCAAAGTGACAGTCGGTGAGGGGATGGTAGAAATTGCCAAGGTCGGAGAAACCAAAGTCGCAAGAGCGCTGTGGGGTACGACCGCCAAAACCATTGCCAATATGATCGAAGGGGTTACCACCGGGTTTACGAAGGTGTTGGAGCTCAATGGTGTGGGGTATCGCATGAACCTCCAGGGGAAGAAATTGGTTCTCGCTCTCGGATTTTCTCACCCGGTTGAAATGGTACTCCCAGAGGGTATCACGGCCGTAGTTGAGGGAAACACTCTCAAGGTGACGGGCTCTGATAAGCAGCAGGTGGGAGAGTTTACTGCTGTAGTGCGCAAGTTGAAGCCGGTCGAACCATACAAGGGCAAAGGATTCCGTTACGCCGGTGAGATCGTACGACGTAAGGAAGGGAAGAAGGCCGCTGCCTAAAGTGTGATACATCGTCTGGAATAATATTGAGAACTATGTTAAAGAAAGTTGTAAAAAAGGTGAAGCGATTCGAGCGTAAGCGTCGTATTCGCGCCAAGATTTCTGGCACGGCCCTCTGTCCTCGGGTCACGGTATTTCGGAGTCTCCGGAGTCTTTCGGTCCAGGCTATCGATGATACTGTCGGGAAGACCCTCGCTCACGCCAAACTCGCCGATCTCGGCAAGTCGCCGAAGAATACGGTAGAGAGCGCCGGGAAAGTGGGAGCCCTTTTGGCTACCACACTTGAGGCCAAGGGTATCAAACAAGTGGTCTTTGATCGTTCTGGCTATCGCTACCACGGCAAAGTCAAGGCAGTCGCTGAGGCGCTCCGTCTCGGTGGTATCATCCTCTAGAGTAACCATGATTCGTACACTATAATCGTATGGCAAAGCAAGGGAAAAGAATGGCACGTCGGGAGAAGCCGGAGTTTGATCAGAAACTTCTCAATTTGGCGCGCGTGACCCGCGTGGTCAAGGGCGGTCGTCGTTTCCGTTTTCGTGCTACGCTGGTTATCGGGAATCGTCGTGGCAAGGTCGGGGTCGGTGTCGCCAAGGGATCTGATGTTTCTGACGCTATCAAGAAGGCCTACAATGATGCCAAGAAAAACATGGTGACGATTGAACTCCTAAACGGGACAATCACTCACGATGTCTCGGCCAAGCTCGGGAGTGCCAAGGTGCTTTTGAAGCCCGCTTCGCTCGGTCAGGGTATCATCGCTGGTGGGGCGGTCCGTTCAGTAGTGGATCTCCTTGGAGTGAAAGACATCGTGTCCAAATCGCTCGGTGCATCGAATCCTCTCAATGTCGCTCGTGTGACGGTGAAGGCCCTCCAGATGCTCAAGGCTCCGCGGGTACCAAAGGCTCCCAAGGATGAGAAGGTCGAGGCTCCCGTAGTAGCAGCCTAAGCCTATCTGTCATAAATGAACGACTATGCAAATTCATGAACTCAAAGTAGCCAAGAAGAAAGAGCGCAAGCGTATCGGACGTGGTGGCAAACAGGGCACGACCGCCGGTCGTGGATCGAATGGCCAGAAGTCTCGCACCGGTGCTTCCGTGGACCCTCTCTTTGAAGGTGGTCGTTCGACCCTCTTGGAGCGCATGAAGAAAGTGCGTGGTTTCAAGTCTATTCATGCCAAAAAGCACACCGTTACTCTGACAGAGCTCGATCGGAAGCTCTCTCACGGTGATGTCGTGACCCGAGCCCTCCTCGTGGAGAAGCGCGTGGTCGACAAAAAGGCTCTCCATGAAGGCGTCAAGATTGTCGCCACGGGGACTCTTTCCAAGAAACTTTCACTCGGAGCCGATGTCCTCGCTTCCGAGACCGCCAAAAAAGCCTTTACGGCCTAATTGGCAGTTCATTCCGTGCCCTTTAACGGGGGCTTGAAATGAGCTATACTGTATACATGAACGAGACTTTCTCCAATATATTTAGAGTCAAGGAACTGAGAAACAAGATTCTCTTTATCTTGGCCCTTTTGGTGGTTTACCGCCTGGCAGCCAACATCCCTCTTCCCGGAGTGGATGTTTTGGCGCTCAAGCGATTGTTTGAGGAGAATGCCTTTTTGGGACTTTTGAACATCTTTTCTGGTGGTGGACTCTCCAATATCTCTATCGTACTCCTCGGAGTGGCCCCGTATATCACGGCGTCGATTATCATGCAGCTTTTGACGACACTGGTCCCGGCACTCGAGCGACTCTACAAGGAAGAAGGAGAACAGGGGCGTCAGAAATTCAATATGTGGACTCGGTTCCTCACGGTGCCGCTCGCCGCACTCCAATCTTTTAGTATGCTCTCGCTCCTCCGTTCGCAGAATATTTTGGGCGATATCAGTGTTTTCAATATGGTCGTGATCATCATCTCAGCGACCGCGGGGACCATCTTCCTCATGTGGCTCGGTGAGCTCATCACAGAGAAAGGTCTCGGGAATGGTGTCTCTATGATTATTTTTGCTGGTATCGTCTCGAGTCTGCCGACTGGTGTCTCTCGCTTCCTCTCGACCTGGGATCCATCACAGATTTTCACCTACCTCATATTCTTGGCTTTGGCGGCAGTGACGATCGCTGGCGTTATCTTTATCAATGAAGGACAGCGGACCATTCCGGTGGCGTATGCCAAGCGAGTGAGGGGGGCTCAGGTGTACGGTGGCTCAGCGACCCATCTCCCACTCAAGGTCAATCAGGCTGGTGTCATCCCGATTATTTTTGCGGTGTCGATTATCCTCATCCCGACTATGGTGGCGAATTTCTTGGCGCAGAGTGCCAATGTCAAAGTGGCGGAGATAGCCATATCGGTGAGTGCCTGGCTTCAGAACCAGTGGGTGTACGGCATTGCGTACTTCGTGCTCGTGGTTATCTTTACCTATTTCTATACGGCTGTGGTGTTTGATCCGGTCAAGATTTCGGAGAACCTCCAGAAGCAGGGTGGCTATATCCCAGGGATTCGTCCTGGAGCGACGACCGCCGAATATCTCTACCACATCATCAATCGTATTACACTCGCTGGAGCACTCTTTTTGGGTGTCATCTCGGTTCTCCCGTTTGTGGTGCAGGGCATGACGGGTATTCAGGCTTTTTCACTCGGTGGGGTGAGTATCTTGATCGTCGTCTCGGTGGTCCTTGAGACCATCAAGCATATTCAGAGTCAGCTTACGATGCGCAGCTACGAATCCTTCTAACGGAGCAATAAACCAAGAACCAAGTACCAAGATACAAATACATCTCAAAAAAGCAAATTCCAAATTCAGTGAGTGATTATTGATGATTGGAATTGATTTGGAAATTGTATTTTGGTGATTGGTCATTTTTCTAACATATGCCTTTACGAGATACTTACATTTTGCTCGGGTCAGCCGGATCAGGCAAAAGCACTCAGGCAGAGCTTTTGAAGAGCTCGCTTCATCTCGCTCATATCGATATTGGTTCAGAATTGCGAGCCGTCGCAGCGCACGATACGGTCCTTGGTCGTCAGGTGGATGACATTATCAATGTTCGCCATGAATTCGTGCCAGACGATGTCGTGTTTGCCGTGCTCGTTGACGCGGTACGGTCAGTGCCAGAGACGGTAGGACTCCTCATCGATGGTATTCCACGTCGAGAAAGTCAGATCGAAAAAGTACTCAGTGTACTCAAGGAAAGTGGACGCACCCTAAATAGGGTGATATTTATTGATGTACCAGCGACAGTGTCAGTGGAGCGTATCTCTCGGCGCTATGCCTGTGAACGCTGTAAGCGTACGTACATCCTCGGCAAGAACTTAATTGATAGCGAGAAGCCTTGCCGCTACTGTGGGGGGCATATTACTCAGCGGGCAGACGATACTGAAGAGGGTGTGCGCAAACGGCATCAGATTTTTCATGAGGAAACCCTCCCAGTTGTAAAGTATTTTGAGGGGACAGGGCAACTTCTCCATGTTGATGGCAATCAAGAAACATACAAGGTATTCAAAGAAATTCTCGAACACGTCCGTCCTGACTAGTACATATCAGCATGTCAAAAAAATGGATCAAAACTGAAGATGAGATTAAGCGCATGCGGGAATCCTGTGAGCGTCTGGCCAAGGTGCTTCAGGAAGTAATGGCGAGCGTAAAGCCCGGTATCTCAACTTTGGCGCTTGATGAGCTCGCGGAGAAACTTATCCGGGCGGAGGGCGGCACTCCAATATTTAAGGGCTATGGGGCTGGGAGCGGTCGTCCCTTTCCAGCCAGTCTCTGCGTCTCGCTTAACAACGAAGTAGTCCACGGGATTCCTCGGGCAGATCGTATCGTGAAAGAAGGAGACCTCCTCAAGCTTGATATCGGGATGCGTTTCGAGGGAATGGTGTCTGATATGGCGCGGACAATGGCGGTCGGTACTGTTTCTAAAGAGGCGAGTCGCCTCCTTGATGTGACAAGGGAGAGTCTCCTTTCTGGTATCGCTGAACTCAAGCCTGGTGCTCCTATTTCAGCGTATGCTGGTGCGGTGCAGAGCTATGTCGAGGCAAATGGTTTTTCGGTCGTGCGTGATCTCGTTGGGCATGGCGTGGGACACGAGCTCCATGAAGACCCGCAGGTGCCGAACTACACCTCCCGTCATATGCAGGACTTTGTCCTCCGGGCCGGGATGACGCTGGCTCTTGAGCCGATGGTAAACGCTGGGACGTTTGCCGTGCGTATCGCACCTGATGATTGGACGTTTATCACCTCCGACGGCAAACTCTCAGCTCATTTTGAGGATACGGTAGTGATCACTGAGCAGGGGGCAGAGATTTTGACACGAATCTAAATTGCCGAAAAGATCTCATTCGAGGATAACTTTTTTCTTCCCACTAACGCTTCCGCCGAACATTTCTTTGCTCGCTTCGCCGAACGGGGAGCTGTCTTGTACCGAGGTGTCAATCACGCTCGACCGTTACCGGCACGCTCACAAGAAATGTTACCGACGTCACCCGGAGAAAGAAAAAAGTATCACTCGAATAATCTTTTCAGATTCTTTGACGTTCTATTTAGAAATTTTATGAACTATCTCGGTCTTGATTGGGGAAAAGCAAAAATAGGGGTGGCGCTGGCTCATGAGGAAACCCGTTTGGCCATGGCCTATGGGGTTTTTCCGAATGATGGGAAACTCCTTGAGGTGCTCGGGGCGTTGTTTGAGCAAGAAGACATTGGCACGGTTGTTATCGGCGTGCACTCAACGGGTACATTTGTAGGCGAGCCTGAGGCTGAAAAACTCGGGAAACAGATAGTAGCGCGCTTTTCGGTCCAGGTAGTATACCAAGACGAGATGTTTACCTCGAAAATAGCCCAACAGAATCTCATTTCTAAGGGCGAAAAATACGTTTCGGCCCACGATGATGCTGAAGCAGCGAGTATTCTCCTCCAATCCTGGCTTGACCGTACGGCGTAACTGTCGAGGCGAGTGATTTTGTGGTACAATACAAATGCAAATCGGAGGTTTTACTCAACCGTCATTTTTTCTATGGAAATACCGTATCTGTCCGTAGTGATTCCGGCCTATAAAGAAGGGGAGCGCATCGGTCGCAATTTGCTCGAAATTGACAAGTATCTGAAGGCTAAGAGTTACACCTATGAGATACTCGTCGTAGAGGACGGGAGTCCCGACAATACTGCTGAAGTGGCTCGGAACTATGCCCTCCAGATCCCTCATCTGCGCGTCATCGACAACGCCGAGAATCATGGCAAAGGCTATGTGGTGAGGCAGGGACTACTCGAAGCTAAAGGCAAATATCGAGTGTTTCTCGATGCTGATGGTTCAACGTCTATCAATCACCTTGATACTTTTCTCCCGCAGCTCGAGTCGGGCGTAGACGTTGTGATCGGATCGCGCAAGATTGAGGGTTCTTTTATCCAAGTCCACCAGCCACGGCACCGAGAAATCATGGGCGAGGGCGGTAACTGGCTCATCCGTATCCTACTTGGACTCTGGAGCTACCCAGATACCCAGTGTGGCTTCAAGGCACTCACTGGGGAAGCGGCTGAGCAGGTGGCGAGTCGCATGGTCGTCAATCGCTTTGGATTTGATTTTGAACTGATTATCCTCTCGGTCAAACTGGGCTTTAAGATGAAGCAGATGCCGGTCCGCTGGATGAATGAAGAGGGTTCGACGGTGTCACTTACTGGTCCGAATGGCTTTATCCAGGTGCTCATCGATTTGGCGAAGACGAAGTGGCGCCTCCTTACCGGAGCGTATCATATCAAAGAATACAGGAAGACAAAAAGCAAATAGCAACACATCGACCCTTCGACTCGTCACGTCGGTCACGACCGACAGTGATAAGCTCAGGGTAAAAAAACAAAATGTCAGTGGAAAAAGAAACAACTAAAAAGTCCGGACCAGAATCAGAGCTCCGTCAGGATATCGTGACAGGAGACTGGGTGGTGATTGCTACTGGTCGGGCCAAACGCCCGGATGCTTTTGTGCAAGCCGAACGGATTCCAGCCAGAGAAGAATTTGATCCGTTTGAAAATCCTGAAGAAAGCGGTCAGGAAAAAGACGTTCTCATTTACCGACGTGATGACGGGGACTGGAGTCTTCGGGTATTTCCCAATAAATTTCCTGCTTTTTCTCGGGGCAAGCCGGTGAAGGAGCTCTCGGAAGGGCCATATTTTGCGATGAATGGCGTCGGATATCACGAGCTCGTGGTGACCCGTGACCCGCGTCGATCGCTCCCACTCCTCGAGACCTGGCAGGTAGCCGAGGTACTTGATGCCTATCAGGATCGGTTTTTGGCGCTCATGAATCGGAAAAGCGTCAACTACATTCAGGTCATACACAACCATGGTAAGGAAGCCGGTGCCTCACTCTCGCACCCACACTCTCAGCTCATGGCGATCCCGGTAGTTTCACCCTATATCGAGCTCGAGCTTGAAGGAGCTGAGCGGTACTATAAAAGTAACAAGCAAAAAGTATATCGGGTCATGGCGGAGTACGAGAGTAAGGAGAAGAAGCGGGTGGTCTTTGAAAATGAACACTTTATTGCCTTCTGTCCCTTTGCCTCACGAGGTGCATTTGAGATGATGATTGTCGGGAAGCGGAACAACCCCTATTTTGAGCGGATTACTGAGGAAGAGAAATTTGCCTGTGCCGAGGTTCTCCATAAGGCGCTTCAGGCACTTTACGCTGGGTTGAATGATCCTGCGTACAATTTCTATATCCACTCTGCTCCATGTGATGGTCGAGACTACCCGCACTATCAGTGGCATATTGAAATTCTGCCTCATACGGCGACGTGGGGGGGCTTTGAATTGGCGACCGGTATCGAAGTCTCCACTATCGAACCAGAAACAGCTGCAGAATATCTCCGGTCTAAACTCGCCTCCTAGAAAGTACCATCATGATGTACGTCGTCGGCAATCTCAAGATGAACATGCTCTCGCGCGAAGAGGCGTTGCAGTATATGGCTGTACTGAAGCGTGAGATTAAGGATCGTCGCTATACGGCAGTAAAGAGTATTCTCTGTCCACCATTTTTGTATCTTCAGGACTTTACTCATCTGCCCGCGGGAGTAGAGAGTGGGGCGCAGAATGTCTTTTGGGAAAAGAGTGGTGCCTATACCGGCGAAATCTCGCCGACGATGCTCAAGAACGCTGGTGCGACTACGGTCATCATAGGGCACAGCGAGCGGAGAGGAATCCATGGAGAGACCAATGAGGTAGTGAAGAAGAAAACGCTTGCAGCACTCAAACATCTCCTCATTCCAATCGTCTGTATTGGTGAAACGGCCGAAGAACGACGTGCGGACGATACCGCTCGGGTGCTCGAGCAACAGGTGCGAAGTATTTTTGAGGGCTTGTCTCGGCTGCAGGCTGAAACAGTGATTGTTGCCTATGAGCCACGGTGGGCGATTGGCACCGACACGCTGCCAACCTCACAGGAGATTCTCCAGGTGCGGGTGCTTCTGCGGAAGATTTTGACCGAAGAGTTTGATGCAGAACTCGCTGACCGTATCACGATCATTTATGGGGGCTCGGTCAAGAGCTCATTTCTCCCACAGGTGACCTGGGAAGCCGGTATGGATGGGGTGCTCGTCGGCCGGGAGAGTCTTTTTCCATATGAAATTGTGAAGATGATGAATATTTTGGAGGAACATGCGACACTTGAATCCAGAGCTTAATGTATTAACCGTACTACGTGTATGATAGCGAATGTAAAAGAAATGCTCGAAAAAGCCAAAGCCGGCGGGTATGCGGTGGGCGCTTTTAATACCGTTAACTTGGAAACGACGCGCGCCATTATTGAGGCAGCGAAGGAACTGTCCTCCCCGGTCATCGTTCAGATGACTGAGAAGACTTTTGATTATGCTGGTGGTCGGGCTATTTATCAGCTCACCAAAAATATCGCCGAATACTATGCGCCGGATGTTCCGATTGGTATTCACCTCGATCACGGGAAAAATTTTGAGGTAGTAGAACGAGCTATGGAAATTGGGTTTGGCTCAGTCATGTATGATGGTTCACGCAAAGAATATGTCGATAATCTCATGATGACCAAGAAAATTGTCGATATTGCCCATAGTCGGGGAGTAGTCGTCCAGGCCGAACTTGGCAATGTTCCTTATATCGGGGAGATGCAGATGGAAGATGTCGAGTGGGGCAAATATATGACGGATCCAGATCAGGCTGCCCAGTTTGTCAAAGAGACCGGGATCGATACACTCGCCGTCGCTATCGGCAATGCGCACGGATTTTTCCGAGAACGCAGTGAACCTGACTACGACCGGCTGACATCTATCGTCGCGCTCGTTGATCTCCCACTCGTGCTCCATGGCGCATCAGACTGGCACAATGGCCGAGTGGCCGAGGTCATCAAACGAGGAATCAGCTGTTTCAATGTCGATACTGCTCTCCGGCTCGCCTTTATCGGGGGCTTACGTGAAGCGCTCCAGTCGGAAGACGAAGCTGATCTCAGGAAGGTGATGGGTAAGGCCAAGGAGGCGACCAAAGAAGCCGTGAAAGGAAAGATGGAGGCCTTTGGGAGCGCCGGCAAAGCCTGAGGAGTGACGCATGAAGTATGAAGCAAGAATCATGAATAAGTAAAATCAGAATTCATACTTCAGTATTCGTACATCAGACAATAGAGGAATAGCATATATAGAACATTTAAGCATTTTGGACTATGACACATACAAAGAAGAGGGTGGCAATCAATGGATTTGGGCGGATTGGACGAGCAGCGTTCAAGATCGCGCTGGAACAAGGCACGGTTGAAATTGTCGCTATCAATGATTTGACGGACGCAAGTATTTTGGCACACCTCCTCCAGTACGACACCGCCTATGGTCACTACCGGAGAGATGTATCAGCCAAAGACGGAAAATTGGTAGTGGATGGCCAGGAGTTCCCTGTCTATGCTGAACCAGATCCGAAGAAGCTCCCGTGGGGCAAGCTCGGTGTTGATGTGGTGCTTGAGTGTACCGGGCGCTTCACCGACAAAGCGGGGGCGTCACAGCATATAGAGGCTGGCGCCAAAAAGGTGATCCTCTCAGCCCCAGCCAAGGGTGAGGACGATTCCGTGCCAACGTTTCTCATGGGGGTGAACGAAGAAACCTACCAGGGTGAAGCGGTTATTTCCAATGCCTCATGTACGACCAATTCCCTTGCTCCAGTGGCCAAGATTATTCATGAAAAGTTCGGTATTGCCAAGGCACTTATGACGACGATTCATTCGTATACCGCTGATCAGGTGCTTCAGGACGGTCCACACAAGGATTTGAGACGGGCTCGGGCAGCCGCGCACAATATCGTTCCGACGACAACAGGTGCCGCTATTGCGGTGACCCAAGTGATACCAGAACTCGAGGGCTTATTTGATGGTCACTCGATGCGGGTACCGACGATTGTCGTCTCACTTACGGACTTCACCTTTGTCCTCAATAAGAAAACTACCGTCGAGGAAATCAATACGGTCCTCCGTGAAGCCACCAAAGAAGCACGGTTTACCAAGGTGCTTGCGGTCACGGATGAGCCACTCGTCTCCTCAGACTTTATCGGCAATCCTTATTCAAGTATCGTGGACCTCTCACTCACCAAAGTGATTGATGGTGACCTGGTCAAGGTCGTAGCGTGGTACGATAATGAATGGGGCTACTCGAATCGTTTGGTAGAAATGGCGGAACGAATCTAAATGTACGTGTATGACCGAAACAGAATACGACAATCGACTGGCGGAAATCGCTGCGACTCCTCTTGGTACGCTTGCTGATGATGCGGTGCTTGAGCTTTTGGCGGAGCGCAAACAGCTCACGGAGCTGAAAGCAGAGTACGCCAAAGTGGAGGCCGAGGCCAAGCTCGCGGCTGAGCACTTGGCCGCTCGGACTGAGGCAGAACAAGAGCTGGCTCGGCTCAATGCCCTCATTACGCCCGACAAGCCCGATGATGAGTTGATTCACCTCATCGAAGAGCGGAAAACCTGGGAGGCCAAGCTTGCTTTGCTTGAGGGAGGACCAGCTACTGAAGCGACTGTGCCAGAGCCGGCACCAGTAACTACGCCCCAGGAGACACTTCCTGAAACGCCCGAGACATCCGTGGCAGAACCAGTTATCCCAGCGGAACCAGAACCAATTTTGCCAGTCGCAATCGACGAGGATTTTGGTGAACATCGGATAGCTGTCTCAAGCATTGATCCAGGGAGCGACCTCGGTCGAGCCCTCGCGGAGATGCGAGCAAATATCGACAACATGGGTAAGATTTTGGATATGCTCCCGGGTACAGCCAAACGCGATAAGGCATTTATGCTTGCAGTCGCAGAAATTGATCCGGCCTATGCTATGCACTATGCTGACAAGGACGTACTCAAGAAGGACAATGATTTCAACCTGAGGGTAGTTATGACCAAGGGACAACGGATGGGAGGAAGCGTACTCGCGGAGATGCTACCCGAAGCGCGTACGGGTGAGATTGTGCTCGCAGCCGTCAAGCAGGATTATCGTAACGTCCGGTTTGTTCTCCCGCAGATGCCTGAGTATGATGACATCCTTGCTAAAGCCAAAAGTATTGCTCTCGGTAGAGTGAAGGAGCTGAAAGATGGTGTCGATATCGCGGCCCTGATACCCAAGATACTCCAAAAAGACAAAGCCTTTATGGAAGAAATAGGGAAGATAGTCCCTGGCGCCGAGTAAAGAGAGAAAATTTGTCCTCATATCACCTCGCATGTACGATCTCCTCATCAAAAATGGTACCATCGTCGATGGCAGTGGCCGCCCCATGTATCGGGCGGATGTGGCCGTGCGCGACGGCAAGATTGTTGCTCTCGGTGATCTTTCACAGGAACGAGCTGAGCGTGAAATCGATGCTACGGCGCAGTATGTGACCCCGGGTTTTATTGATGTGAACAATCATTCGGATACCTACTGGCAGCTCCTTGCTGATCCAGCGCTTGAGAGTATGCTCCGCCAGGGTGTGACGACCATCATCGGCGGTAATTCTGGGTCATCGCTTGCACCACTCTCGGACCCGAGTGTCATGCGTTCTATCCAGAAATGGACTGATGTCGAGCGGATCAACTTTAACTGGCTCTCGATGGCTGAGTTCTTGGGTGAAGTGGAACGACGGGAGCCAGGGGTGAACTTTGCGACGCTCGTGGGTCACGGCACGATACGGCGCGGTGCTATGAAGGATGAAACAAGAACGATTACACCAGAGGAAATAGCGCTCATGGAGCGGTTTCTCAAATCGGCCATGAAGGAGGGAGCCTATGGTCTCTCAACGGGGCTCCGCTATACCCATGCCCGAGGTGCTGGTGCCCGGGAGCTTGCAGAACTGGCCCGAACTGCCGTCGCCGAAGGAGGTATCTATGCGACCTATGTCCGTGATGAAGAGGAGGGCCTCGTCAAATCAGTAGAAGAGGCACTCCTCGTCGCCCGTGAAGCCAAGGTCCCAATTCATATCTCTCATCTGAAGGCGGTGGGTGAGAAAAACTGGCACCTTATGGACGAAGTATTCAATCTGATTGAAACCGCTGCGCTTAATGATGTATCGGTCACGTTTGATGTCTATCCGTATACTTCAACGGGATCGGTCCTCTATACGTTGCTCCCAGAATGGGTGACGGAAAAGGGGCGCAAGATGATGATTGAGCAGCTTCGGGATCGACAGACCTATCTCGCTGTTATCAGGGATATGCGGAAAAATGCTACGGACTATTCCCAGGTGATTATCTCGGTCTCCACTCTCTCAAAGATGCTTACCCGTCGGCGCATTTCAGAAATCGCGACGCTGCAGGGCAAGACTCCCGAGGAAGTGGTCCTTGATCTCTTGATGGCGAGTGATGGACGAGCTATCGTCTCGATGGAGGTGTTGTCCGAGAAGAATGTGCTTCGATCGATACAGCATCCATTTTCTATCATATCGAGTAACGGGGTAGGATACGATCTCAAACACAAGGAGACTGGGGATTTGGTTCATCCACGGAATTTCGGTACCTTCCCCAAAGTTTTTGCTGAGTATGTCAGAAATCAAAAAGCCCTCTCCTGGGAGGAAGCGGTCCACAAGATGACTGGGATGCCCGCCGAAAAGTTTAAACTGGAAAAAAGAGGTCAGATTGCAGAGGGGTATCATGCTGATCTCGTCATTTTTAATCCCGAGACTATCGCTGACAAGTCCACCATGGAAGAGCCCTATCAGTATCCAGTAGGCATCAGCCAAGTGATAGTGAATGGCTCTGTCGCGCTTGATGGAGATGCCTTGTCGTCCAAGCGTTTTGGCCAGGTTCTCCGTCGGAAGAAAAAGAGCTTTCTGCCTTGGTAATAAAGGCCTTGGATAAGGCTTTTTAGATGCGTGACAGAACGGCCTTCCTGTGAGAGGATACGGGTATGAAAACACTCTTTACGGACAAACGAATCACCGTTTTTGGTCTCGGACTCAACATGGGCGGAGTCGGGACCGTAGCCTATCTGGCCCTTCAGGGTGCCAGGGAAATTATCGTTACTGACATCAAGACCAAGGAAGAGCTGGCACCCTCGATAGAAAAACTCGAGCGCTACAAGAACATCACCTGGGTGCTCGGACAGCACCGCCCGGAGGACTTTACGGCTGTGGATATGGTTGTGAAGAATCCTGGTATTCCCTGGACCAACGAGTATATCAAGCTCGCCGTGACACATGGGGTACCGGTGGAGATGGACTCGAGCTTGTTTTTTCGTGTGTGTAAAAATCCGATTATTGGTATCACGGGGAGTAAAGGGAAAACAACAACCTCAACTTTGATTGCTCATGTATTGACAGAGGCCAAGCGTGAGACCGTTTCAGTGGGTATCAGCCAGGTCGGAGTGCTCGGAGTGCTCGATCAGATTACCCCCGAGTCACGGGTAGTGTTTGAGCTCTCGTCATGGCGTCTCTCGGCGCTCGCTCATATACAGAAGAGTCCAGCCATTGCGGTTCTCACCAATATCTATTCTGATCACCAGAATTATTACCACTCTATGGAGGCGTATATGGCGGATAAGGCCCAGATCTTCCTCCATCAGAAAGCGAGTGGTATCTGTATCGCCAATTGGGATAATGCGCTCGTACGTGAGATGGTCCAGGATGCCCCTGGGACTGTGCTCTGGTTCTCGACTACGGGAAGAGTGGAGGGAGACGGAGCGTGGCTCGAGGGCGAGGTACTCATTCTGTCGCACCAGGGGAAAGAGCAGGTACTCCTCCCGCTCTCTGATGTGCCTCTCCGGGGCGAGCACAATGTCGGGAATGTGCTCTCAGCAGCTCTTGCCGCTCTGGCGAGTGGTCTCACCATTGCCGAGATCCGGTCTGGGATAATGAATTTTCCTGGGGTGCCGCATCGCCTCGAAAAGATCGCCGAGAAAGAGGGGATTACCTACTACAACGATACCGCTGCAACTATTCCTGACGCGACCATTGCCTCACTCCGGTCTTTTACCGAACCAGTCATCCTCATTGCTGGGGGAAGCGACAAACAGTTGTCGTTTGATGACCTGTCCCGTGAGATCGCTCATCGACCCAAGAAGCTGATACTGTTCCGGGGGGAGGGGACCGATCGGCTTCTCGCGGCACTGCGTCCGCTTCTTCCTCCGGAAGAACGGGACCGCCATTTTGATATTGTCGACACTATGGCTGAGGCAATCCGTCTCGCCCGTGAGTCTGCTGTGCCCGGCGATGTTGTTCTCCTTTCTCCGGGGACCGCGAGCTTCGGACTTTTTAAAAACGAATTTGATCGGGGAGAACAGTTCCGCACTGTGGTGAAAGCACTCTAGATACAGCGCAAGTTTCATTGAAAAAATTCTTTTTCTTGACTCACTCGTTCGCCCAGCGGTGAACTCGTTCTTATAAACCACGCGATGAAACCCTGCCTATAGGCAGGCAGGCCTGCCCGCTTGACTGTAGACGGTCTCAAAAAGAATTTTTTCAATGAAACTGACGTTCTTGACAATGTCTACCTGCAGGTGTAATATACCCCCAGAGGGTATATTTTTTACACCTATGCCAAGCACCAAAAAAGTACCGCCCGTCCTTTCCCGCATTGCGCGAATTGAGGGACAGTTGAAGGGTGTTCGGCGGATGGTCGAGGAAAAGCAGGATTGTCTCTCGGTGATTGCCCAGATAACGGCTATCCGCGAAGCGGTGGCCATGCTCGGGGTAGAACTTCTGAAAGACGATATCGCCTGTAAGTGGGATGGGAAAAAGAAGATTGATGAAGCCTATCTCAAAAGCCTCTTTAAGATGCAATAGGCTTTTGAAAGCACAAAACAAAAAACACAAAAACCAAACAAACACATCTCTAACAACTAATAGCTAACAACTAAATCCTGTCAGTTATGAATAATCCATTTGAAAGTGCCAAGAAGCAGTTACGAGATATTCAGGCAATTCTTCAGTTCGATGAGAATATCATGATTCAGCTCATGAGTCCGAAACGAGTGGTCGAGGTATCACTCCCGATTCGGATGGACGATGGTCACATTGAGGTGTTTACCGGGTATCGTTCGCAGTATAACGATGCTCGTGGACCGTTTAAGGGGGGTATTCGTTTTCATCTCGGCGTCACGCTCGATGAGGTCAAGGCGCTTTCTGCTTGGATGACCTGGAAGACGGCTGTGGTGGATATTCCTTTGGGTGGCGGCAAGGGAGGCATCATCGTGGATCCTCGGAAGCTTTCCGCTGGGGAGCTCGAGCGTTTGTCGCGAGCCTATGCACGCGCTCTGGCGCCGTTTCTTGGGGCGACCATTGATGTCCCGGCTCCGGATGTTTCAACTGATCCTCGGATTATGGGTTGGATGCTCGATGAATACGAAGAGGTGATCGGGCATAAAGAGCCAGGAGTGATTACAGGGAAGCCACTTTCGATTGGCGGATCAAAAGCGCGAGGGTATTCGACCGCTCAAGGCGCCTTTCATGTGATTGAAAAAGCGGTGGCCAAGTTGGGACTGCCGAAGCAGGCAACGGTGGCTATCCAAGGATTTGGTAATGGCGGGAGTTTTCTTGCTAAAATTTTGGCTCAGGCGGGTTATGTTGTCGTCGCACTCGCTGATTCGAAGGCGACGGTGTATAACGCGCAGGGGCTTGATGTCGTAGCTCTCGAAAAGCACAAGCAGGAGACAGGGAGTCTCTCGGGCTTTACCGGCGGAGAAGAGCATGAGAGTCATGCGGTACTTTCATTTCCCGTCGATATCTTGGTGCCGGCTGCACTCGAAAATGCGATTCACAGTGAGAACGTAAATACGGTTCAGGCCAAGCTTGTGGTGGAGGTGGCGAACGGCCCTGTCACCCCCGAGGCAGAGGCAGTACTCACCAAAAAAGGGGCAGTCGTTATTCCAGATGTCCTCGCTAATGCCGGTGGTGTCACGGTCAGCTATTTTGAGCAGGTGCAGAATGCGATGAATTTTGCGTGGGAAGAGGCAGATATCCTGGAAAAATTACGAAAGACCATGGATACGGCTTTTGACGCGGTGTGGCAAGAAGTGGAACAATACAAGACGACACCGAGAATGGGCGCCTACGCTTTGGCCATCAAGCGTGTTGCCGAGGCTATGAAGGATAGAGGTCGTTGTTAAATTGCTATAGGGTTGAATTATTAGGGAGTCGCGTCTGTATTGATTTGTAACAATGGAACCATAGAACAATAGAACAATTTTCTATGAAAGAAAGGGAGTCGTTGGATTGAGTAAGTGTATAATAAATATTTTATGTACGATTGCATCATTATTGGTGGAGGGCCAGGCGGGATTGCAGCTGGCGTCTATATGGCTCGGAAGCAGATGAAGACGCTTTTCCTCACGGAGAGTTTTCAGAGTCAGTCGACAGTCTCAGCGAGCATCGAAAACTGGATTGGTACGGTGACCATTTCCGGCTTTGAGTTTGGTCAGTCACTCGAGAAACACCTCCGGGCTCAGGAGGGGATTGAGATACAGACCGGAGCGCGAGTCTCGCGGGTTTCGTCTCGAGCCGAGGGCGGATACATCGTAGAAACCGAAAAGGGTGAACAGTACGAAACGAAGACGGTGATCGTCGCTTCCGGCGGACGCCATCGTCATCTCAATGTGCCTGGAGAAGAGAAGTTCGTGGGGAAGGGTGTGGTCTACTGTTCGACTTGTGATGCACCTTTTTTCCGCAATAAGAAAGTGGTGGTGGTTGGGGGTGGCAATGCTGGCCTGGAGGCCGTCGAGGATCTCCTTCCGTATGCGAGCGAAGTGCTCCTTGTTGTTCGCTCGGGGGAACTCAAGGGTGATCAAATTACTCAGGACAAGATTCTCGCATCACCTAAGGTGACGGTTATGTATAAGCAACTGACGCAGGAGGTACTCGGTGAAACGACCGTGACTGGTGTCAGACTGAAGCACGCGGAAACAGGAGAGGAACAGGTTATCGAACTCCAGGGTGTCTTTGTCGAAATCGGGATGATTCCGAACACAGAATTTGTGAAGGATCTCCTTACACTCAACGAACGAGGCGAGATTATTATCGATGGCCGTACGACCGCGACGTCCGCACCCGGTATATTTGCGACTGGTGACGCGACAGATATGCCGTACAAGCAGAACAATATCTCTGCAGGTTATGGAGTAGTCGCTGCTCTTTCTGCCTATGACTTTGTTCGGAAGGGGAAGTAGTAAACGAGCTTGTAGCTGGTAGCCGAGTAGCTTTTAGGGAAGAGAGATAAAAGAGGCTTTATTGAGCCTCTTTTATACATTCCGCTGGACAAAAGAGAGAAAAAGGTGTATAATATAATGTTGTTTAAAAATCCATCTGTTTGCCAGAGCGAAGAGGTTTTTTAGGAGATTTCTTCGCTCTGGCAAACTCACGTCGTGAGAGCTAGAGCACGGTGAAAACCTACCCAGGAGAAAGCACCATGTCTCAAATCGCAGAATTCCACGCCGCCATCCTGCAAAACCTGCCGGAACTCAGTTCCGAAGAGATGCAACAGTGGATCGGTCAAAACCGGCCTTCCTTGCGTTCAGTTCTGGCGCAGGCGTTGGTTGGTCAGTACCTGACCATCACGGTCGACTACGGTGAAACCTTCGAACAGATGATCGTTGCCGGTCGTTACGATTGGACCAGCGACAACATCACGGCCGAACGTTTCCCGATCAAGGGGAGCGGTACGGCCACGTTCGAGACCAAGCTGTTCCATTTCAACCGACGCATTTCGTCGGAAGAAGCGGTGAAGCTCATCATCTCGGCTGACCCGACCAATCCCTGGCAGGTGGCCCAGATCGAGCACGAACTGGCCTACGGGGCAACCTACCCCGAAGAGCAACGTCAGTTCCCAATCGTGGCGCTCGGGTCTTCCTGCAAGCTCGACGGCATTCGCTTCGTTTCCTGCCTCTACAGGGACGATGCCGAGCGGTATCTGTGCCGCTGCTACTGGGACGTCGATTGGGATGCCAACTGTCGTTTCTTGGCGGTTCGCCCGCTCTCTGTCCGCCCACCGGCGGATTGACTTCAGACCACAGCTCTTGGGCCCTTGGAATCTTGGGCTCTCGACATTGCCCACCGTGTGCGTGCATACGGCGGGTCTTTTTTTCTGCTACACTACATATGGCAAATGAAAAATCTAGGGTTACGACTCTGGGTAATTTGTCCGCATGCCACGAGGTGAGAGTTGAGACGGCTACGGTTTTCTCAAGCGTGCTTGGTGGAGTATTCTCAAAAACAGAGACAAGTTGGTGTACCATGCTCGGTAACACACAAGGTTACAAATACGATACAACTCCGAGATAGTTCCTCCACGGTTTTGTGGGTTACGGATCAAAGAGTGGTGGCATGGATGGCACGGTACACATTATCTTCCTGCAAGCTCGACGGCAATCGCTACGTTTCCTACCTCAACAGGAACGATGCCAAGCGGAATCTGAACCTCAACAACTGGGACGACGATTGGAATGCCAACTATCGTTTCTTGGCGGTTCGCTACTTTCCCTGTTTCTCCTGGTCTCTCTGACCAGGAGTTTTACTTATGAGCTGACGTTTCCAGCCACCAAGCATCCTGCCAATTTCTGCCAGTCTCTCTGCGAGATGAGCGTACTTGTTGCTATCAAGCGCCTTGGTCTCCCAAGCGAGTTGTAGAAGAAGTTTTAGAAGGTCGACTCGAGAGATAGCTCTATCAATGAGGAGTTGTTTTTCGGTCATCGGGGAATAACTAGCGAGGAAACAGTACTCGATAGTGAGGAGAAAAACATCATCGATCTTTGATCCCAAAGTGAATCGACGAGCTTTCGGAAAGTGTACGAGGTATTCTTGCCACACTCCGTAGGCATCTTTTAACTTGAGTACGACTGGAATGAGCTTGGGTTGCCACAACTTCGGGGGGGGGGTATTCTGGGAGGACATATATGAAAAAAATGGATAACTTCTACCAGGATATCATTTCTTTTGAAAACTTGCTTCTAGCTTGGGGAGAGTTCGTACGAGGGAAGAAAAACAAGCGAGATGTGCAACTGTTTCAGTATAACCTTGCGGATAATATACTCGAACTACATCTTGATCTGAAAGGTAGAACCTATGTTCATGGTGGCTATGAATCATTTCGTATCTCCGACCCTAAACCCCGCCATATTCACAAAGCATCCGTGAGAGACCGGCTCCTCCACCATGCTCTCTACCGTATCCTCTATCCATTCTTTGATCGGACATTTATCGCTCACTCCTACTCGTGTCGAGTGGATAAAGGGGTGCACAAAGCCCTTGATCGTTTCAGAGCTTTTGGAAGTCGAGCTTCCAAAAACCACACCAAGACCGTCTTTGTCTTGAAAGGCGATGTGAGAAAGTGCTTTGCTTCGGTCGATCAGGCGGTGCTCATGGGTATCCTCAAGAAACGGGTCACTGACCCGGATATCCTATGGCTCCTCGAGAGAGTGATCGGGAGTTTTGACTCTGGTTCTCCAGGACTGGGTTTGCCTCTTGGTAACCTGACCTCGCAACTCCTCATCAATATCTATCTTAACGAGCTGGATCAGTTCATGAAACATCGCGTCAAAGCCAGATACTACATCCGGTATGCTGATGATTTTGTGGTTTTTTCACAGGATAAGGAGGAGTTGAAAAACATACTCGTGCTGATAGATGCATATCTTCAGCTCAATCTCAGACTTGAACTTCATCCAGACAAAGTGTTCATCAAAACTCTCGCCTCTGGTGTAGATTTCTTAGGTTGGGTGCATTTTCCTGATCATCGAGTCCTAAGAACCATGACTAAGAAACGGATGATGAAGAGGATAGAGGAGTTGGAGGGGAAAGAAGAGGTAGTGGCATCGTACCTCGGGATGTTGTCGCATGGGAATGGGAGGGGGTTGCAGGAGACTGTGGCAAGTATCGCCGGGGCCGTATTCTAATCAATACCTTGGAATCATCTGAGAGGGAGTTTTGAGCAAAATACCCATGTGTAACCTCTCCTCGTTGTAATACGGGAGGTACTTCTTGATGCCAAGGTTGAGTCTCCTCACACTGACAGGAATCATGTCTAAACACTCTTCTTGGATAGTTCTGTTAAAACGTTCAATATGGGCATTGTCATTCGGCTTCCCTAAGCGTGAGTGTCGATGGAGGATCTGGATTCTCTCAGTAAAGTGTTGAGAGAACTCACTCCCATGATCCGATTGAATACAGGAGAAAGAGAAGGCTGCCAGAGCCTCCGCCTTCTTCACAAACTCAATGCTTTTTCGTGCACTAATCCGTTCGACTGCCCAGGCATACGTCCACCGCGAGTAGACATCGATCAGGGTGTAGACGTAGATTCTCTTCTTGGGACTGACCATGAGGTGAATGGTATCCACCATCACTAAATCCCCAGGAGAAGCCACTGATGGCCTTTCACAGGAGGAATGGTACCGTTTCCAGGGACTCTTCTTTGTGGTTAAACCCTGCCTGTCGAGCGTCCTCTTCACTGAGGAAAGTCCCACGTTCACCCCTTGGTTTAAAAGTTCTTGATGGACGACTTCAGCACACCGTCCTTTTCTTTTTCTCACTGCCACAATCTTTTCCACCACCTCTTCTTTCAGGGTACGAGGGTGACTCTTGGGACGAGAGGAGAGGGTGGGGATGCTCCGCATCCCGTACTCTCTGTCTTTCTGACACCACTTCACGATGGCACTTTGAGAAAAGCCAGTGTATCTGGCTACTTTACGAGTACTCCAACCAGACTGCTTGACCAGGCGTACCGCCTGCATACGCAGTCTGGGGAGGTGAGGGTTTGTTGTATACATAGGCTTGGAATCTAGGGTACGTGATTCCAAGGTATTGAACCATAACGTGGGGTTGACAAGATTGTCAGGAGGTGCTATAATGGATGTACAAGTGAGCAGGGGTGTCCGAAAGGGCGCCCCAGTCGTTTGAGAAAACAACGGGGTGAACCCGTTTTTTCTTTTTCCGAGAGAGTGCCTCTTGGGGCTCTGTCTCGGGAAATTCCCACCACGTACCTTAAAAATAAAAACCAATCCGCCAGCCGGCGGAAAACACAAAAAACAAGCAGGGTATGTTCCCATACTCTCGCCTTGGAGTCTGCTCTAAATCTCTCTTTCGTAGCGAAGAATTGAATTTCTGTGCGAAAAATGTAAAGGCTGAGGAGGGCTACCCGGAGGGTAACTTGACGAGGCGTGAGCATTTTGTAGCCAGAAATTCAATTCTGCAGTAGAAAATGGAGATTTTGAGCAGACTCCGAATAGAGGCAAATAAGAACGACCAGTCGAGACACGATCTCCTGGTCGTTTCAAATTTCTATAGGCTTGTTAAGCCTGTTTTTTCGGGCTATACTGAGCCAGTGATGTGGACGGTTTTTAAGGGATATTTTATGGAAGTTTTTGAAATACAGGGTGGGAAAAAGCTTTCGGGAACCATCGCGGTAGCGGGGCTCAAGAATGCCGCCACGCCCATACTTGCGGCGACACTCCTCACCAAAGAAACATGTGTGCTCAAGAATGTTCCTCGGATTGAGGACGTGTTTCGGATGATTGAGATCCTCGAGAGTCTCGGGGCAACCATCGAGTGGCAGGGAGATCATGAGGTTGCTATCACCGCGCGAGATATTGATGTGACCCGGGTAGATCAAGAAATCATCAAGCGTCTCCGTTCGTCCATCATGCTCTTGGGGGCCCTCTCAGCCCGGGTTGATCATTTTGAGATTCGTCAGCCGGGTGGCTGTGTCATCGGGGCGCGGCCAGTAGGGACACATATCGATGCTCTCGAAAAACTGGGTGTCCATATCGTCGGCGATGGCAAGAGTTATGTCGTAGATGCCACGCAGAAGAAAAGTGGCAAGGTGGTGCTCCAAGGTCTTTCGGTCACCGCTACCGAAAACGCCATGCTTCTTGCGGCGACCCTCCCAGGGACAACCGTGATCAAGGTTGCTGCCTGTGAACCGCACGTAGAAGATCTCGGCAAGTTTCTTCAGGCGCTCGGCGTTGAAATCACGGGACTCGGAACTCATACTCTGACTATTGTCGGGAAAGCGATCCTTGGAGGAGCGACCTATACCATCATGCCGGATCACAATGAAGCCGCCACCTTTCTCGTCCTCGGAGCGGTGACCGGAAGCGAACTCACCGTGGAGAATGCCCGTGAGGATGATCTCAATATTGTCCTCGAAAAGCTGAAAGAGTTTGGGGTGACGTTTACTCTATCGGACAATGCTATCACTATCCATCCGACGGAGCACTTGAAGGCCATCAAGCCATGGATCGATACTCGGACCTATCCGGGGATGCCCTCTGACAATCAATCCGTGTTTGGAGTGCTTGCCACACAAGCAGAGGGCGATACGCTCATCTTTGAAACTCTCTATGAAGGACGCTTCTCCTATATCCCTGAACTCATCAAGATGGGTGCACGAGCGGAGATACTCAATCCACACCAAGTAGTCATCCACGGCAAGACCCCACTTCAAGGGACAACGATTAAGAGTTTTGATCTCCGAGCTGGAGTAGCGCTCATCATTGCTGCTTTGGCCGCCGAGGGTACCACCATCATCGAAGAAATCTATCAGGTGGACCGGGGCTATGAGCGGATTGAAGAGCGACTCCAGAAAATTGGTGCCAATATTGTAAGAAAAGAAGTGTCATGAAATGGGACATGCAATCATTGTTTTTGCGAAAAATTGGGATTGACCTCGGTACGGCCAATACGCTTGTGTTTGTGCCGGGCAAGGGTGTGGTGATCAATGAGCCGTCGGTCGTCGCTATCTCGCTCACGGAAAACAAAGTGCTCGCGGTCGGAAATGAGGCCAAAGAGATGCTCGGGCGGACACCCGATACGATCGTGGCGAGTCAGCCACTCCGCGATGGGGCAATCGCTGACTATCGCATCACCGAGGCTATGCTCAAGTACTTCCTCGGTAAGGTAGCGGGTCGGGTGCGACTCTTTCGTCCGGAAGTCGTCCTCTCGATTCCAGCCGGTATCACGTCGACCGAACGTCGAGCCGTGATCGATGCTGCTCTCAAGGCCGGCGCCAAGGCCGCCTATGTGGTGAAGGAGCCGATCCTCGCGGCGATTGGGGCAGGCATCCCCATCCATACGGCTCAGGGCAACATGATTATCAATATCGGTGGCGGGACATCGGAGATAGCCATCATTTCACTCGGAGGCGTCGTGGCGTCACACAGTGCCCGTGTGGGGGGGAACAAGATTGATCAGGCAATTTCTGACTATATCAAACGCAAGTACAGCCTCGCGATCGGGGATCGGACAGCTGAGGAAATCAAGATGAAGATTGGGTCTGCTATCGCTCAGGTCAAAGAAGACCACATGGAGGTACGAGGACGCGATCTCATGGGTGGACTCCCGAAGACGGTGACCGTCTCTTCGAACGAAGTAACCGAAGCCATCCAAGACGAGCTCCGCGAAATCATCAATGTCATCAAGCAGGTGCTCCAGGAGACACCGCCAGAATTGGCTGCCGATATTATGGACAAGGGGATGGTCCTCTCGGGTGGGACAGCTCAGCTCCGCTATCTCGACCAGCTCATATCGAAGACCATCAATGTGCCTTGCTATGTGGCGGATGACCCAGCGTTTTGTGTGGTGAAGGGGACAGGTATCGTGCTCGAGAATCTCGATATCTACAAACGAAGTATCATGCTCGCGAAGTAGCTAATAGGTCTTAACTTATAGCTTATAGAAATCTGATACGTTTTATATGGCATTACTATCAGCTAAAAGCTATCAGCTAAAAGCTCGTGTTATAGGTATAGACGCTTCACGGGCCTTTTTGAAACGAAGGACGGGGATTGAAGAGTATAGCTATCAGGTGATTAAACACTTGCGGGATACGCTGTCCTCGGACGCACAGATAGTTTTGTATGTTCGTAAGAAATTCTCTTTTGTAGAGGGTCGTCTCCAAATGAGTATTCCGGAGATAGACTTTGAATTACCGAGGAACTGGACGGTGCGGGCGCTGTGGGCACCACGGTTTTGGACCCAGCTTGCACTGTCACTCGAGATGCTCTGGCGTGCTCCAGATGTCCTCTTTGTGCCAGCTCATACGGTACCGATCATTCACCCAAAGAAGACCGTGGTGACAATCCATGGCCTTGAGTATGAGTTTTGTCCTGGAGCGTACTCGCTCTGGGAGCGGATCTACATGCACTATTCGATCAAATTTTCGTGTCGGGTGGCGAGTACCGTCATCTGCGTGTCAGAAAATACCAAACGTGATGTGATGGCGCTCTATCGCGTGGCGGAAGAGAAAATTGCTGTGATATCAGAAGGATACGAACAGACAAGAAGCATGAATCAGGAAGCAGGAAACAAGAGCGAAAAAAAGAAACCATACCTATTATTTATAGGACGACTGGAGGAAAGAAAGAATATCGTGAGAATAGTAGAGGCATTTGAGTTGCTCAAAGAAAAATACCAGATTCCACACAAGCTTGTGCTCGTAGGAAAAGCTGGCTTTAGATACGAGCGTATTCGTGACTACATTCAACATTCAGCATTCAACATTCATATTCGAGAATTAGGGTATGTGACGGAGGAGGAGAAATGGGAGCTTCTCAGAAACGCCGATGTGTTCCTGTTCCCCACACTCTATGAGGGCTTTGGGATACCGGTCCTTGAAGCTCAGAGCGTCCGGGTACCGGTAGTAACGTCGAATACCTCGTCCTTGCCAGAAGTAGCTGGGGAGGGGGCGGTTTTGGTGGACCCTACGAGCGTCGAGAGTATCGCTGAGGGTGTACAGAGGCTTCTGTCGGACCAGGGGCTCCGAAGTGGTATAATAGAAAAAGCGACCCACAATATGAGCCGCTATAGTTGGGCGCGCTGCGCTAAAGAAATAGTGACCATTCTTGACTAATATGACAGAACTGAAGCCAAAAAAAGTAGCATTAGTCCACGATTTTCTGGTTTCCTACGGGGGAGCGGAGCGGGTGTTTCAGGAGCTGTGTGCTCTGTATCCAGAGGCGCCGATTTATACGTTGCTTGCCAACCCCGAGCTTGTCGAAGGGCACTTTAAAAATAGAGATATGAGAACCTCATGGCTCGGCCGCTTACCTCACTTTCTCCAAAAGCGCTACCGGTTGTTTCTGCCATTTTTCCCGGCTGCGGTGGAGAGTCTCGACCTCCGGGAGTTTGACCTGGTGATTTCTTCTTCGGGAGCCTGGAGCAAGGGAATCATCACGCGTCTTCATACCACTCATATCGCCTATCTCCATTCGCCCATGCGCTATGCTTGGGACTACCATGAGAGCTACCTCACGGAGCTTGGTGCTCGTGGACGGAGAAGCATCTTGACCCGCATGCTCATGAGTTATCTCCGGATCTGGGATCGCCAGGCGGCTGAGCGGCCAGATGTGCTCCTTGCCAACTCTCACTACACGCAGGCTCGCATCGCCAAATACTACCGGCGTGAGGCGACCGTCATCTACCCGCCCGTATCGCTTTGTGAGGAGACCCCGAAACAGGTTCGGGGTGATGGCGAAAAGCGCCATCATTTTCTCGTGGTTTCCCGGTTGACCAAATCGAAACAGGTAATGGCGGTGGTAGAAGCATTTAACAAGCTCGGTCTCCCCCTCGTGGTGGTAGGAACTGGTCCAGAAGAAGCACATCTTCGTAGGATGGCCAAAGACAATATTACATTCACGGGCTTTCTTGCAGACACTGAGCTGGCCGAGCGCTACCGTACGGCGCGAGCGCTGATATTTCCATCCGAAGAAGACTTTGGGATGGTGGCGGTAGAAGCGCTGTCGTTTGGGGTGCCGGTGATCGGACTTGAATACGGTGGGTTGTCCGAGATCCTCTCCGATGGTCGGATGGGCGAGACGTTTCATAGCTCGGCGCCCGAGATCATCGCTGAGGGGGTACGTCGGTTTCTCGAAAAGGAGGGGACGTATGATACGACACTCATGAAAGAATCAGTCAAGAAATTTAGTAAGGATGCCTTTCGGCAACAGCTTTCCGAAGCTATCTCCAGACTTTCGTAATCCTCAAGTGTCGTATGCATATCATCGGTCACGAGCATGAACGAGCTCGGCTCAAACAGTCAATCGAGGGAGAGGTGGTCCAATCCTATCTCTTTACGGGGCCCCGCAGTGTCGGCAAGGCGCTCTGTGCGCTTGAGTTTGCTTCAGCCTTGGTCGGCGAACCATCCTTTGAGCCGAGTTCGGACAAACCGACTCCGTATGATGTGAGAGTGCTCCGACCGCTCGAAGAGACCAAGCGTGGTATCACCAAGAAAAAAAGTATTCCAGCGGAAGAAGTGCGCGAAGGGCTCTCATTTCTCAGTCAGTACCCAGCGAGAGGGCGTTATCGGGTGCTTATCATTCTCGATGCTCATCGACTCTCGGAGACCGCTCAAAATGTGCTCTTGAAGACGCTTGAGGAGCCAGTATCGTCAGCGGTCATTATCCTGGTGACGCATGAGGTCGGGGCAATACTCCCGACCGTGCTCTCACGGGTGAAGCGGGTACGGTTTGGTTTTGTTTCGGAAGGAGAGCTCCGCGGTGGTGTCGAGGGTCTGCCGGGTGATACATCCGCCATCGCCCCATTTTTCTATGGACTGGGTCGTCCAGGTATGATCATGTCAGCGCTCGAGCGTCCCGAGGACTTTGCCACGAGTCGGGAACTCCTTGGTTCACTCTATCGACTCTCTACGTTGTCCCTCGCTGAGCGGATGTCCCTCGCCGAGCGGTTGGGGAGTGAAACCGAGCGAGCAGTAGAGCTTCTTGAGTGGTGGCTCCCGGGTCTTCATGAACAGGCCAAGGCTGTCAAAGAGCGTCCGCTCGCCACACGGTACTATGCGCTCCTCGAGAATGTCACGGAGACGATGCACCTCCTCAAAACGACACAGAGCAATGCGCGATTGCTCCTGGAAAAACTATTTTTTGGCTTGTAACAGAGACGAGTGAAAATATGCGTTTTTTGTGGAAAACACAATTGAAGCAGGAACGGGGTCGGTTTGTTCAGAAGGAACAGCCGGCTCGGAAAAAAGTACGGAAAAGCCCGGTTTCGGATACCAGAAACACGCTGACCCTTATGGGAGTAGCGTTCCTCTGGTTCTTGTTTTTCGGAACTGCCGGATACCTGGTTCTCTTTTCGCCGTATCTGTCGCTTGCCTCGCCGACGGTCTCTGGCCGAGAGTTTGTTTCGGCTGAGGTATTTACCTCGGTGCTTGATCAGGAGCTGAGAGAGCGGTATTTCGGTCGCATAGAGCGGGCTCGCTTCTTCCTCCTTCGTCCACGCGCTCTTGAGCAGACGCTCCGAGAACGCTTCCCACTCATCCGTGAGGTCGTCGTAACGCGGACTTTTCCGACGGGTCTCACCGTCGTGCTCTCAGAAAGAAAAGACATCATCGTGTGGTGTGCGGCTCATACCTGCCATCATGTCCTTGAAGATGGCACCGTTCGCTCAGTCATGTCTGTGTACGAGGAAGAAGAGAATCGAGTACGAACGCTCACTATCACCGATGAAAGTGGTCAAGCGCTCCCAAACGAAGGCAAGATTTTTGAGCCTCAATTCGTCGCTTTTCCGGGAGAGGTGCGTACGGCACTTTGGGAGAGACTTGGTCTCGAAACTGATCAAAGGATGCGAGTGACGTCGCGTTTTGGTAATGAACTCCGGGTCAGGACTGAGGGTGGTTGGGAGATATTTTTTGCGACCGATATCCCACTGGAGACTTCGCTCGATGCCCTGGCACTCCTCCTCGATAAGGAGATCCCTGCCGAGCGTCGCGCTGACCTCTTGTATATCGACCTCCGGACTGAAAACAGAGTCTTTTATCGGTTCCAGGAGGGCAAAGAGACCAAGGAACCCGAAGTGGCGCCAGTCACAGAGACAGGAACCAAAGAGAGTAAGAAGAAAGAAAAAAAGTGAGTAGTATAAGCGTGCTACTTTCCCAACAAACAACTCTCTTGTGTCCAAGAGAATTTTTGTTGGAAAGCACAATATCTACTTATTCTCTTCGATGTAGTAGATGAGGAAAGAATCACCAGCCCGCGCGAGCGGTGTTTTTTCTTTGAGCCAAGAGTAGTTTTCTTCGCCGGGAGCAAGAGTCTTGTAGAGACTTTCCTGGTAGAAGAAGGTCGAGATAGCATACCAGCCTGATTCGATAGGACGTTTGCTTCCCCACCAGGGGATAAAGGCATCGCCTAAGTAGTAGCGAGGGTCACTCCCTCCAAAGTAATCAACCCGGAGGAAATCAATAGCAGGATAAGCGCCAAGGGTGCAGTCGGTGCCGAGCGGAGCGCTCCCGGATTTGCAGGCATTTTGAGTCTCTACGAATTTCTTCAGGAACTTCAGATCTTGGCCCCAGTCGTAATTGGAGTCAGTGACGTAGTGATAGCCCATCGTGTGACCGCCAGCAGCAGCGTTGAAGTAGGAGAGATAGCTCGGGTAGGAGATGACCGGGATAGCGATGACTGAAAACATGACGAGTCCGAGCATGATGCCGAGGAGCTGGTGCGTGACTGGCTCACTTTGGTGGCGTTTGTAGAGGTTTGCGAGGGCGAGCGCTACCAAGAGGTAGAGGAAGGGGAAAATAGGGAAGAGATGGCGGAGTCCGATGGTGAGATTGCCGGTGAT
This sequence comes from uncultured Bdellovibrionales bacterium, assembly GCA_964500505.1. Lineage (GTDB taxonomy): Bacteria > Patescibacteriota > Minisyncoccia > Moranbacterales > UBA1568 > UBA1568. The sequence goes on along the minus strand of CAZCNN010000005.1, from coordinate 14,475 downwards.
ACTAATGTAGGTATAGAAGAGGACAAAGAACACTGAGAGATACTGCACGATTCGGCTGTGAAAGGAATGCGCCAAGAAGGCACCAAGGCCGAGTGCTCGGTCTTTCAGGGTGTGATGGAAACGGTAGAGTGAGTAGAAAGTAGTCACGAGAAGGAGAAACAGCCATGGAAGGGTGGATTTGAGGAGAAACACCACTGGGAAGTAGGACTTTTGAGCGTCGACGCTGACAGTCCCGAGGTAGTAGTGGACGTTGCCAGCTGCTACCCGAGAAAAGACTTTGGCTACCCCAACCAGGTACTCTGCCATCGGGAGAAGGATAGGGGAATGAGTCATCCAGGTGATGGCGTCATGGGAGATGCGAGCGGGAGTGTTCGGCTGGGAAAGGAAGAGGTCGGCGTGTTCGGCGACTTTGATCGCAGGCATGCCACTGGTGTTTATGGCATAGCCGATCCAAACGAGCATAAAAGAGACTACGATGACTCCTGTGAAGCGGAGAGCATAGAACCAGAGGGAGCGGAAGCGGTTGCGCCATGAGTCACTCGCTTGGGTGAGGGCGTAGAGGACCACAAAGAGTCCAAAGACCGGGAGGACGAGGAGAGCAGAGAATTTGGTTAGTTGAGCGAGACCGAGCGTGACACCAGCCAAGAGCATAGTCTGGGGGGTTGGATTCTTGAGGAAGCGAACAAAGCCGTAAAAAGCGAGGAAAATAAAACTAGCACTGCCGAGATCGGTCGTCACGTAGTGGTTGTGGGCGATGATATTGGGATCAAAGGCATAGAGCGTGACAGCGATGAGACCAGCGAGGACGCCTCCGAGTTCTCGGGTCCACCAAAAGAGCCCAAGGCCGAGGAGAACCGAGAGGATGATAATCGGCAGGCGAGAGAAGAAGAGGATGGTGTCGGCATCGTTACATGCGAGCTCTGGTCGAGAGCAGTTGATAAACATGTCGCCCATCAGCCACTGTTCGTTGTAGCCGGTCTGCCAGGCATCGGCCTCGATCGGAAAGTCCAGGTTGAGCGGGAGGAGAAAGAGACCAGAGAGATCTTTGATGAGGGGTGGGTGCTCCGGATTGAGGCGCATGTCCCCGTAGCGGACGTAGCTATACGCTGCTGGGATATGGGCTCGCTCATCGTAGGTCATCGATTCTTGGGTAGAGACCACGAGCGAGAGGACGAAATGAGTGAGGAGAATGAGCGATACAAAAAAGAGGGCGTGCTTTTTGATGAGCTCCATAGGGTAAGAATAGCGACGATTTAGTGGGAGTTAATTTCTTCGGCGGTAGGGATGATGATGACGTCAAATTCGCCCCCGGCTCTCGTGGTGCCATTCCAGTCGACGTGCTGTACATAAGAACTCGGGTAGAGCTTGAGGAGGCGTTCACCGATCATGCGGTTGTAGTTGAGCATGAGGAAGATGCTCCCGCGACGGATAGTGGTGTCTTCAGCGACAATCTCCATGTTGTCTATTTGATGGTAGGTGAGGTAATAGACGGGATGGGCATAGACCGGGAGGTCAAAGCGGTTATTGCGACCCTTTTCATCGATGAGGACGTACTTGCGCGTGGTATCAGGGAGGGAGAGGAGGTATGAGGCCATGTTACGGTAGCTTTCATTGAAAGAATCAGACGAATGGACGCTCGCTGGGAAGAAGATAAAGTATTTGGTCAGGTTCCACGTGGCACTGAGGCCGAGGGCGACGACGAGGATGGAGAGAAAGGCGAGCTTGGCACCAGCCTGTGAACGGAGGGCTTTTTCATAAATCCAAAAGGCAGGGATCATAGCCATGAGAAAAACAGGCATCTGAGTGCCGATCGAGCGGAGAGCATGCGGGAGACCCTCGTCGGTCAAGAATTCGGGTACGAGCATGGCAAAGAACGACCCGAGGAGAAAGACGTTTCGGAGGAGACGGAGGTCACGATCGCCATCGCGCAGTCTCTTACCGAGCAGGGTGACGGTCTGCCAGATGACAAAGAGGAACCCAGCGAGGAAAAAGGTGCCCACGAATGGGTCGAGTACTGGATAGGGTGGGTAGTTGTGGCGCCAGTTCTGATCACCCCAGAAATTGTACTTGAGAAGCGAGATAGAAAAGGTTTTGGCCATCGTGCCCCAGAGATCACCATGGTTGACTTCGGGAGAAAAGACAGAGATATGCGAAGAGCGTGAGACGAAATCGTCTGGATTCGAGACAAAGAAGTGATAGAGCATGGGGGCGGCGGTGAGGAAAGCGCCGAGGATAAAGACGAGGCCGTGCTTCCAAAATCGTCGGAGGAACTTCTCGTAGGAGAGCATGAGGACAGGGAGGAGGATGATGAGGATGAGGGGGGCGACCCGGAAAGCGATGTAGGTGTGGAGTCCTGTCCCAAAGATGAGGCCAGAGATGAGAAAATCTCGGAAACGATGGGTACGGAGGCCTCGGAAGAAGAAGTAAAAGGAAAAAGTGAGGAGAAACGTCGTCATGATGGCCCGAAAGCCGATACGGGAGAAGTTGATGGCCCAGTATGAAGTAGCGAGCATAAAAGCGGCAATGATGCCGGCACCACGTCTATGGTAGAGCTCGCGAGAGAGGAGGTAGAGGCCGAGGACGGAGAGGGTGCCAAAGAGAATCGAGGCGAATTTGAGCCCAGTGATGGTATTGCCAAAGATCGAGATGAAAAAGGCTTGGATGTTGATAAAGAGGCCCTCCCGACCATAGTTGGCCGGGTAAAAGAGCTGGTAGGTGCCGGTTTCAATGGCATGGACAGCATCGACGCCGTTGGCTGCTTCGTCGGGATAGAGTCCGACCGGGACTTGCTCGATATGATAGAAGCGGACGACGAACGCGAGGAGGAGGATAGCGACGAGGGTACCGCCGACGAACCACGAGAAGTGTTTGGGTGCAATCATAGTGTCTTGACAGTCACTCATGATGAGTCACTGCGTTTATGTATTTTTGTTTCTATGGTAGAATTATAGCAAAGTTGCATTCAAAAGAAAAATATTTCGATATGGGAGAAAAGCCCCAAGCTATTGATTTTTCAAAAAGGCAGACTTCGGCTACCGAAGTTGTCGCTCCATCGTCCGAAACAGAAATAACATTTCTCGAATTTGCTGTTGGACAAGAATGGACAGGTAAGGGGTATCGTTTAAAGATAAAAGAAAAAACCAATACTGGTAGATACAAGGTGTATGTTGATGATAAAGTGGCTGGCGTAGCAGAATTGCTAGAAAACCCCATGTATGAAGATGAGCTGAAGGCTCTTGTGATTGAGAAAGGATTAAAGCCGAATATTCCAGGCGAACCAGTGGCGTCAAAACAAGAGGAATCAGTTCCAGTGGTTGTCGATTTGGATGCAGAGCGGCTGGCGCAGGGTGGCGAGGCTGTTTCGTCTGATATTGAAGCTGACAATGTGGCTCGTCAGGAGTTGGCACGGATAGATGGGGAGGCCGCTGATACCGAGCAACGCATTTCCACCACAGTAAAAGAGATAATGACCCTCCTCGGTGATGCAGAGGAGAGTGACGCGAAGGATACATTACAGCAGGAAGTGTTACGTATTTCTGAAAAGGTACCTCAAATACTGGCTGAGACCGAGTCCGTGGAGCAGGATGGTATGAAATTGACCGAGAAGCTCGGGGGGAGGCAGAGGCTCCTTGCAAATTTGCAAGCCCTCGAGCTCGAGGCGGCGCTCTTACTTGATCAAGTCAGGCAAGCATTGACAGGCTCATCGGGAGATGAGGGGGGCAATGAGTCATCATCTTCTACTACTGGTACTGGTGAGCCAGCTGCACCAGAAAAACCAAAGCCCGAAAGAAAGAGTAAGGGTGATGGCGGAGACGGAGGGGATATTGCCTGGCGGAAAGAACTAGATGCCTTTTTGGAACGTCCGGAAGGCAGAGAAGTTATCGATACGTATAAAATGATTGTTACTGGAGAGTGGCGATATTTTTCTGATGCCATTTGGAGAAGTAAAAAGTATATTTCCTTTCGTGATAAAATTAAACTTTGGGAACAAGATGAACGACTGTTACCGAAAATACTGAATCGTCTCAAAGGAGATTTGACTGAAAAACGAGGAGCAACTCCGGAGCAGGCTGAGGGGATACTGAGAGCCGTACTCGGTGAGCTTCATCAGGAATTTTTGGAGAAGCAAGAAAGCAAGAGTAAACATAATAAAGGGGGTGAGTAGTCCTATGAGCGAGCAACCAAAAAAAACAGAGTCATTACCACCTTTTGAACCCAGTGAAATGGAGGCATTGGTAGGAAATCATTCCAAACAATCGGGTGTTCGTATGAAGGATGCTTTGGCTAGCCTGGACCACAGAACTAGTCCTGATGTTACTCCTTTAGATCAGGCAGTTCCGGCGCCTCGAAGAGCGAGTGGCGGAGCGAGGAATACTGAGGCTCCATCGAATGAGGTCAAACCAAAACCAGAAAACGCTGATGCTCAAGCCTTGCTCGCAGCTTTTATGGTGGAACTCGATGAAGAAGAGGAATTTTTCGTAGTTGCCAAAGACGGACAAAGGGAATCGTTTTGGAAACGGAATGGGAGACTGGAGAATAGAGAAGGGAAGCAGTCACGAGGGAGTATTGTCAAAATTTTGACCAAAGGAGGAAAGCTTGAAAAAGTGACTGGCGTGGATACTTCTCTGGCTGAGAATGTTCGTCGGAGCCAACTGGCTAGTGCCTTAGGCGAGCTACCAGATACTGATACGCCAGAAGTGACAGTACTCAAAGCAGAGGGGGCCCAGTTATTGGCCAAAAAAGACAAACTCACAGATGATGAGGTAAAAGAGTTTGAAGAAAAGGTCCGAGCTATGCTTGATGATTCTGTTGCGCCTGACCAGCCCCTCGGGACTGTCAATCCTATTAAACGCAATGTAGGTGGAGCTACACCCGATGCAGCCCTGGATCCAAATTCTGACGCAGTGATGATTGCGCTGAGGCTTGAGAAACTGGATCAGAAGGAGAGGGTAAATAGCCTGTTTGATAAGCTCGTACAAAAAAATACTGATGAATCAAGAGCATTAGCACTAGTAGCTGTAAAGTTGTCTGTCGAACTTAACATTCAGCCTGATGAGGCTAAAGTGCGCGCTTTCGAAGAAAAAGCGAAGGCAATCCTTGAAAAAAGTGATCAGAAAGAACTCTTTGAGCTCCATGAAGGAGATGTTTTTGAGCGGACGGTTGATGGGAAAACAGAGGGCATTCGAATCACTCGATTGGAAGGTGACCGGGTAGAAGTTCATCTCAAAACAAATTTTAAGGATGGCTCAAAGAGTGATGAGACTTTTGGGACGACTAGACAAAAACTCCAAAGAGAACTGAGGGATAAAAGTTTTGCGCGTGGCTCTTCTCTGAATTTTTCTGAGTCAACACGTGTCGATATCAATCTCGACAGTCTCACTGCGCCAGACGCGACATTTGATGTAGCGCGCGCTTTTCAACCTCTTGGGCTGGGTGAGCAGGCTACCTACAAAGGTAATCGTGGTCTGGTAACTATTGAGAGGGATGGTCTTTCTGGTTTGTATTGGATAACTGATGAAGGTGTTGATAATGCAGGCCCAGCTATCTATTCTGAGGAAGATGTAAAAAACAATGCTGAGCTAGAAAAATGGCAGAGAGTTGAAACAGTTCCCAAAGAACCGAATCCTGACCTCCGTGGCCGCGACCCACGTAATTATGATGAACTGTATGAGGGTGATGTATGGATCAAGACACTTCCTGATGGGAGTACCAGGATTGCCATTGTGAGTCACGACCTGAGCGCGTATGGTCCAAAAGTTGATGTTGAAACAACAGTCATCAAGGGTTCTGATCCCGGAGAGATGACAGTACGATCAATATTGGTCGATGAGTTAATGAATGAGCTTCGAGGAGATGGTTATATTCTGGAAGAAGCTGGAACGGGCCCGAAGATTGAAGTTCCCAAATCGGGCGAAGAATCAAAGGAGACAGATGACTCAGCTAAAGCTTCAGAAAAAATTATTGAAGATCTAATAACCACGGTTGGGGAGATGCGTTTGGACTATGTCACAACTGATTACAAACAAAACTCAGCTTGGCAGAAAATTAGACGTTTTTTTGGGAAAAATTTAAGTGAGGAATCGAGTGATTCTGATACTGAGTCAGCACGTGGTCGGTATGAGCGCGCGCTCATGAATTTGCAGGAGGCGCAGTTGGCGCTGATTAAAGCGAGCAATCTTTCACCAGAGGCTCTCCGTGAGAGGATGGCTGGGATGCTTCGTTACTTCAAATACGATGAGCAGATAAAGCTTGCCGAGACTCGAAATCAGGTAAAAATTGAAAACTTGAAGTTTTCATCGCGGAATCCTGAGAAAGAGACTTCGATGGTCAAAGTGGGTAGAGAGTTGGTAAATGGTCTACAACGAGGAGTTACACTAGCAGAACAGATTGGGCGTTTTTATAACAAACGTTCTCGTTTGGAGAAATTTGCTTTGGCTGGCGTTGCCTTGGGGGCGGGGTTTTTTGGTGGAGCGGCCGTAGCTGGTGGACTCGTTGGGATACGTCGTGCGCTTTCTACTGCTGGACTTGCCATGACGATTGATACCGCAGTACTTACTCGACAGGAGAATAAGAGATTGAAGCAGATGGAGGAAGAGCAAGCAAATGACCTCAAAATTCTTGAGCAAAATAAGGAGCACACGCAGTATGATTTTGAACTTCTTGACAATTTCTTGAAGCGAGATATCAAGCTCTCTGATGAGAAATTCCAAGCACGAAAGCATCAAGATATCATCAGACGCTCAGCAGTCTGGGGAGCTTCTGTCGCCGGGATGTTGGGTATATCATATGGAGCTTCTCATTTCCGTGAGTGGCTCCCTGGAGGGCGGAGTGCAGCAGAACAGGCGGGGGATTTGGAGCGGGTCATGCGAGAGCGTGGTATTAGGCCACCAGGAGCAGGTGCTTCAGCACCAGTGGTTGAGCGAGCCTCTGTCGCTGCGACCCCAGCTTCTGCTTCATCAGCTCCTACTACTGCTTTCGCGCCAGAGCGAGCACCATCGGCCCCGGGAGCTGCTACACCTGCCGTGGCGCCCAAAGTGGAACTAGCGTCTACGCAAGTGGTCAAACCAGAGATTGCGTCGCTACAAAAGGTTTATGAAGTGACCGGAGCCGATGGCAAGCGGGGTCTGTGGGGTATCCTTGATAATCGGTTGCCCGAGGGATTCAAGGGCGACAAGAATCGTGCGATTCAGCTCATGCAAAATGCGATGCGAGAGAAGCTAGATGCCATGTCGCCAGCTGAGCGGGCTCAGTTGGGCTTTCCGAAGGGACTGCCTGATGGTCGTGTCAATCTGGACTTCATCAAGCCTGGGGACAAGATAGACTTTGGAGCGCTGCTCTCACCACAAGAAATACAGGATGCTCTCGACGGCAAATCAGTCGGAGCACCGATTGTACCGAATGTTAGTGAGACATTGGAGGCAACCGCGAAAGAGGTGAGTAAAGTAGTTACGGCAGCCTCAAGTGATTTGAGTCCGGCGGAGTTGGATGCTGCTATGAAGGGAGCCGAGGATGAGATGATCGGGCAGGATCGGGTGCAGTATGGGTATACCCCAGAGGAACAGAAGGCACTGAAGTTAGCAGAAGATCAGATGATAGCTGATGAGCTGGCCAAGGATAGGATCACTACTGCTTCTCTGCCTGGTCAGAGCTATGATGACGTACGGAACGCCTACACCGCTAAGGAATTCGCAGCCTCCCAAGCTGTTGAAGCAAAAGCCGTGGTCACGAGCGCCTATGAGCAGGCACCAGTAGAGGTGAAGAGGGAGATGATGCTTCAGATGACGGGTGACATACGTAAGTCAGTATTCTTGACGCCTCAGCTCATGGCAGATACCCGCATGAACGCACCGTTTGACTATACTATCAATCGGGGCGCGATGGGCTACGTCCAGATGGGCAGAATCACGGAGCGGTTTTCCGAACTCCATAGCGGTCGATTTATGCGATTCAACCGAGATGCCTTTCCGCTCCATCCTTCTCAGGTGGACCAAGTGGTGCGCCTGGTATCATTGGCTCAGGATCCGCGATTCTTTGGGACTGCAGGATTGCCTCGACCAGTTGAGAATGTGGATCAGTATACTCGTCGCATCGCTCATCTCGCCCTCACTACTGGGAAGGAACGAGAATTTTTCTCGGTACTTGTGGGGAGACGTAATTCAATCATTTAAGCAGAGAACACTATGGCTCTCGACCAAGCACAATTGCGGGAAGAATTGATCAAGGCGTTTCACCTCGAACAAATCCCTGACGATAAACGGGATGAGCTCCTGGAAAAAATGGGCGAAGCGCTCCTCAAACGGGTGTTCCTTGCCACTATGGACAAGATTGGGGAAGAAGGCATCAAAGAGTACGAGGCGCTCCTTGATCGTGAAGCCAAACAGGATGAAATCGAAGCATTTTTTGAATCCAAGATTCCGGGGTACGATGTCTTTGTCCGTGATGTCGCCACTCAATTCAAAGAAGAAATGACCAAAGCGCTGTAATCCCTCACACTATTCTGTACGACTATGCCGAATATACCAGAAGAGAAACTGCCCGAAGTAGCCCCAGTCTCGTCACCTGAGAGTGTCGTGGGCGCCCCAGAGGGGAGCGTGCCACCAGTGATGGACGCCCCGTTTGCTCCCGAGACGGTGCCAGAAAAGGCATCCGAGGCCTATCGTGAACTCCTCTCCAAAGTGACTCCAACCAAGCAGGCGACCCCAGCTGATGATGACCATGAGGATACGGTCATCCTCGATGCCAAGCATATTGGTGCCATGACTGATGAGGAGAGTAAGGTCCAGAAGCTTCTCGACCTCGCTGGCACCAAGGGCGTCGTCCATGCGGTCAAGGTGGCTCGATCCCTCAAGGACTACTATGCGCTCGATCGGATGCATGATGAACTGGCTGGCAAATTCTATGACGGACTGCTGGAGAAGGGCTTGATCGAAAAAGAATAGTAGGGACAAAATAGCATAAAACAAACATCAAATATGGAAGTGACGTTTGACCTCAATATCGTCTTGGTGCCACTCGCGTACCTCTTTGCTTTCTTTGCCCTCACCAGCGGGATTTTTCTTGTGGTGCGGAGTTTCTTTCGCTTTCGGTACCAGGTCAACCAGTCGCTCAACATGGACCTCGAGGTGATTCGGGTGCTCCGCCAGAAGGAGGGTGAGGGTCAAGCGCAGAACGCTGAAGCCTGGAAAGATGAGATCACCGCCATGGAGCAACTCTTGACCTCGCTCGCCTCGCTCAAGCCCACTGGCAACTTCTTGAAGAAGATGTTTTTTGAGGCGCCCAATATCGTGTTTGAAATCGCCAATCCTTCCTCGTCTGAAGAAATATTTTTTTATCTCTCGGTGCCCAAGCGCTATCGGGAGAGTGCGGAGAAGCAGATTCATAGCTTTTTTCCGCATGCAGTGGTAGAAAAGGTGACTGACTATACCATCTTTTCTCCCGGGAGCTTTGCCGCGGTCTCTATCCTCGAACTCAAAGAGAGTCATGCTCTCCCACTTCGGACCTACCGTAACCTCGGAGTCGATCCCTTGAATGAAATATCGAATTCTCTCTCCAAACTGGCGACCGAGGCCGAAGGAGCCGCTATCCAGATCCTCCTCTCGCCAGCTGGCAAGGCCTGGCGGGGCGAGGGCCACAAAATCGCTCAGCGTATGCAAGAGGGCAAACGCCTCAAGGATGCTCGCAAGGGTGACTCTCTTACCGCGGGTCTGGGCAAGAATATGGTCTCGGCGCTCGCACCACCGAAGAAAACTCCAACTGTGCCAGAAGAAAAAAAGACCGTATCACTTACTCCCGAGGAGCAGGAGCTCGTGAAGTCGATCGACGGCAAGACCAGTAAGACGGCGTTTCGGGTCAATATCCGGCTCTTGGCGTCCGCGGCGACAGAGGAACGGGCCGAGGAGATTGTGGCGCACCTCGAGAATGCATTCGGGCAGTTTGAGAACCCCGAGGTCAATAGTTTCCGGATCAAGAAGCGAGTCAAGAGTAAGACCGCGGTCTATGACTATATTTTCCGCAACATTGACGATGAGAGTGTCATGATACTTAACGTCGAGGAGCTCGCCAGTATCTTTCATTTCCCTATCTCCACGACCGCGACGCCCAAGATCAAGTGGCTCAAAGCCGGCGCTGCTCCGCCACCGGTCAATATCCCGACTGAGGGGATCCTCCTCGGGTACAACGAGTACCGGGGCACCAAGTCCGATATCCGCATCACCGATACCGATCGGCGTCGTCACATGTATGTCATCGGGCAGACCGGTGTCGGTAAGTCGAACTACCTCCAGGAAATGGCCAAAAAAGACGCTCAGTCCGGCAAGGGTTTCTGCTTTATTGATCCCCATGGTGACGCCATCGAGGATATCTTGACGGCCATCCCGAAAGAACGAGCCGAGGACGTCATCATCTTTGATCCGTCCGATGTCGAGCGACCGATTGGTATCAACATGCTTGAGTATGACCCAGCTCATCCGGAGCAGAAGACGTTCGTCATCAACGAGATGATCGGTATTTTTGACCAGCTCTATGACTTGAAAGCCACCGGTGGCCCGATGTTTGAACAGTATATCCGGAACGCCATGCTCCTTATCATGGAGCACCCCGAGAGTGGCTCGACCCTCATGGAGATTCCCAAGGTCTTGGCTGATGAAGAATTCCGGCGCTACAAGCTCGAGCACTGTACCAATCCGATTGTGCGTGACTTCTGGATGAAGGAGGCTGAGAAGGCTGGGGGAGAGGCGTCACTCGCCAACATGGTACCCTACATCACGTCCAAACTGACGACCTTTATCAGTAACGACATGATGCGCCCGATCATCGCTCAGCAGAAGAGTACGCTCAATTTCCGCGAGCTCATGGATAGTGGCAAGATTGTCCTCGTCAATCTCTCTAAGGGGAAAATCGGTGAAATCAACGCCAAACTCCTCGGCATGGTGATTGTAGGGAAGATATTGATGGCGGCTCTCTCACGGGTGGATACTCCCGAGGCAGAGCGACGCGACTTCTATCTCTACCTTGATGAGTTCCAGAACGTGACCACGAACTCTATCGCCCAGATTCTCTCCGAGGCTCGCAAGTACAAGCTCGTCCTTATCCTCGCCCATCAGTTCATCGCTCAGCTCAAAGAGGAAATCTCCAAGGCTGTGTTCGGAAACGTCGGATCACTCACTGTCTTCCGAGTCGGGCCAGAGGATGCCGAGTTTCTCGAGAAGCAGTTTGCGCCAGTCTTTACTGCGAACGACATCGTAAACGTCGATAACTACCAGTGTTTTGCTCGGCTCCTCATGAATAACGAGCTCACCAAGCCGTTTAACATGAAGACCTTTGCGCCGACTCATGGCGACCAAGAGGTAGCCAATGCCCTCAAAGAACTCTCCCGTCTCCGCTATGGTCGTGACGCCACCATCGTCAATCGCGAAATCATGTCTCGTATGCAGCTCGCTCAAGGCGCTGTGGTGAAGTAGTATTCGATTCTTCCTTAAATAGTGAAGAAACTAAAAATGGCTCTTTGTAGCCATTTTTTATATGAGTGAAGCAGGTCGATTTGGCGAAGCTCCGGCAGTTCCCGATTCGTGATCCCGGCGTCGTCGAGCTCGCTAGCTCGTCGTCTGCGGTGAACGAGATGCTCTACGCCAAGCTCGTCCAACACATGAACAGTGGCCGGCGGACCGGAAAACTGCTCAAGTGGGACGGCGCGCAGGCGGATGGCATTCTCATCGATTGCCGGCCGATGCGCGAGGATGAGTACGACGAAGAATTCGAGGACTCGACGACCAGTGAGTCCGCAGAAGCCTGACCAACTTCAACTCCCGTGTTTGGCACTGCCAGGCACGGTTTTTTTATGACCAACAACTACTTCAATTTGAAGGAGAGCAGGGCATCGGCGGTGCCGATGAAGAGTTCGCCGTTTTTCTCATTGACGGAGAGGGTGCGACCATCGGAGAACTTCTCGTGGGAAAGTTCGCGGATGAGGCGACCATCTTGGTTCCAGATAAGGATGCGGTGGTGTGGGGCATCGAGGCCGTAGACGTTTTGGAGACCGGGAAAGGTATAGAGACTGACGATACTCATGCCATCAGCTGGACTCTCAAAGGTGCTACTCACGCGACCACGGAAATAGCCTCGGATAGTAGCCGGGTCAAGCATGAGATAGAGCGTTTCATTGACCGAGAGTCGCGTGCTCGGCTCAATCGTGACCGAATCTCGGAGCCAGGGCGTACCAGCCCCGAAGCCTCCCTCAGCCCGAGGGAATCGGTAAATCTGGTCGGTGGCGCTGTCGAGGACGTAGAGATAGGTGAGGTAGCTCCCGATACCTGAGAGACCATTTTTTGCCTCGAGGGGGAGGGTGTTTTCAATATACTTCTTGGTAATGGGACTCCAAGCATAGAGGGTGCCACGATCGGTCGCGACAAAGATGAGACGGAGGTCATTCATAGCGGTGGCAAACTGTACTCGGCCACTCGGGAGTGGATAGGTCTCGCCACTTAAGGTCCGTACGCCAGTAGGCATGATGATGTAGAGCTCGTCGTTTAAGATAAGTGACGAGACCATACCGTCAAGCGAGGCGATGGCTACGGTGAGCTCACCCATGTTCTGGTTGGTCTCGCCGGGATCTGCTGGGTGAGTGGTAGGAGGAGTGGCAACGACTGGAGTCGGGGTCGGAGCATCACTCGTGGTAGGACGGAAGACCATATAGCCCACACCGAAGAGGATAAGCACTACGGTGGCTGGTATACCAATCTGGTATGGACGAGGGAGACAGAGGAAAGTAGTCCGGGCCTGCCCAAGGCGGGGGGCGATGGTGGACCAGGTATGTCGCAAGAGATGCTGTACCAGGTGGCCCAAGCGGAGTCGCCGGAGACTGGTGAGGAGTTGTGTCGCGTGTCGTTTGGTCGCGGTGCTCACCGTATCGATGCGTGCCACTACTCCCTGCCACCATGGGGCGAAATCAAAGCGTAGGAGCGTCATCTGCTCTTTGGGCAGTTGTTCTGTCTGAGTCTCATCAGGGATAGAGGAAACGCTGGCGTTCTGCCGCTGGTAGAAGGAAGCGAGGCGCTCCTTCAAGAAATCGGGCATTTCCGTCTCAGGAGACACCTCTGGTGGTGTTGGTTCTCCTGGCGCCTCAACTGTTTCAGTTATTACCTCGTCAGGCGCCTCAAGAGGGGTAGGACGGGGAATGTCAGTGATACGAGGAGGCGTGATAGGGGTGGGAACTGGTGGTACAGCGAGGGCGCGTTCTTCTGCTTCGAGGCGGGCCCGGGTAGCTCGTTCTTCGGCTCGTTTGGCTTGAGCCTCGGCGATTTTGCGCCAGACACGACGAAACACTCGGCCCGTACGTCGCCCGAGTACAGCGGTACTTTCTCCGAGAGCGGTAAACCCGAGACTGGTACGTTTGCCGAGTTTGCGCAGATTCTTGCCTTGATTTGCAAGAGTGACCCGAGTGAGACGGAGCCATTCTTCACTGCGGAGACTGAGTGCTTCGAGCCAGGGGTGCTGGTCGGACGCGATGGGAGTATCGCCTTGGACGTAGATGTGGCCGGTTTTATTGTCGATGTATTCTTCTTTTTCGATATGCTTCTCGATGAGAACGTCTTCAACCGAAGGGGCTTCGCTCGGCTTCTTGGAGGCAAAGGCTGACTGACTAAAAACGTTGTTGACTCGGACCGGGGCAGTTGCTTCGACTTTGGGCTGGCTCTCTGGAGCCGGTGAGACGAGGGTATCAGCTTCATGGACATCAGTCACGATGAGGCCGGCCATGTCGAGCTCATTGACGAGAGCTGTTTTCAGAAATTGGGTAAAGCGCTCACGATCCATCCTGACAGCGTGGCGGGAGAGTTCTTCGAGTGAAAAGAGGGCTAGGAGCTCGGGCGAGGTGAGGAGGGCTTGGTCCTCGGCCATGAGGCGACCGCTCGAGACCTCGACAAATGTCTTGATGGGGTGGATGGAGGATTCGTCAGACGCGAGGCCATCGCTGATATCGGATAGGTTCTCTCCTCGGAGGAGAAGGATCTTGGACTGGCCGGTGACCGAAAAATGGAGGTTGTTCTTTTCGAGTACCCCGAGGGCACCATGGAGCTTGCCGAGCCAGGTGATGTTGCCGTGCTTCACCAGCTCAGCGAGGGCGAGGTTAATCTTGTGGAGGGCAGCCTCAAAACTCTCAATAGCTCCACGGCGGGGGTTACTGAAGTATTCTTTTTTGGCGACGGAGGCGAGGAAATTGACGATATAGGCGGAGTCCTCGGACTGATCGTCAATCTCAAAAACGCCGACCAGGGTACCGAGACCGGCTTTGGTGACGTTTTCACCCGTGTAGCTAAAAGTTCGGATAAACGGCTGAAAAGATCGGCCGTTGGCGACCAGAATCTCCGTTACCGAAGTGGTGAGCTCTGGGAGTGACGTGGTTTTATCCTTTCGTTTTTTCTCTTGCATAGACTCCTACAGTATACCACAAAAAGCTCTCTGATAAGAGCTTTTTGGCAA